>JANNAT010000010.1:0-34423 GCA_031384605.1 Cypionkella sp.
TTGTTGGCGTGATAATCCCAAGCCAATATATTTGCATGTAAATCCGACGTGGCAAGAACACGCAACTTCAACGTTGCACCGGCCTCTGGCGACTTGTTTGCAGCCGAGTCTGGTCTAAGTGCAGGCCCTGCCAAAGACTGGGTATTCAAAGCGGTTGCCAAAAGACGTCCTACCACTTTCCTTCGTTTGTTATGCAAAACATCGCAGTTTCGCGCAGAAAGAAAAGGCAAAGCGCGCATGCGGCGCACATTTTTCTCGCATAAGTTGCAAAATTCACAGTGTGGTTGTGGATTTGCGATGGGCGCTGCAACGTGGCATCAAGCATGTCAAAGAACAAAGGACAACAGATGCGCGATGCGGAACATGTAACCTTCGGCGGATCGGGGTTGGACCGGGTGGCGGCGCTGCGCAATGATGCGGGGGCTATGGCGGCGCATTTGGCGCAAGGCACCGTCTTGCCCATCTGGCGCGGCAAGCCGCTGTTTGACGAAAGTGCAACATTGGCTTGGCTGCCTGCGGATCATGCGGTGCTGGCGGGGGGGGGGCCTGCGTTGTTTTTGGGCTTGGACGACGGCACTGCCCGGTTTGCGGTTGATATCTCGGGCTGGATGCCGGCGCCGGTGCCGGGCGATGATCTGGTCGGTGGTTTTCTGGATCAAAGCCGGCAAACCCACCCTGCCCTTCCCGAAACCATCAGCTTTCAGGATTTGCGCGGCCTGATGGCACAAATGACGGTGCGCGACGCGGAAATGGCTGCCACGGCCAAGGCCATGCTGCAATGGCACGGCACCCACGGGTTTTGTGCGGCCTGCGGTGTCGCATCGTTGGTCAGCCACGCCGGATGGCAGCGCACCTGTCCCGCGTGCGGCGCGCATCACTTTCCGCGCACCGATCCGGTGGTGATCATGTTGGTGGTGCGCGGCAACAGCCTGTTGCTGGGGCGGTCAGCCCCTTGGCCTGCGGGGATGTATTCGTTGCTGGCAGGCTTTGTTGAACCCGGCGAGACGCTGGAGGCCGCCGTGCGCCGCGAAGTGACCGAGGAAACCAACATTTCCATAGGTGCCGTGCGCTATCTGGCCAGCCAACCCTGGCCGTTTCCCGCGTCGCTGATGTTTGGTTGCATCGCCGAGGCCACCTCAGACACCATCACGATTGATCCGGCAGAGTTGGAAGACGCGCTGTGGATCACAAGGGAAGAGCTGGTTGCGGTGTTTGCCGGGCAACACCCAACGATTAAACCCAGCAGAAAAGGCGCTATTGCGCATTTCCTGATGGCCAACTGGCTTGCGGATCGGCTGGAATAACGCCAGATTCAGCCCAAAGAAGATAAGAGTGTCGGCGTTGCAACCCGGTTGCAGGTTCAAGGCACAAAGGGACGGGCAAGATGCGATTTACCACCAAACAAGACATCGAAGCCCCGGCAGCTTTTGTGTTCAAAGCCTTAAGCGATTTTGATGGTTGGGAACGCGCGGCAATGCGGCGGGGTGCCGAAGTTGAGCGCACTGATACACTGACGCAGGCAGGGGCGGGCATGTCGTGGAAATCGCGGTTTTCCTATCGGGGGCGTCCGCGCATGATCGATTTGCGGGTTGTTACCTTCGACGCGCCCACCCAGTTGGCCTTTGCCGGGCAATCGCCGTCAGTCGACGGCACCGCTCAAGTGGATATGATGGAAATGTCGTCGCGGCGCACCCGCATTCATGTGGTTGCCGAAGTCACCCCGCGCACCTTGGCAGCTAGGCTGTTCTTGCAATCGCTGCGGCTGGCCCGCGCACGGGTGGACCGCAAGTTTGAACAGCGCGTCGCACAATTGGCTGCCAATGTTGAGCAACGCTTTCGATCTGCGCGGGCAGGCTAAAGCGGTTCAGGTCTGATCGGAACCGGAAATCGCTGCCTCTCGCTTTGCTCGAACGCGTTTTCCGATATGTCTGCTTCCGTCAAAACCTGAACCGTCCTAAGGGTTATCCCCGGCGGCGATCAGCAGGATACACGCCCAGAATTTCCATCTCGGTGGTGAAATACGCCAATTCTTCCAGCGCCCGCTGCACTGGGGCGTCATCTGGATGGCCTTCGTTATCGGCATAAAACGCCGTCGCGGTGAAACTGCCACCCACCATGTAACTTTCCAGCTTGGTCATGTTGACGCCATTGGTGGCAAAGCCGCCCATCGCTTTATAAAGCGCCGCCGGAATGTTGCGCACCCGAAAGGTGAAAGTGGTCATCATGTGATCGGCGCGGCGCGCATGATCAGGGTTCGGTGACATCACCAAAAACCGGGTGGTGTTGTTGGATTGGTCTTCGATCTTGTCAGCGATCACGGTCAATCCGTAAATTTCGCCCGCCAGCGCCGATGCCAAAGCCGCCAGTTTCGGATCGGCGCGTTCTGCGACGATTTTCGCCGACCCGGCGGTATCGGCCCCGGTCAGCGCCCGCAGATTATGCGCTTTCAGATAGTCGCGGCATTGGCCCAACAAGACAGTATGGCTCATCGCCGTTTCGATCTGGGTCAGCTGCGCACCGGGCACCGCCAGCAAGGCGATATGCACCCGCACAAACGCCTCGTCGATGATGTGCAGGCCTGATCCGGGCAGCAAGGAATGAATATCGGCAACGCGGCCATAAGTGGAATTTTCCACCGGCAGCATGGCCAACGCGGCCTCGCCCGATTTGACGGCTTCGATTGCGTCTTCAAAGGTGCGGCACGGCAAAACGTCCATTCCGGGCCGTGCTTGGCGACACGCCTCGTGCGAATAGGCCCCCAACTCCCCCTGAAACGCGATTAGACCCGACATTTCGATTACTCCGACGTAAAAACCCAGCGGTAGGGGCGATTGGTCGCGCTACTACACCTTGAAACCGGGCGGGGGAAGCGGGTAGATAGCGCGAAGAGACGGAACTCGGCAACTTTGGCCGAATGGAAGGTGCTGCATGTTCGATACAATGACTTTGACCAAGGCCGTCGGCGCAACCTGCGCGTCATTCCTAGTGTTCTTGTTCGCCACATGGGCGGCGGATGCGCTGTATCACACCGCGCCTGCCGAAAGTCATGACGGCGAAGAAGTGGCACAAGCCTATACGATTGACACGGGGGCCGCAGAAGGC
The DNA here is from genome assembly GCA_031384605.1 of Cypionkella sp. Lineage (GTDB taxonomy): Bacteria > Pseudomonadota > Alphaproteobacteria > Rhodobacterales > Rhodobacteraceae > JANNAT01. Next base: position 3,103 of record JANNAT010000010.1, read on the forward strand.
GGCGATGTTGCCGTCGAAGAGGGCCCGGCCTTTGACGTGGTTTTTGCCGCAGCGGATGCCACGGCCGGCGAAAAGGTGTTTGGCAAATGCAAAGCCTGCCACAAACTTGACGGCGGCAATGGCACCGGGCCGCATCTGAACGGCGTCGTAAATCGTAACAAAGGCATCGTTGCTGGGTTTGGCTATTCCGAAGCCATTCTGGCCCTAACCGATGCGGTGTGGTCACCCGAAAACCTGAACGGGTTTCTGACCAGTCCCAAGGCCTACATGCCCGGCACCAAGATGTCTTTTGCAGGCCTTCCAAAGGTTGAAGACCGCGCCAATCTGATCGCCTATCTGGCCACAGTCCAGTAAGGTAAGCCGCTTTTGCGGGCTTGGCCGCCCATTTGGGCGGCCTTTTTCATTGGATACAATTGTTATCACCACCGCTCACGCATTCGCGCCTTGTGGCACGGGCAATTTCCGATTTAGCATAAGGCAAGAAGCAAGCGGCAAAGTCGCACGATAGCGGGAGACGATCTATGGCAAAACAGGTCAAAGCGCAGGCGTTGGAACGTGGCCTTTGGGTGCAGCATTTGGGTGCGGGGGCGTTGATAATTGCTGCCCTTTTCGCCACTGCCGCACGCGCCCAGGATCAGACAACGATTATCTCACATGGGATATCTACCTTTGGTGAGCTGAAATACCTGGCTGATTTCCCGCATCTTGCCTATGTGAACCCCGATGCCCCCAAAGGCGGCGAGATTTCCGAATGGCGCCCCGGTACGTTTGACAGCCTGAACCCCTATTCGGTAAAAGGCGTGGGCGAGGCGTATGCCGGCATCGCCTATGAAAACATCATGGCAGGCACCGCCGATGAGATCGGATCAGCCTACTGCTTTATGTGCGAAACGATGGAATATCCGCTGGATCGGTCATGGGTGATCTTCAATCTGCGCAAAGATGTAAAGTTTTCAGACGGCACCCCGATGACCGGCGAAGATGTGATCTTCAGCTATAACCTGTTTCGCGAAAAAGGCATTGCCGAATACCGCGCCGTGGCCAACGAGAAATATCTGTCCGCAGAATTGCTGGACCCGTACCGCGTGAAATTTACCTTCAGTCCCGGCACAAACTTTCGCGATATGCCTGCGCAGGCGGGCGGATTGACGATTATTTCCAAAGCCTATTACGAGGCGAACAAACAAGATCTTGAAGAATCCAGCCTGAAGCCGCTGCTGGGAACCGGGGCGTATTCGTTGGACACAATGAATGTGGGTCAGCAAGTTGTCTACAAACGCAACCCAGACTATTGGGCGCAAAACCTGCCCTTGGGCCTTGGGCGCAATAACTTTGACCGCATCCGCATCGAATATTTCGGCGATGATACGGCCGCACTTGAGGCGTTCAAATCGGGCGTCTACACGTTTCGCAACGAAAACTCGGCGAAAAACTGGGCCACGGCCTATGATTTTGAAAATTTGTCGAATGGGTCGGTGATCAAGGCCGAATTGCCGAATGGCAACATTGCATCCGGTCAGGCGTTTTTGTTCAACCTGCGGCGCGAGAAATTCCAGGATCCCCGTGTGCGCGAAGCCATTGGTTTGATGTTCAACTTTGAATGGTCAGACCAGACGCTGTTTTACGGTCTTTATTCGCGGATCAACTCTATCTGGGAAAATACCGCTATGGCCGCTGTTGGCCCCGCCACGGTTGCCGAGGCGGCCATTTTACAGCCGCTGATCGACGAAGGCTTGCTGCCCGTGACGATTTTGACGGATGAGCCGATCATGGGATCGGTTTCCAATGTCGATAAAGGCCTTGATCGCGGCAATCTGCGCCGCGCGTCCGCCTTGCTGGATGAGGCGGGCTGGCCTGCGGGCGATGACGGAATGCGCCGCAATGCCAAGGGTGAGACGCTGACGGTTGAATTTCTGGAAGACCGCCCGACCTTTGAACGGGTGATCAGCCCCTATGTGGAAAACCTGCGGGCGCTAGGTGTTGATGCGTCGTTGAACCTGATTGATGCAGCCCAACTAAGCCAGCGCACCGATCCGCCGAATTTTGACTTCGACATCATCGTGGGAAATGCGGTTAATGGCGGATATGAGCCGGGCGGAGAGCTTAAGCAAGCCTATGCATCGACAACCGTCAACAACTCTACCCGCAACCGGGCAGGCGTTTCAAACCCTGCAGTGGATAGGCTGTTGGATCTGGTCGAGGGGGCAAAGACCCGCGAAGACTTGGACCTGACAGTGCGCGCTTTGGACCGCGTGTTGCGCACGCTGAAATTCTGGGTGCCGCAATGGTATAAAAATACCCATACCGTTGCCTACTATGACCAATACGAACACCCCGAAGCCCTGCCGCCCTATGCCTTGGGCGAGATTGATTTCTGGTGGTTCAACGCCGAGAAAGCTGACAAGCTGAAGGCCTCGGGCGTGCTGAAGTAATTCATGGCAGCCTATATTCTTCGTCGTCTTTTGCTGGTGATCCCGACGTTGTTCGGGATCATGGTGGTCAACTTTGCGCTGACCCAATTCGTGCCCGGTGGCCCGTTTGACCGGATCGAAGCGCGGCTGGAAGGCGAAGCTGAACTAAGCGTCAGTGGTGCCGGCGAAGGTGATGCGGGTGCCGACAAAGGCCAGGGCGATTATGTGGGGGCGCGCGGCCTGCCGCCCGAATTTCGCGCCAAGCTGGAAGTTGAATTTGGCTTTGCCCGCTTCATTTGCCCTGACGGCTATGAAGGCACGTTGATTCAACAGGCCAGGGATTGCCAAAAAGAAATGATCCCGGCGGTGGAACGATTTGCCATCATGATGGGCAAATTCATCCAGTTTGACTTTGGCAAAAGTTATTTTCGGTCGGTTGGCGTCTTTGAACTGGTGATCGAAAAAATGCCGGTGTCGATAACGTTGGGGCTGTGGACCACGCTGATTGCCTATCTGATTTCGATCCCCTTGGGCATTCGCAAAGCCGTCAGCGATGGGTCGGTGTTTGACAGCTGGACCTCCGGCATCATCATCGCCGCCTATTCGATACCCGGCCTGTTGGTGGCGGTCCTGTTGCTGGTGTTGTTTGCCGGTGGGTCATACTGGCAGATTTTTCCGTCACGGGGGCTGACCTCGTCCAATTTTGACGATCTGTCGGTGTTTGGGAAAATCGCTGACTATTTCTGGCACATCACCTTGCCCGTGGTCGCGTCAACCGTTGCGTCCTTTGCCACCTTGACCTTGCTGACCAAGAACAGCTTTCTGGACGAGATCAAAAAGCAATATGTGATGACCGCGCGGGCCAAAGGGTTATCGGAGCGGTCGGTGCTTTACGGCCACGTCTTTCGCAACGCCATGTTGATTGTGATTGCGGGTTTTCCGGCCCTGTTCATTTCGGTGTTCTTCGGCGGCAGCCTGATCATCGAGACGATCTTCAGCCTGGATGGTTTGGGCAAACTTGGCTACGACGCAGCCCTTGACCGCGATTATCCGGTGATCTTTGGCACGATGTTTGCGTTTGGCCTGATGGGGCTGGTGGTGGGGATCATTTCTGATCTGATGTATGTCTGGATCGATCCGCGTATTGATTTTGAGCGGAGGGGATAGATGGCGCTTTCCCCGCTAAACCAACGCCGCTGGCGCAATTTCACGTCGAACCGCCGCGCCTATTGGTCGTTGATCTTGTTCTCGATCCTGTTCGGCATCAGCCTTTTTGCCGAAGTGCTGGCCAATGATCGCCCGCTGTTGGTAAGCTATCGCGGCGAATGGCGGATGCCGTTTGTAACGTTTTATTCCGAGGCCGATTTCGGTGGCGATTTGCGGACGGAAGCCAATTATAAATCGTCCGAAGTGCAGTGTCTTATCCTGACCGGCGGGTTGATTGATTGCTTTGACGAACCCACAACGATGATGCAGGCCGTTGCGTTGGGCAAGTTTGATGCGGGCAGCGCAGGGTTTTCCGAAGGCTATATCCTTTGGCCGCTGATCCCCTACAGTTACAACACCATCAATAATCTGGGAGGGGCCGCTGCCCCGTCGGCACCTGATGCCACCCACTGGCTGGGCACCGATGACACCAGCCGCGACGTGCTGGCGCGGGTGATTTACGGGTTTCGATTGTCGGTGGCGTTTGGGCTGATTGTGACGGTTCTGACCTCGATCATCGGCATAACCGCGGGGGCATTGCAGGGCTATTTCGGCGGCAAGGTTGATCTGATCTTTCAGCGATTGCTGGAAATTTGGGGCGGTGTGCCGGAACTTTACTTTATCATCATCGTGTTTTCGGTCTGGCAACGCAGCTTTTGGATCTTGATCACCATTATGGTGCTGTTTGGCTGGACAAGGTTGATCGGCGTGGTGCGGGCCGAATTCCTGCGGGCGCGCAATTTCGAATATGTCCGCGCGGCCAAGGCGTTGGGTGTGCCCGACCGGGTGATCATCTTCCGCCATGTGCTGCCAAATGCGATGGTGGCCACCCTGACCATGCTGCCTTTTGTGATTTCGGGCACGATCGGATCACTGGCCAGCCTTGATTATCTGGGATTTGGGCTGCCCGCATCGTTGCCGTCGCTGGGCCAGTTGTCACGCCAAGCGCAGCAAAATCTGCAAATGCCGTCGCTGGCGTTCACCACGTTCTTTACCTTTGCGATCATGTTGTCGTTGCTGGTGTTCATATTTGAAGGCGTGCGCGATGCGTTTGACCCCAGAAAGACCTTTAGATGAACGTGGTTCTGGCGGTTGACAACCTGAATATCGGCTTTCGTCAAGATGGCCGCGATATCCATGCGGTGCGCGGCGTCAGTTTCACCGTGGCCAAGGGTGAAACCGTGGCAATTGTCGGCGAAAGCGGTTCGGGCAAATCGGTGACGGCGCTTTCCACCGTAGGCCTGCTGCCCGACAGCGCGCTGGTAACCGGATCCGTCACCTATCTGGGCCGCGAAATGGTTGGGGCCTCCGAGGCCAGCTTGCGCACCGTGCGGGGCAATGACATCAGCTTTATCTTTCAAGAGCCGATGACCTCTTTGAACCCATTGCACACGATTGAAACCCAGATCGGCGAAAGCCTGCGCCTGCATCAAAGCCTGAAGGGCGACGCGGCCCGCACCCGCATTGTTGAATTGCTGAACAAGGTCGGCATCCGCGATGCGACCAACCGCCTGACCGCCTATCCGCATCAATTGTCAGGCGGGCAAAGACAGCGGGTGATGATTGCGATGGCACTGGCCAATGGCCCCGAATTGCTGGTCGCAGATGAACCCACAACGGCGCTTGACGTGACAATTCAGGCGCAAATTCTTGATCTGCTGGCCGATCTGAAACGCAGCGAAGGCCTTAGCCTTTTGTTCATCACCCATGATTTGGGCATCGTGCGCCGCATCGCAGACCGGGTTTGCGTGATGCAGGGCGGCGAGATTGTTGAACAGGGCCCAACGGCCGCGATTTTTGCAAGTCCCCGGCATCCCTATACGCAAAAACTGCTGGCGGCCGAACCAAAGGGGCGTCCGGGTGCCGTCGCCCCGAATGCGCCCATAGTGGTTCAAGCCGATAAGTTGCGCATCTGGTTCCCCATCCAGCGCGGTTTTTTGCGCAAAACCGTGGGCCATATCAAAGCGGTGAACGAGGCCACTTTATCAGTGCGTGCGGGCGAAACCCTTGGCATCGTGGGCGAAAGTGGGTCTGGTAAAACCACGCTGGCCTTGGCGCTGATCCGGTTGATCGCGTCCACCGGGCAAGTCACGATTTTGGGCAAAGACATGTCTGCCGTGACCGGAGCCGCGCTGCGCACCATGCGCCGCGAAATGCAGATCGTGTTTCAAGACCCGTTCGGCAGCCTGTCGCCGCGCATGACAGCGTCCGAGATTATTGCCGAAGGTCTGGGCGTTCACGGCGTTGATCCGGGCCGCAGCCGGGCAGAAATGGTGGCCGAGATGATGGCCGAGGTCGGCCTTGATCCGGCGATGGCCGCGCGGTATCCGCATGAATTTTCCGGTGGCCAACGCCAACGCATCGCCATCGCGCGCGCGATGATCCTGCGCCCAAAACTGGTGGTGCTGGATGAACCGACAAGTGCCCTGGATATGACAGTGCAAGTGCAGATCGTGGATTTGCTGCGGGATTTGCAGGCCAAATGGGGGTTGGCCTATGTCTTTATCAGCCATGATTTGCGGGTGGTGCGCGCGCTGTCGCATAAAGTGATGGTGATGAAAGACGGTGATGTGGTCGAGGCGGGCATCAGCACAGATATTTTTGCCAACCCGCAGCATGACTATACCAAGGCGCTGATGGCGGCGGCGTTCGGGGCTGCGCCGTGAAAATTCTGTTCGTGCATCAGAACTTTCCGGGCCAGTTTCCGCATCTGGCGCCAGAACTGGCCAAGCGCGGGCATGACTGTCTGGCGCTGACCGATCTTGGCAACAACCGTCCGTCGCCGATCCCGGTTTTTCGCTATAAACACGAGCCGGCAAAAGTTGATCCGGCGGCCACGCGTTTGGGGCGAAACTATACCTTGATGAGCGACCGCGGCGTAACGGTGGCACGCGCCGCACTGCAGTTGCGCAACGACAAGGGCTACACCCCCGATGTGATCATCGGCCATTCCGGCTGGGGCGAGACGCTGTTTTTGAAAGAGGTCTGGCCAGAGGCAAAGCTGATCGTCTATGCCGAGTTTTACTATAAAGGCCGCGGCGCGGATGTGGGGTTTGATCCGGAATTTGGCGCGCCCAGCTTTGATCAGGTGATGATCTCTCAGGGGCGCGCCGGGCATTTGGGCCAAGCTTTGGTGCATGCGGATGCCGGCGTTTGCCCGACGGAATGGCAGGCGTCAACCTATCCGGCCAGCATTCGCGGCATGTTGCGGGTGATCCATGACGGGGTAGATACCGATGTGATGGTGCCCAACCCTGCCGCCCGCTTTGAGTTGCCCGATAGCCGGGTGGTGAAGGCCGGGGATGAGGTGCTGACCTTTGTGAACCGCAATCTGGAACCTTACCGCGGCTATCATATCTTTATGCGGGCGCTGCCGGCCATACTGGCCGCCCGGCCAGCGGCCCAAGTTGTGATCGTGGGCGGCGACGAGGTAAGTTACGGGGCTTCGCCGAAAGATGAAAAGGGTTGGAAAGAGCGTTTCTTATCCGAAGTGCGCGCCGATCTGGACATGTCGCGCGTGCATTTCATGGGCAAAATCCCCTATGCGGATTTTGTGTCTTTGATGCAGGTCAGCCGCGCGCATGCCTATCTGACCTATCCGTTCGTCCTTAGCTGGTCGATGATCGAGGCGATGTCGGCGGGGTGCCATGTGGTGGCATCGAATACGGCACCAGTGGCTGAAGCGATAACCGATGGTGTGAACGGCACGCTGGTGGATTTCTTTGATGTGGCGGCGTGGTCGGCGACGCTGACCCAAGCCTTGGCGGAACCAGACCGTTCTGCGGCGCTGCGTGTGGCGGCGCGCAAAACCGCGATTGCCCGCTATGATCTGCGCCGTGTGTGTTTGCCGCGGATGGTGGCGTTTGTCGAAGGGATTGCCGCGTAGGCAGCCCTGTCAGGCCTGCCGCGCCGTTGCGGCTTTTACCCGGCGCAACGGAATAGAGGATTCGATAGAACTGACGCCTTCGATCTTTGTCAGCTTCCCCGTCAAAAACGCTTCGAATTCGACCAGATCGGTGGTGGCAATGCGGATCAGGTAATCGCGCGCGCCTGTCATCAGCCAGCAATCGACAACTTCGGGATAGCTTTTCACCCGCGCCTCAAAGGTTTTCAGCGCATCGTCGACTTGCTTGTCCAGTTTGACCGAAACAAATACCGACACCGCAAATCCCAGCCGAACCTCGTCGATCACAGCTGCATAGCCCTTTATGATTCCGGCCTTTTCCAGCATCGTCACCCGCCGCGCGCAGGGCGAAGCCGAAAGCCCCACCTCGTTCGACAGGTCTTGCATCGTCATGCGGCCATCACGCTGCAAAGCACGCAGGATTCGCCGGTCAATTTCGTCAATCATAGCGGATTCCATTAATATAGTGTATTTTATTGATGATATTCACCAAAGTTGGCCCTAATCAAGCATAACTTTGGTCCCGTCTTGCGGCGACCGCATGGCAGACTGGTGCCAGCCAGAACCGATAGCCCGCGAAAGACAGCCATGGTCGCACATCCCCTTGAAACCGTTGAACGGCGGCTGTTGTGGCTGTCGTGCTGGATGATCCACAACGCTAACCACCTGCGCGCCACCGCCGATACCGACGTCAAGGTTGGCGGGCATCAGGCATCTTGCGCGTCGATGGTAACGATCATGACAGCACTTTATTTTCATGGCCTGCGCCCCGAAGACCGGATCGCAGTCAAGCCACATGCAGCACCGGTATTTCATGCAATTCAATACCTTACCGGCGCGCAAACCATTGACAAGATAAAGAACTTTCGCGGCTTTGGCGGTGCGCAAAGCTATCCTTCGCGCACCAAGGACGTCGATGATGTCGATTTTTCAACCGGATCGGTGGGTTTGGGTGTGGCGCAAACGCTGTTTTCGTCGCTGGTGCAGGACTACGTCGCGGCCCATGGCTGGCTGAATGGCCGCCCCCCCGGCCGGATGGTTTCGCTGTTGGGCGACGCCGAAATGGACGAAGGCAATATCTATGAAGCCTTGCTGGAAGGCTGGAAACATGGGGTGCGCAACCTTTGGTGGGTGGTTGACTACAACCGCCAATCGCTTGACGCGGTGATCCGCGAAGGGCTTTGGGCGCGGTTTCAGGACATGTTTCGCGGCTTTGGCTGGGATGTGGTGGTTTTGCGCCACGGCAGGCTGCAACAAGCGGCTTTTGCAGAACCGGGCGGCGCGGCATTGCAGGTATGGATAGAGGCTTGCGCAAACCCCGTCTATGCGGCGCTGACGTTTCAGGGCGGGGCAGCCTGGCGCAAACGGTTGTCTGATGATCTTGGCGACCAAGGCCCGCTGACGGCACTGCTTTCCCGGCGCACCGATGATCAGTTGGCCGCCTTGATGACCAATCTGGGCGGGCATGACATGGCCGAGTTGACCACAGCCTTTGATACCGCCCGCAGCCACGACCGGCCCACGCTGTTTTTGTGTTATACAATCAAAGGCATGGGTCTGCCGCTGGCGGGGCACAAAGACAACCACGCGGGCCTGATGACACCCGCCCAAATGGCGGGGCTGCAATCGCGGCTGGGTGTGGGCATCGGGCAGGAATGGGACAAATGGGACAGTGCCGATGCGCCCGCCTGCACCACCGCAATCAAGGCTGCGCCGTTTTTCAATGCCACAAACCGGCGGTTGACCGCGCCAAAAATTCCGGTGCCCGCACATCTGCCAGCCGTTGATCTGCGATCAAAACCGATATCAACGCAAATGGGCTTTGGTCTGATCCTGAACGAGGTTGCGCGCAGCGACAGTGAACTTGCCGCCCGCATTGTCACCACGGCGCCGGATGTAACCGTATCAACCAACCTTGGCCCTTGGGTCAACCGGCGGGGGCTGTTTGCGCGCGAATCCATGGCCGACACCTTCAAGGTCGAACGTATCCCGTCGCCCTTTGCATGGGAGTTTTCGCCAAAAGGCCAGCATATCGAATTGGGCATCGCGGAATCGAATTTGTTTCTGACGCTGTCGGCGCTGGGTCTTTCGCATGCCATCAACGGCGTGCGGCTTTTGCCGATTGGCACGGTGTATGATCCGTTTATCTATCGCGGCGCGGATCAGTTGAACTATGCCTGTTACCAGGACGCGCGGTTTTTGTTGGTGGGCACGCCATCGGGCATAACTTTGGCCCCGGAAGGTGGCGCGCATCAGTCGATCGGAACACCGCTGATCGGCATGGCGCAAGACGGGCTTGCGGCGTTTGAACCCGCGTTCGTTGATGAATTATCGGTGATCTTGCGGTTTGCCTTTGACTATATGCAGCGTGACGGCGATGCGCTGACCAATCCGTTGAGCTGGTTGCGCGATGCTACAGGCGGATCGGCTTATCTGCGCCTGTCAACCCGGCCTATTGAGCAGCCGCACCGCGATATGACGGAAACCTTGGCGCAAGACATTATCGACGGCGGCTATTGGCTGCGCAAACCGGGGCCTGCTTGCGATCTGGTGCTTGCCTATCAGGGCGCGGTTGCGCCACAGGTGGTGCGCGCGGTCAGCCAGTTGTCGGAACACCATCGAGACATTGGTTTGTTGGCCGTAACCTCGGCAGACCGGTTGAATGCCGGGTGGTCGGCTGCTGAAACGGCGCGCGAGCATGGCCATCACACCGCCCAAAGCCATATTCAGCGCTTGCTGGAAGCCGTGCCAAAAGATGCAGCGTTGATCACGGTTATCGACGGGCATCCAGCCACATTGGCGTGGTTGGGGTCGGTGCAGGGCCACCGTTGCCGCGCTTTGGGTGTTGAACATTTCGGACAAACCGGCACGATCGACGATCTTTACCAACATTACGGGATCGACACCGCAGGTATTGTCAGATCCGCCAGCACTTTGGCACGGCGAAGGCTGTCTTGACCGTATGCACCAAGTGCCAGCGCACGCGAGGCATCGCTTGCCCAAACACCCCCCTTGAGCCACAAATGGGGCAACATCACGGTAGGTTGGTCGCAAGATGGCAGACATGGCACAGGTTTTTCCCGGCATTCACTGTGTGCTTTACGCAATATTTGACGAAAACGAACGGCTGGACAGGGATGCGATGGCGGCGCAAGTGGCCTATGTGCGCGCACAGGGTGCCGATGGCATCACCGTGCTGGGGCTGGCGACCGAAGTGGCCAAACTGTCGTTTGACGAACGCGCGGATATCATCACTTGGGCACGGGAGGACAGCGCGGGCTTGCCACTGTCGGTAACCATTGCCGGGAATTCTGTGGCTGAACAACGGGCGCTGGTTGGGGTGGCCGAAAAGGTAGGGGCTGATTGGTTGATCTTGCAGCCGCCAATCGCGGGCACCTACAGCGCCGCCGAATATGTTGATTTCTTTGCCCGCGTGGGCAGCAGCACCCGCCTGCCCTTCGCCATCCAGAACGCGCCGCAGTATCTGGGACGGTCGCTTTCCGATGATGATATCATGGCCCTGCGCGCCCGCTGTCCCGGTTTTACCCAGATCAAATCGGAAACCGGGGCGACTGACCTGCACGGGCTGATTGCGCGCATCGGCCGCGATATTGCCGTGCTGAACGGGCGCGGCGGGTTGGAAATGACCGATTGCCTGCGGGCAGGTGTGCAAGGTTTCATCGTGGCCCCCGATGTGTTGCCCGGCGTTCTGCGGTGCTGGCGGGCGTGGCAATCGGGCGATTTCGCAGGGGCCGAGGCCGCCTATGCGGCGTTCCTGCCCGCCGCGCTGTTCGGGATGCAATCGTTAGAACATCTGATGTGCTATGGTAAACGCATTTTCGGGCTTCGCGCCGGACTGTCGATCCATGACCGCGCGCCAGCGATGCGACCGACAGAGTTTGGCCTGTCACTCGCCACCCATTGGGCAAAAAAAGGGTAAGGCTGATGTGACTGCGATCATTGCCCGCTGCCATCCAACTTTAATTGTCAGACAAATAAAGGTTGCATGGCCGCCAAGAATTTGTCAGACATATCAGGCTGGCACCCTGCGCGATCTGCACGCTGCCACCTGAACGCCCAAGCCGCCGCAGAGCGTCGGGCCGTCCGAACACAGCAATTTGCAAGCAAGGAGGAACGCATGAAATCATTTTTCAGAATTGCAGGCGCGCTGGTAACAGCCGCACTGCTGACGGGGCCGATTGCCGCCGAAACGACTGTCTACTCCGTCGGTGACACCACCAGCGGCACCTACATGGACTATATGAAAACCGTCTACGCCCGCGCCGGTAACCCCGAAGTGGTGCAACTGCCGCTGACCAGTTTCGACAAGAACTTTGAACTGAACGCGATGGCGGCAGAGTCCTGGACCCAGTCCGAAGACGGCCTGACATGGACGTTCAAGCTGCGCGATGGCCTTGTGTGGTCGGATGGCGCACCGCTGGTGGCCAATGACTATATCTTTGCGATGCAGCGCGCAGCGACCACGGGCTATGATTTCGCATGGTACTGGGGCTATGCGGGGGCTATCAAGAACTGGGGTCCGGTGACCGAAGGCAAAGCCGATGTTTCCACCCTTGGCATCCGCGCCGTCGATGACAAAACCATCGAAGTTGTGACGGAAACGCCAAAGGGCTATCTGCCCGGCGTGGTCAGCCTGTGGTATCCGGTGCCTGTTCATGTTTGGGAAAAGCTGGGCGACGAATACGCGGCCAACGTGGAAACGCTGGTTACTTCCGGGCCGTTCATTGTGGAATCGTGGGAAAAATCCAACAATAAGATGGTCTTGGTCAAAAGCCCGACTTACACCGGCCCATGGCAGGCGATGGTTGACCGGGTGGAAATTGACCCATCCTTGGGTGCCCCAGAAGTTGGCCTTCCAGCGTTTATGGCTGGCGAGGCGGATTTTGCCTTCCTCAACACCGGGCAAATCCCTTTCGTCAAGGAACGCTTCCCGGATCAGGTGACCAATAACGCGGTCTTCGCGGTGTCCTACATCTCGTTCGATCTGGGGTCAGCACCTTTTGACAACATCGACGTGCGCAAAGCGCTGCAATACGCGATCAACCGCGACGAGATGACCTCGACCGTTCTGAAGGATCTGGCGATCCCCGGCAAATCGCTGCTGCCGCCGGGATATCCTGGCTATAACGATGCGATCACGTCGCAGGCGGTGTTTGATCCGGTCAAGGCCAAGGAACATATGGCCAAGGCGGGCTTTCCCGATGGCGTGGGCTTTCCTGAGGTGGAGATCTGGTATCGCGACCAGGGCGGCTATAACGGTGCAATCTCTGGCCCGATGCTGCAATATCTGCAGGCGCAGTTCAAAGACATCCTCGGCATCACGATGAACATCAAAATCCTGCCGCAAAAGGAATGGATGGCCGGGATGATGGAGAAAAAGAACAACCTGTTCCTTGCGCCCTATGAATACGACTATATCGACCCGTCGAACTTTTACGGCATCTTCTATAACGGCGGGCGTCACGACCATAAGATCAAGGCCTATGATGATCTGGTCGCCGCTGCGGATGCCGGCAAGGCGTGGGAAGACCGCGCGCCGCTGTATCAGCAGGCCGAACAGGTGTTGATCGACAACGCGTCAATGATCCCGCTGGTGCACCCGATTACAGTGACCGTCGTCAGCAAGGATCTGAAGGGCGAGGCGACAGAGCCGAACAACCTGGGCTTTACCCCGCTGCGCCAGTTGGGCCTGTATTTCTACACCCACATTACCAAGTAAGTCTTTTGCACCCCCCGGCCTGTGGTCGGGGGGTGCAGCTTTTTGGGAAACGGGGCGACAGATGCGATTGGTTGATATCGAAAATCTGACCGTCAGCTTTGCGCAGACGGACGGCACCGTTCAGGCCGTGCGCGGGTTGTCCTTGCATGTAGATGCGGGCGAAAGCCTTGGAATTGTTGGCGAATCCGGCTCTGGAAAATCGGTCACCTGCATGGCCGTGCTGCGACTGCTGCGCGAGCCGCCCGCAAAGATCACCGCTGATAAACTGATGCTGGCGGGCACCGACATGGCGTCCGCCAGCAAGCGTGAGGTGGCGGCGATGCGCGGCCGCGTGGCCGCGATGATATTCCAGGATCCGATGACGGCGTTTGATCCGGTTTTTACCATCGGTCACCAGATCATCGAAACCATTCAGACCCACCGGTCTGCGCCTAAATCCGCTGCCCGTGCCGAGGCTGCGGCCTTGCTGACCCGCGTGGAAATCAAGAACCCCGAGGGTGTGCTTGACAGCTATCCCCACCAGTTATCCGGCGGCATGCTGCAACGCGCCATGATCGCGATGGCCCTGTCCTGCCGCCCGCAAATCTTGTTTGCGGATGAGCCGACAACTGCGCTTGACGTGACCATTCAGGCGCAAATCCTGCACCTGATCAAGGACTTGCAGCGCGATCTTGGCATGGGCCTGATCATGGTCACGCATGACCTTGGCGTTATCGCCGAAACCGTTGACCGCGTGGTGGTGATGTATGGCGGCCGCGTGATGGAGGAAGGGCCGGTGCAGGACATTTTTGATGCCCCCGCCCACCCCTATACCCGCGCCCTTTTGCAGTCGATGCCCGGCCAGACCGCCGGCCGTCAGCGCCTGACCGAAATCAGCGGTGCCTCGCCCAACCCCGCCAACCCGCCCACCGGGTGCCCGTTCCATCCGCGCTGCGATGTGGCCGATGCGCAATGCGTCGCCGATGTGCCCGCATTCGCGGCCATTGCCCCCAACCGCCACGCGGCCTGCTGGAGGCTGCAATGACCCTTGCGCAGAATTCCCCCGCACTTGAATTGCGCGGCATTGGCAAGACCTTTACTTTGCCCCAGCGCGGTGGTTGGCGGACCACCTATGTCGATCACCATGCGGTGCAGAATGTGTCGCTGACCCTGCCCCGCAACGCTATTCTGGGGCTGGTAGGGGAATCCGGTTCGGGCAAGACCACCACAGGCATGATGGCGATGCGGCTGATCGAACCCACATCGGGGCAGATTTTGGTCGATGGCACCGACATCACAACGTTGAACCATGCACAGCTAAAGCCATTCCGCCGCCGCATGCAGGTGGTGTTTCAAGACAGCTATTCCGCGCTGGATCCGATGATGACGTTGGGCCAGATCGTGGCCGAACCTTTGCATATTCATGGCGTTGGCACCCCGGCAGAACAAACCGATCAGGCGCTTGGCTGGTTGCAGCGCGTCGGGCTGGACCGCAGCTATGGCAACCGGTATCCGCACGAATTGTCGGGCGGTCAGCGCCAGCGTGTGGCCATCGCCCGCGCGCTGATTTTGCGCCCCACCGTGCTGGTGGCGGATGAGCCGACCTCGGCGCTGGATGTGTCCGTAAAGGCGCAGATCATCAACCTTTTGCTGGATTTGCAGGCCGAAATGGGCCTGTCGATCCTGTTCATCAGCCATGATCTTTCCGTCGTCCGCTCGTTGACCGACCGGGTTGCGGTGATGTTCAATGGCCGGGTGGTTGAACACGCGCCGACCGAGGCGATTTTCACCGAGGCGCGGCACCCTTACACCCGGTCGCTGCTGGATGCGATTCCGGTGCTGAACCCGCGATTGCGCCGCACCCGCACGTTCCTGTCGCGCGCCGATCTTGCCGCCGGTTCGCCGCGGCTTTCGCAAGCCGAACTGGCCGTCGCCGCAACCCCCGGCCCCACCCCGCAACTGGTGTCGGTTACCGATGGCCACCAAGTAGAGGCGATTGTGACATGATCCGCTACATCCTTGGCAGGCTCGCCTCGATTGCCCTGACGTTTTTTGTCGTTTCGGTGATCATCTTCCTGATGATGCATGCCGTTCCCGGTGGCCCGTTCGATGGCAACGACATGCCGGTATCGGACGCGGTGAAGGCCAAGCTGAACGCGAGCCTTGGGTTGGACCGTCCGCTTTATGTGCAGTATTTCAGCTACATGTGGGGCGTTCTTCAGTTTGATTTTGGCATCCCTTTCCAAAGCCCCGGCGAGACGGTGCTGGACCTGCTGGCCCGCGCCTGGCCCCCCAGCCTGCTGCTGGGGGGTCTTGGGGTTCTTATCGGCGCACCATTGGGCATCTTACTGGGTATGGCAGCCGCGCTGAACCGCAATACGTGGATTGATTATCTTGCCTCGGCTTTCGCCACCCTTGGCCTGACGATCCCGGTTTTCGTGACCTCGATGATGCTGATCCTTGTGTTCGCCGTCTGGCTGAACTGGCTGCCTGCCAGCGGCTGGGGCAAACCGAACAGCTGGATCCTGCCCGTCATCGCCTATGCCACAATCCCGATGGCGACCTATGCGCGCTATACCCGTTCCGCCATGCTGGACGTTTTGAACAAACCCTTTGTCACCGTGTTGCGTGCCAAAGGTCTGTCGGAACGGCGGATCATCTTTCAGCATGTGTTGCGCAATGCAGCCCTGCCGATGGTGACGGTGTTCCTGCCGATGTTCATCGGCACCGCCACGGGATCAATCTTTGTCGAGGCGATGTTTAGGGTGCCGGGCCTTGGGGCCTATTTCGTGTCCAGCATCGAGCTACGCGATTATCCATTAGAAATGGCGCTGATCTTGTTGATTACGCTGATGTTCTGTCTTGCCTACCTGATTTCGGATATTATCTATGCGCTGTTGAACCCGCGCATCCGGTTTGGAAGTGGTAAGCCATGACCCAGGCCATGACCGCCGCAAAACAACGTAGCCCAGCCTATTTCGCATGGCGGCGCTTTGCGGCCAACAAAGCGGCTGTTGTCGCGGGCATTGTGTTGGTGCTGTTGATCCTGATGGCCACCGCAGCACCGCTGATCACCAAAACGGGCCCATCAGATCAGAAATTCCTCACGCAGGCTTTGGCCTTTCCGTCGGCTGAGTTTTGGTTCGGGATTGACGATCTGGGCCGCGATTTCTTTACCCGCATCGTTTACGGTGCGCGGGTGTCGCTGACCATCGGCTTTACCGCCGCCCTGTTTTCCGTGCTGATCGGCATCCCGCTGGGGGCGGTTGCGGGCTATTACGGGGGGCGCGCCGATTGGGTGGTGATGCGGCTGATCGAGTTGTTCTCGGTCGTCCCGCCGCTGCTGGCCGCGATGCTGTTGGGGGCGCTTACGCGTGGCGGATTTTTTACAATCGTGCTGATCGCGGCGCTGTTTGGCTGGGTGCAGGTTTGCCTTTTGGTGCGCGCGCAGGTCAAGGCGTTCAAGGAAAAGGAATTCGTGCGCGCCGCCGCTGCGTTGGGGGCCAGCCCCGGCTACATCATCCGCCGTCATCTGATCCCGAACTCGATCTCGCCCATCATCGTTGGCTTTGTGCTGGCCATTCCCTTGGCGATGATGTTAGAGGCGTCGCTGTCGTTTCTTGGCATCGGCGTTCCGCCGCCTACCCCAAGTTGGGGGCAAATGATCAATACGGGCATGAATTTCATGTATTTCTACTGGCACATGGCGGTTTACCCGACGGCGGCGCTTGCCATAACGGTCTTGGCGACCACTCTGTTCGGCGACGGGCTGCGCGATGCTCTTGATCCGACGTTGAAGGGGCGGTGAATGGATAATCTGCGATCCCTGTTCCTTCTCGACCCCGAAGTGACCTTCCTGAACCATGGCTCTTACGGCGCCTGCCCCCGTCCGGTGTTTGCGCGTTATCAGGCGTGGCAGATGCAACTGGAACGCCAGCCGGTGGCGTTTCTTGATCCTGCGCGGGGTCTGTCCGGCTGGATGCGCGATGCGCGCGTGGCGATGGCGGGGCAGTTGGGGGTAGAGGCGGACAGCATTGTCGGGCTGACCAACGCCACCGAGGGGCTGAATATCGTGGCGCAGTCGTTGCGGCTGAACCCGGGCGACGAGATTTTGACGACCGACCATGAATATGCCGCCGTAGACAAGACATTCGCCTATGTTGCCCGCAGGTCCGGCGCGGTGGTCGTGCCCGTTACGATTCCGCTTCCCATGACCGACGCGGGCGCGTTCACCGATGCGCTGCTGGCCGGCATCACAGCGCGCACACGGGTGATCTTTCTAAGCCACATTACCTCGGCCACCGCATTGGTTTTCCCGATCGAAGCGATCATCGCCGAAGCCCGCATGCGCGGCATCATCACTGTGATCGACGGCGCGCACGCACCCGGGCATATTACATTGGATCTGACGGCGCTTGATGCCGACTATTACGCGGGCAATTGCCACAAATGGCTGATGGCCCCCAAGGGATCGGCGTTCCTGTATGTCCGCCCTGAATTGCAGGCCGCGCTCAACCCGCTGGTGATCAGCCACGGCTGGACGGCGGATGCGGGCCAGCCCGGCACCAAAGGCGTGTTCGGCAACACGCCCTTCATCGACGGGCTGGAAATGCAGGGCACGCGCGACCCGTCGGCATGGTTGTGCGTGCCCGATGCGATTGCCTTTCGTGATCAGCATGGCTGGGATCAGGTGGCCGCCCGCTGCCGCGATCTGGTGCAGGATACGGCGGCGCGGGTGGCGGCCATCACCGGCCTTGCCCCCTTGTCATCGCCGCAGTTCTGCGCGCCGCAGATGGTGGCGATGCCGGTGCCGCGCTGTGACCCAATGGTGCTGAAACTGGCGCTGCTGAACGACCATGGCATTGAAATTCCGTGCTTTGACTGGAAAGATCACACCATCACGCGCGTGTCGGCCCAAGGCTATAACACCCAAAGCGATATGGATAAACTGGTGAACGCACTGGCAATGATCCTGCCCAAGATCGCAGTCGCCGCATGACACGCAATGCGGCCCTGAAACATCTGACCCCGCTGGATGCGCCGACCACGGGCGTTGCGGTGCAAGATGCGCTGGTGGCAATGATCGAAGCTGCGGGCCTTGGCATCGGTGACCGCCTACCCCCCGAAGTGGCGCTGGCGACCACTTTGGGCGTGGGGCGTTCCACCATCCGCGAGGCGATGAACCGTTGGGAAGGGCTGGGCATCATCCGCCGCCGCCGGGGCGATGGCACCTATCTGACCGCCCGGGTGCAGGCGTCAACCGGGCCGTTGCCAACGATGATCCGGCTGGAGGGCGAGGCGCTGCTGCGCCTGCTGGAAGTGCGTCGCGTGTTGGAAACCGGCACCGTGCGCCGGGCGGCACAGACCGCAACGCCAGAGCAATGCCAGTCGATTGCCGCGTTATGTGACACGCTGCTTGCGGTGGTCAACGCGGACCTGCCCTACCGCGACGCCGATGCGGCCTTTCACGGCGCGATCAGCGACGCCACCGGCAACCCGATGTTTGGCCAGTTGCTGCTGCATCTTGATCACGCGTTCGAACGCTCTCACGACGCGCCCTTCAGCCGCAACGCCTTTGGTTTGCGGTCATTTCCGATGCACCGCGATCTTAGCGACGCAATCCAATGCGGTGATGCCGATGCCGCAGAAACCGCGATCAACGCAATCATTGACGCCGTCGCCGAAGAAATCCGCCAGATCATTCAACAAGGCCCGGTGCGGTTGGGGTGACGGGGCTTATGGCTGCGTTAAAACACATCCGTCATGTACAGCAGAATGATGATGACGATGGGTATGCCAAGGAAGTAGGCGATAACACCTTTCATAGCGGTCTCCTTTGTTTGCTGGGGAAGAACGCCGGGGGGAGGGGTTTGGTTCCGGGGGGGATATTGGGGTTCGTTAAACCCCCACTGGCCCCCCAATCGCCCCGGCGAAGGCCGGGGCCTCGCGGTTCAAACCACCGCCAGCACCTATCTTCCTGCCTTACCTTGTCAGTTTTGCCTCGCCGCAAAGCTGACCGCGCCCGAACCGCCCCCACGGGGCGGGCGCGACTGGTGTCGCCCCCCAAGTGCCCCGTCGGTTCGGGCGCGGTCAGCTTTGCGGCGAGGCGGCGTGAAAGACAGTGGCTACAATTCTAGTGGTGTTACGTAATTTTCGGATTACTATGGTTTTCAAATGGTAAGCAGCCAATACATTGATCAACAAGCTCGTTTAGGTCATGGCGGCATTTTTCGAAGTCGTTGCCAAATGCAATAATTTCTTCGTGATTGTAATGATAGGATTTTAACTTGGTATCATAATTTATTGGTGTGCCATAAATCGAATTTGCCAAGTAAAGGCCTGAAAAATTCTTTGTTCTAGTGTCGTCAGTTATGCTGAATGAACAATTAGCGATTTGGCCGTGAACCACTTGATTTCTGCGGGTTGACAGGCGCTCAATCCGTTTTAACATCGCCTTGCAGCTTTTAAGTAAATCACGATGACTATTATGGAGCCGGTAAGTCGCGAGTCGCTCAATAGTAGTAGTGCGACCGCGAAACGATACTATCGCGCTATAAGCCTGAACATCAGCAAAGTAATCATTTCCAGCCAAGGCAGAATATAAAAGAAATAGCCTTGTTTCCAAGTGTTCCCATTTAGAAACTGCATATCCAATTGCCAAATAAATCGAATTTAAGTCCGTTGATCCGTTTTTAGTTACCTCAGCCATCCCCCCTCACCGCGTAAATTTCTTATACTTCACCCGCTTAGGCTCAATGCTGTCCGGCCCCAGACGCCGAACCTTATCTTCCTCATACGCCTCAAAGTTCCCCTCAAACCATTCCACATGCGCGTCGCCTTCGAACGCCAGAATATGCGTGCAAAGCCGGTCCAGAAAGAACCGATCGTGCGAGATGATAATCGCGCAGCCGGCGAAATCTTCGATCGCCCCCTCCAGCGCCTGCAAGGTTTCCACGTCCAGATCGTTCGTCGGCTCATCCAGCAGCAGCACATTGCCACCGGCACGCAGCAGTTTGGCCATGTGAACGCGGTTACGCTCACCCCCCGACAGCAGCCCGACCTTTTTTTGCTGATCCGACCCCTTAAAG
Organism: Cypionkella sp.; assembly: GCA_031384605.1. Classification (GTDB taxonomy): domain Bacteria; phylum Pseudomonadota; class Alphaproteobacteria; order Rhodobacterales; family Rhodobacteraceae; genus JANNAT01. The sequence goes on from JANNAT010000010.1 coordinate 23,431, forward strand.
TTGAACGCCCCGCAATAGGCACGGCTGTTCATTTCCAGATCCCCCAGATGGATCACTTCCGACCCGCCCGAAATTTCTTCCCACGCGGTTTTGTTCGGGTCCAGCGCGTCGCGCGACTGGTCAACATAGGCCATCTGCACCGTATCACCGATGGTGATCGTGCCTTCATCGGGTTGTTCCTGCCCGGTGATCATCCGGAACAACGTTGATTTGCCCGCGCCATTCGGGCCGATCACCCCCACAATAGCACCCGGCGGGATCGAGATGGTCAGGTTTTCGATCAACAGCTTGTCGCCCATGTGTTTCTTGACGCCCTCAAGTTCAATCACCTTACCGCCCAGACGTTCGCCGTTGGGGATGATGATCTGCGCCGAAGACGCGCGTTCGCGCACGGTTTGACCCGCCATTTCATTATAGGCGGTGATCCGCGCCTTGGATTTGGCCTGACGGGCTTTGACGCCCGCGCGGATCCATTCCAGTTCTTTCTCCAGCACTTTCTGGCGGGATTTATCTTCGCGGGCCTCTTGCGCCAGCCGTTTGGCTTTTTGTTCAAGCCAGGCGGAATAGTTGCCCTCATAGGGGATTCCCCGACCCCGTTCCAGTTCCAGAATCCATGACGTGATGTCATCCAGGAAATAACGGTCGTGGGTGACGATCAGGATCGTGCCCGCATATTCGATCAAATGCTTTTGCAGCCAGGCGATGGATTCGGCGTCCAAATGGTTGGTCGGCTCGTCCAACAGCAGCATATCGGGCGCCTCAAGCAGCAGCTTGCACAGCGCGACGCGGCGGCGTTCGCCCCCCGACAGGGTTTCCACATCGGCATCATCGGCGGGGCAGCGCAGCGCCTCCATTGCGATGTCGATCTGGCTATCGAGATCCCACAGGTTTTTGGCGTCGATGGTATCTTGCAGCGCGGCCATCTCATCCGCGGTTTCATCCGAATAGTTCATCGCCAGATCGTTGTAACGGTCCAGAATCGCGGTCTTTTCCGCCACACCCAGCATCACATTGCCGCGCACATCAAGGGATGCGTCCAGCTGCGGTTCCTGCGGCAGGTAGCCAACCTTGGCCCCCTTGGCGGCCCAAGCCTCACCCTGAAAATCCTTATCAATCCCCGCCATGATGCGCAGCAGGGTCGATTTCCCCGACCCGTTCACCCCCACCACACCGATTTTGACGCCGGGCAGGAAGTTCAGCTTGATATTCTCAAAGCACTTCTTCCCCCCCGGATAGGCCTTGGACACGCCATCCATGTGGTAGACATATTGATAGCTGGCCATGGGAATGCTCCTGACAAAGGCAGTTTGGGTTGTTGGGGGCTATGTAGCGATTGTTGTGGACAAGGGCAACGAGGCCGGGTCAGGTTACCTGCGGTTTTGGGGGCGAAATGCGGGCTGGTTTTCCAATTGCTACACGCGGCATGGTCATCGGCCTGCTGGGCGGGTCGTTTGACCCGGCCCACCAAGGTCATGCGCACATCACGCGTGAGGCGATCAAGCGGATGGGGTTATCGCGGGTTTGGTGGTTGGTGACGCCGGGAAATCCGTTGAAGGCCCGCCAGCCTGCGCCGATGGCGGCGCGGCTGCGCCAAGCGCGTAAGGTGATGCCTGATCCGAAGGTGGTGATCACCGGGCTGGAGGCCAGCTTGGGCACCACGGCCACGGCGGATACTTTGGCGCGGCTGCGCGCGATTTACCCCGGTGTGCATTTCGTCTGGCTGATGGGGGCGGATAATCTGGTGCAGTTTCACAAATGGAACCGCTGGCGCGATATTTTGCGCAGCCTGCCGGTGGGCGTGATGGCACGGCCCGGTGCGGGGGTGGCGGCGCGCCTGTCGGTGGCGGCACGCGCCTTTCGGGTGCATCAGGTGGCCCGTGGCGAAGGCTTGGGGGCAAAGAAAGCCCCGGCGTGGTGTTTTGTGAACGTTCCCCTGAATGATATGTCATCATCGGCCATCCGCGCGCGGGGCGAGTGGAAGAAATAGGCGCGCCGACACGTCTGCGATTGCGCTGCGGGGGCCCAAGGGGATATTTTGGCCAGTATGAAAACGATTCCGGATAAGGCAAAAACAGTGGCTCATCTAACGCGGCGCGGTGTTTTGGCAGGGTTGCTGACGGGTTGGGCCCTGCCCGCCGCTGCCGATGCCCCGCTAGCCTCGGTGCGCCCGCCCCATCGCCCCACCAAAAAAGCCCCCCCTGCCGAAGCGGATCTGATTGCCGCCGCCAAGTTGGGCGGCGTGATTGGGTTTGCAGTGGCTGATCTGGGATCGGGGCGCAGTTTGGCCTCGGGCAATGATGATGTGCCTTTGCCGCCCGCGTCGGTGTGCAAGGCAGTGACGGCCCTTTACGCCTTGGAAAAACTGGGGGTTGCGCATCGGTTTACAACACGTGTGATGCGGGTGGGCACCCTGACCAAGGGGCGGCTGGACGGTGATCTGATTTTGACCGGCGGCGGCGATCCGACCTTTGACACCGATAAGATGGGCGATCTGGTGGCCTCGTTGGCCGCATCCGGATTGCGCGAAGTGACGGGGCGTTTTCTGGCCTATGGCGGGGCCTTGCCGACGCGCGACCGCATCGCAGCCGATCAGCCCGATTATGTCGGCTATAATCCGGCAGTGTGCGGGCTGATGTTGAATTTCAACCGGGTGAATTTTGAATGGAAACGCGCAGGCAGTGATTGGCAACTGGCGATGGATGCGCGCGGTGAGCGGTTTATCCCGGCAGTTAAAATGGCGTCAGTGCGTGTGGCCGCGCGCGATGTGCCGATCTTTTCTTATGAACCCGGACCCGAACAGACCGATCAATGGACGGTGGCGCAATCCGCACTGGGCAAAGGCGGCAGCCGCTGGTTGCCGGTGCGCCACCCTGCTGCCTATACCGCCGAAGTGTTTCAAACCTTGTGTGCAGCACATGGGATAGTTTTAGCGCCGGCGCAGATCATCATGGCCCTGCCTGATCAGGTGCAAACCATCGTGCAACACCAAAGCGAACCTTTGCCAGAAGTTCTGCGCGGCATGTTACGGTTTTCGACCAATCTTACAGCCGAGGCTGTTGGTCTTGCGGCGTCAAATGCGATCAGCCAAGAGGCATCTGCGGCGGCGATGACCAGTTGGGCGCAGCAAACTTTCGGCATCAGCGGGGTTTTTGGCGATCATTCGGGATTGGGGCCTGCGTCGCAGATCACTGCCGCCGATATGATGCGGGTGATGATGCGCGCGCGCGCCACACCGACCGGGCCGATGTTATGGGCGGTATTGCGCGACATGGGGGTTCAGGGGGCGGATGGCAAAGAGGTTAAGGAAAGTGCGGTGCGGGTGCTTGCCAAAAGTGGCACGCTAAACTTTGTGTCCTGTTTGGCAGGCTATATCGCAGCCCCGCAAACCAATGGGGCCGTACCACCAAAATCGCTGGCCTTTGCGATATTTTGTGCGGATAAGCCGCGACGCGATGCGCTGGCGATGGAAGACCGCGAAGACCCCCAAGGCGGGGCCGCCTGGACCAAACGCGCGCGCCGCTTGCAAGGGCAGATGATCGCGGGATGGGCAAAGACGTATCTTTCGGCTTAAGGGTTTTGGGTGCCGGATTCATCTGAAAACAACAGGAAAACCTGACAAGTCTGACCCGTTCAGCGCATCGCAAACTGCAAAACCGATCAAAGCTGTCACGTTGATTAAAATGATCCCTTGATCGAAAATCCGGCAAATGCCACGGTTGCCGCAGCAGTGGTTCAGTGGTGGGGCGTGGCATGCGTAAGGCTTTTGGAATTGTCGTTTTGGTTCTTGGTGTGGGGGCTTTGGGGTGGTGGGCCAAGGGCCATGACGCCCTGCGCATTCAGCAGCTTGTCACAGATCGCGCGGCTGACGTGGTGGCGGGATCACGACACGGGGCAACGACGACTGTTTCGGGCCGCGACATTCATCTAAGCGGCATTCTGAACGACACGGCAGAGCAAGCGTCTTTGATGGCAGCCCTGCAGGCCCTTCCGGGTCGCCGGGTGGTGACATCGGATGCAACCGTTCTGGAAACGGTGGCCCCCTACACGATTGAAGTGGCCAAAGCCGATACGCTGACAACAACCGGCTTTGTGCCGACCGAGAAACTGCGCGCGGTGCTGGCCACACCTTTGGGCGATGGGGCAAAGGGCCTGACCCTTGCCGCCGGTGCGCCGGACGGTTGGGAGGCGATGGTCACGGCTGGCGTAGCCGCCCTTGGCCCGTTGAACAAAGGTGTCATGTCGCTGTCAGACAGCGTGCTTAAAATCAGTGGTCAGGCTTTGGGCCCAGACGATGAGGCCGCTGTTGACGCGGCCCTTGCGGGCTTGCCAGCGGGATCCTGGACCAAAGAGATCACTTTGCTGGATGATGGCACGCCTGCTGCCTTTAGCATCGACTATACTGCGGCCACGGGTGCCAGTATTGCCGGCAAACTGCCCAAAGGGTTGGACATCGCGGCGATTGCCCAAGGTTTGGGGTTGGGATCAATCAGCGGCACGGTGACGCAAGGTTTGCTTGGCAAAGCCACCGATGCGGGGTTGTTTGGCGCGTTCAAAGGCGTGTTAGGACAGCTGGAAACCCTGAATATCGCCATCGCCCCGGATGCAAATGCCATCACCGCAACCGTGCAGGGCGATGTTGATGCATCGGCCTTTAAGGCGGCTTTGGTTGACGGATTGGCGGGGTTTGACATCGCGGCAGATCGTATCGCGGTAAATGTGGCAACGCCTGCGGGCGAAAATGGTGTCACGCGGGTAAATGCGGCAACAGGCGCAAATCAGCGCTATATGGGCAATTACTGGCTGGATGTGCCGAACATCCAAGTGGGCTTGGCCGAGTGTCAGTCGTCCGTTGACCGGGTGCTGGGCCAGACGACGATCAATTTCGTGACCGGTTCTGATGAATTGGGCGAAGGTGCAGTCAATGTTATCAATGCGTTGGGGGCGGTGATGATCCTGTGCGCCGAGCAAGGCAACTTGCGCGCGGTCATTGGCGGGCATACCGACGCTTCAGGCGATGCGCTGGCCAATCTGGGGCTTAGCCAACGCCGCGCTGTGACGGTGCGGCGCGAGTTGATCGCACGCGGGGTTGCTCCTTTGGCGTTGAAGGCCCTTGGCTATGGGGCCGAACAACCCATCGCTGATAATGCAACCGACGAAGGCAAAGCGTTGAACCGCCGCACCACGATCATCTGGGCTGAATAATACCGCTGGGCTAAAACCGCAGCCCAACCTATTTCATGACGCAAAAGAGTCAGGTCCAAAGGGGCCACAGTAAGGGGAAAGAGTAATGTTTGAACGTTGGGGTTTTCTGCTGACAGAAATCTTTGTGCTGTTGGCGATAGCGGCTTTGCTGGGCTTGTTTGTCGGCTGGCTGATCTGGGGCAGACGGCCCGAGGTTGCAATCGACACATCCGAGGCCGACCGGCTGCGCGGCGAATTATCGGCCTGCACTGCACGTGGCAAGGATATGTCAGGCCGCATCGCTGGCCTTGAACGCGATCTGGCAGATGCCAAAGCGCGCGTGACGGCCCCAGTAATGGCGGCACCAGTTGTCGCAGCCCCAGTGGTCGCAGCTCCGGTCATGGCGGCACCTGTTGTGGCTGCCCCAGTTATCGCAGCGCCTTCACTGGCAGCCCCCCAAAAGGCGGCCAAGCCAAAAGGCCTGACGGCTGCGCGCGGTGGCAAGGCCGATGATTTGAAGCTGGTCAAAGGCATCGGACCAAAGTTGGAAATTCTATGCAACCGCCTGGGCTTTTACCACTTTGACCAGATCGCCAACTGGACGGCATCGGAAATTGCTTGGGTCGATGAAAACCTCGAAGGCTTCAAGGGCCGGGTAACCCGCGATGAATGGGTTATTCAGGCCCGCGACCTTGCCGCAGGCAAAGCTTCGCGTCCGGGGGGCGAGAGCTGACAGCTGTTTTCGAAAAAGGCCCCGGCAAAACCGGGGCCTGCTGTATCATCCCAACACGCGCTGCCAAAACAGCGCCATCTGATAAACTGCGGGCACCCCAAGGATCAACATGAAGGGGAACGTAACCCCCAACGATGTGGTCAGATAAATCGACGGGTTGGCCTCGGGGAAGGTTGCGCGCACGGCTGCAGGCGCGTCGATGTAACTGGCCGAGGCCGCAACCGCCCCGATAACAAACGCCGATCCCAGCGGCAGACCGGCATAAGTCGCCAAGCCACAGCCGATAAAGCCGTTCACCATCGGCATCGCCAGTCCGAACACCAGCATCTTTGGCCCGACCACCATAAATTCGCGCAATTGCCGCGCCGCCGTCATGCCCATTTCAAGGATGAACAACACCAACACACCGCGAAACAAATCCACAAAGAACGGTGAGATTTTGTCATATCCCGCCTCGCCCACCGACGCGCCGATCACCAATCCGCCCACCAGCAACAACAACCCCCGCCCCCGCAGCGTTTCCATCAGTATCGACGACAACGGCGCACCATTGCCGGTTTGGCCGCGCGATAACGCCAATCGCCCGTAAAACAGCGCCACCAGTATCCCCAACTCCATCAGCGCGACCAATCCGGTAACATAGCCCTCCATCGGGGTGCCCGCCGTTTCGGCATAACTGCGCGACACCACGAACGTCACGGATGACACCGATCCATACAGCGCCGCCACCCCCGCCGCGTTGCGGATATCAAGGCCCAAAACCCGCGCCGCCACCAAAAACGCCAGTCCCGGCAAGATCACCACCAAAGCGGCCGTGGTGATCAACGCAGGCCCAAGGTTGGAAAGATCGGACCCCGCCAATTCGCGTCCGCCCTGCAGGCCGATCGAGAACAACAGGAAGATCGCAAAAATGCGGATCACCGGTTCGGGGATTTCCAGATCAGATTTTATCAGCGTCGCCAATATCCCCAGCAAAAACGCTAAGGTGATGGGCGAGATCAGATTTTCGACAAGTAGTGCAGTATCCATTGCAGCCTCCAATTTTCTTGCTGGCTTTCTGCACTGCGGCAATTAGAAAGAGAAATGGGATTATCTGATAAGATTAATCTGCATAACGAATAGGTTGACGATGCATGATATTGATACCCAACTGCTGCGCACGTTTCTGTCACTGGCCGAGACCGCCAGCTTTTCGCGCACCGCCGCGATGATCGGGCGGTCACAATCGGCAGTGTCGGGGCAACTTGGCAAGTTAGAGGCCATCCTTGGCCGCCCGTTGTTCACCCGTGATACCCGCAACGTGGCACTGTCGGTGGATGGCGAGCGGTTGTTGCCCCATGCCCGCGCGATGGTGGCGCAGGCCGACACGATCAAAGAGCGGTTTTCCACCATGGATATCGCGGGCGAGGTGCGCTTTGGCAGCCCCGAAGATTTCGCCTCGGCCTATTTGCCCGGTGTTCTGGCGGTATTTGCCGCAGCTCACCCGGCGGTGGATTTGCACGTCAGTTGCCTGTTGACCCTGCCGTTGGTCGCGGAATTCAACGCAGGCCTGCATGATCTTATCGTGGTCAAACAAGACCCAACCCCTGCCATCCTGCACCACGTAAATCCCGGCGCGCAAACCCTATGGCGCGAAACCTTGGTCTGGGCGTCCAACACTGCGCGCGCCGATGTTGCCCCCCGGCCCATGCCCCTGGTGCTTAGCCCCGCACCTTGCGTCTATCGCAGACGCGCGTTGCAGGCTTTGGACGACCGGCAACACCCTTGGCGCGCGGTATACACATCGCCGTCTTTTGCGGGCATGTTGGCTGCGGTCCGCGCCGGGCTTGGCGTGGCGGTGATGCCCCGCGCCATGGTGCCGCCAGATCTGACTATTCTGTCCGGATGGCCCGATCTGGCCCCAGCCGAAATCGCCCTGCTGGTCAAACCCCGCCCCAATCCGGCCACAGCGGCGCTGGCCAGTTTCCTGACAGATCACGTTCGGCGTTAAGGCTTCAGATGCCGCACGCGGGCACCCCATTCGATGGCGGCGGCGTGCAGACGGTCTATCGCCAATTCCTCGCGCACTTCTTCCAGCATCCGCAGTTCAACCTCGTTCAGCTTGCCATCCGCTGACACCACATCGCAAGCCAACGCATAAGCCGTTTCATTCAGCCGTTCGGGCAGGGCGTCCCGGATCAGGCCAAACAGCGCGTCAAGCCCGTCTTCCACTTCGAACAAATCAAACACCGTTTGCGCGATGGGGCGGATGCGGTCGCCGTCATAGGCCGCAAACACCGGCATATGATTGACCAGACGCTGAATCGCGATCAATTCGGCGGTGCGCATTTGTTCATCCGACGCGGAAACCGCGATCATCACGGCCACAAGTGCGTCTTGCGGCGACATCGAGGCGGGGGCGTCTATCATCATCTGCTCCTGATTTGTTGCGGTGCAGAATATTGACCTATTGCCTGCGCAGCAATAGAGGACGTGGACGCGCGACAACATAGGGTTCTTGCGCGGGTAAGGATGCCGTTCATGTCTGCTTTGCGCGACGCTGCGATGAAATCGAAAGCCTGGCCTTTTGAAGAGGCGCGCGCGCTGCTGAAACGGTTTGACAAAGGCACCCCCGAAAAGGGCTATGTGCTGTTTGAAACCGGCTATGGCCCGTCAGGTCTGCCCCACATCGGCACGTTTGGCGAGGTGGCCCGCACCACCATGATCCGCCGCGCGTTTGAGGCGATATCGGATATTCCGACCCGGCTGATCTGTTTTTCCGATGATGTCGACGGCATGCGCAAAGTGCCTGACAACGTGCCGCAGCGCGAGATGCTTATCGAAAATCTGCAACGCCCGCTAACCTCGGTGCCCGATCCGTTTGGCCAATACGACAGTTTCGGCGCGCATAACAACGCCATGCTAAGGCGGTTTCTGGATACGTTTGGGTTCGACTATGAATTTATCAGCGCCACCGAGTTTTACAAAACCGGAAAGTTTGACGCCACGCTGCGCCTGACGTGCGAACGCTATGACGCGATCATGGCGATCATGCTGGCCAGTTTGCGCGAAGAACGCCAGCTTACCTATTCCTGTTTCCTGCCGATCCATCCCGAAACCGGGCGGGTGATGTATGTGCCGATGAAGAACGTTGATGCCGTCAATCACACCATCACGTTTGATGATGACACGGGTCGCGAATGGACGCTGCCGGTCACCGGGGGCCACGTCAAACTGCAGTGGAAGCCCGATTTCGGCGCAAGATGGGCCGCGCTGGATGTGGATTTTGAGATGTATGGCAAAGACCATTCCACCAACACGCCGATCTATGACGGGATATGTGAGGCGCTGGGTGGCCGCAAACCCAACCATTTCAGCTATGAATTGTTCCTCGATGAAAACGGCCAGAAGATTTCGAAATCCAAGGGCAATGGCCTGACGATTGATGAATGGCTGACCTATGCCTCGGCGGAATCCTTGTCGTACTTCATGTATGCCAAACCCAAAACCGCCAAGCGGATGCATTTTGATGTGATCCCCAAGGCGGTGGATGAATACCACCAGCAACTGCGCGCCTTTGCCACGCAAGACATTGATGCCCAAGTGAACAATCCGGTTTGGCATATTCATCAGGGCAAGCCGCCGGTCAGCACGATGGTCGTATCCTTTGCGATGTTGCTGAATTTGGCTTCGGTGGCGGGGGCGAAGGACGCCATAGCGCTTTGGGGGTTCATCAAACGTTATTCGCCCGATGCATCCCCTGCGGGCAATCCCGATCTGGACGCTGCGGCGGGCTTTGCCGTGCGCTATTTCGCCGACCGAATTGCGCCCACACGGGTGTTTCGTTTACCAACGGATACCGAACGCGCCGCTATGCTGGATTTGCGCGGGCGGCTGGTGGTTTGGGACGGGGACACGGACGACGATGCACTGCAAACCATGGTGTTCGCGGTTGGCAAAGACCACGGGTTCGAGCCGCTGCGCGACTGGTTCAAGGCGCTTTATGAGGTGCTGTTGGGGGCCAGTGATGGCCCGCGTTTTGGCGGCTTTATCGCCCTATACGGTGTGCAGGAAACCATAGCTTTGCTGGATCGCGGTTTGGCAGGCGAATTGCTGGCCTAGGGTCCAGCCCAAATTTCTTGCGAAGAAATTTGTAATAATTTTCCAAAAATTATTGATCCCGGCCACAATGCCGGGATCTCTATTTGACGCATCGGCAATCTGATCTACACTTTTCGAAGGGGACATCAGGGAAAAGGAACTGCCATGCGACTTGGCCTTTACACTATTTTGACCGCCGCCTGTCTTGCCCTGCCCGCGCGGGCCCAGGAGGCACCCATTCAATCGACAATCCAATCACAACTGGATGCGTTTCTGGTCGATGATTTCGCCCGCGCCTTCACATTTGCCTCGCCGATGATAAAAGGCATGTTCGGCACCTCTGATAACTTTGGCACCATGGTGCAGCAAGGCTATCCGATGGTTGCGCGCCATGGCGCTGTGCAAATGTTGGAACTGCGCCCTGTGGCAGGCAATCTGTGGCAGCGGGTGATGATCACCGATACGCTGGGGCGCACGCATTTGCTGGATTACATGATGGTTGAGACAGCAGATGGCTGGCAGATCAATGCGGTGCAGCTGTTGCCCGCGCAGGATGTCGGGGCTTAATTTTGGTGGGTTGCACCCACCCTTGTCTCTTTCAAATCTGCGATCATGATTGTGGCAGACGAGACCCCGACCCATCCCTTGGGTTCAAGAACCCGTGCAGTAGCATGGGGCTCGTCTGCCGACCGGTATCAAACCTGAACAGTTGCCAGGGACATCGACGCAACCGATGATCCCGCAGATCAAGGACGGGCTGCCATGATCTTGCCACAAGATTTCATCGGCGTCGACATTGCCAAAGGCTGGATCGACGTTTTTTATCTTTCGACTTCCAAGCACGAACGAATACTTACGATAAAACAGGCGCTTGCGCGGTTTGCCAAAGCTGCGCGGGGCTGTCTGGTCATCCTGGAAGCATCAGGCGGCTACGAGCGCCCGCTGACCGAGGCGCTGGCAAAAGCGGGCACCGGTTACGCCCGTGTGCACCCGCGTCAG
>JANNAT010000044.1:0-1980 GCA_031384605.1 Cypionkella sp.
CCTTCCAGCTTGTCACCCGTCACGCCCAAGATCATTTCTGTCAGCAGTTTACCAACCTCGGGGCAGACATCGCGCACCTCGGGGGATAGATTTTCCACCCAGCCGCGCCCGAACCACGGGTTGCGGATGATCGCAAGGGCAGCCACCAGCAGCGTGGGCGTTGGCACCGCTTTGCCGCCTTCGATACGGGTGGTTTGGATTTGCAGCAGGGTCCGGCGGATTTCAGCGGGCATGGGAGTTCTTTCAGGCAAATTCGGGCGATTTGGCAAATGCGGGAATGACTTCGGTGCAGAACAGCTCTAGCGACCGTTTCTGTTCGGCATGCCCCAAGCCAAGGCTGGCGTAATAGATGAATTCATCCACCCCCAACGCTTCGTAGATTTTCAGTTTGGCAATCACTTCATCCGGCGTGCCGAACATCAGATTGCGCGACAGCATTTCCGGCGCGTATTCAGCCCGGTTGCCAAGTTGGTCCAACGGGATGCTTTTCGGGAATCCGTTAACCACGTCGCCCAAGTTTTTGAACAGGTTCTCAAACTGCGACAACACGCGTTGCAGCGCGGTGACCGGCATCATCCAGTCTTCCTTGCGGTCATAAACCACGGTGTGGCGCATCATCGCCATAATCGGGCGTTTGCAACCGGGGTTTTCCTGCATCGCTGTGTCTAAGCGGCCCATGTATAATTCCGCCTCCGACATCTCACGTGTCAGGGGCCAGGACATGATGTTGCAGCCGTTCTTGACCGCGTAATCATAGGTCATCGGGGCCCGTGCGGCGACCCAGACCGGCACTTCGGCCTGCAGCGGTTTGGGGCAAGAGGTAGAGGTTGGAAACGACCAATTCTCACCCTGATGCGCATAATCGCCCTGCCACAGGGCACGCACCGCTGGCAGCATTTCCTGCATGTATCGCCACGCATCGGTCTGTTTCAGCCCCGGATGCATCCGGTCAAATTCACGCTGATAGGCACCTGATCCGATGCCCAGTTCCAGTCGCCCGCCAGATATCAAATCAATAAACGCGGCCTCGCCCGCCACCCTGATCGGATGCCAATAGGCGGCGGCGACACAAGCGGTGCCCAGCCGGATGCGGTCGGTATGATTGGCCCACCACGCCAGCAGCGAAAACGGATTGGGCGCGATGGTCATTTCCAGCGCGTGATGTTCTGCCGACCAGACAATGTTAAAGCCACCCCGATCGGCCATCTGCACCATTTCAAGTGTGTGGCGCGCCACATCCTGCATCGAAATGCTGTCGTCGATCCGTTCAAGATTGATGGCGAGTTGAAATTTCATGCCTTGCTCTCCTCAGCGCGCAACGAACCGGCTGCCCAGTGTTGCGTCAGATGTATTGATCCAAACCGTTTTCGGCCGGGTGTAATCGTAAACCGCCTGCATCCCGCTTTCGCGCCCGTAGCCGGAATTTTTCATCCCCCCAAACGCGGCAATCGGTGAAACCGCGCGGTAGGTGTTGACCCAGACGATGCCCGCCTTGACCGCCTTGACCATGCGCAACTGCCGCGCGCCGTCGCGGGTGAAAATGCCAGCGGCCAGCCCGTGTTCGGTTTGATTGGCCAGACGAATGGCGTCAGCTTCGTCGGTAAAGCGCAAAACACTCAGAACCGGGCCGAACATTTCGGTGTCAACGATGTGCATGTCCGGGCTGGGGCAGTCGATGATGGTGGGGTGGTAAAACCGCCCCTCAAGGCCGTCTACCCGCCGTCCGCCACACAGCACATGCCCGCCTTCGGCGATGGCCAGCGCAACCTCGCGTTCCACACAGTCCAACTGGCCTTGCGTGCAAATCGGGCCCATTTCGGTATCATCCGCCAAGGGATCGCCGATCTTGATCTGGCCCGCCAAGGCGACCATCCGTTCCAGAAATTCGTCAGCAATGGTATCTTGCAACAACAGCCGCGAGCCTGCGACACAGCTTTGCCCGGCGGCCCCAAAGATGCCGGAAATCGCAGAGTTCACAGC
>JANNAT010000047.1:0-21302 GCA_031384605.1 Cypionkella sp.
AAACCGCCCCCGGATTGGGCCGCGCCATCGACGCCATCAAAGTGGCCGCAATATCATCGACATGGATGCGGGAAAACACCTGCCCGGGTTTGATGATCCGCCGCGCCGACCCGTCGCGCACCTTTTCAAACGGCCCCCGACTGGGCCCGTAAATCCCTGCCAACCGAAAGATATGCACGGGCAACCCGGTGGCGATCCACTGCTTTTCCGCCAGTATCCGCAACACCGCCCGCGCCGATTGCGGGTTCGGCGGGGTCGCCTCATCCACCCAACCGCCCTGATGATCGCCATACACCGCCGTGGTGGAAAGATACCCAACCCATGCGGGCCGCGCAGCACTGATGGCCGCCAAAGCCGCCCCTAAAAACGGATCGCCATTCCCATCCGGCGCAGCGGTCGCCAGAATATGCGTCGCCCGCGCCAAAGCCGGGGCCAGATCGGCAGGCAAAACCAGCGGCTCTACCCCCTGCGCCACCAAATCGGCCTCGGCCGAGGCATGCCGGATAGTTCCAATCACCGCCCACCCCTGCGGCAGCAAGCGGGCGGCCAAAGCAGCGGCGGAATACCCATATCCGAGACAAAGCAATGTGTTCATTTCAACAGTATCGCCAAGCATCCCGGCCCCTGCAAGGCGGTTTTTCCCTGCGTCTGCGCGACAAAACAAACCGTCATCAAGTCGTCACTTGCGAAACCCATGCCTTCGGCCTTAGATGCCCGATCAAAAATTGAAAAGATGACGCCATGAATGACGAAACGATCCCGCTGTTGACCCCACCGCACCCCGCCCCGCAGGCCTTTACCGATGCAGCCGCTGCCGTAAACTTGCTGGAACAGCTATATGCCGAAGCAACCGAGTTTCTGGCCAAACATTTCAGTGCCGCCGTGCTGTCAGGCAAACAGGCAATCCGCGTGCGGGCCTATTACCCCGAAATCCGGCTGACCGTGGTCAGCCATGCCAAAACCGACAGCCGTTTGTCTTTTGGCCATGTCTCTGGCCCTGGCACCTATTCCACCACTGTCACCCGTCCCGATTTGTTTCGGAACTATCTGATTCAGCAAATTGAACTGCTGATGCAAAACCATAATGTACCCGTGCAGATCGGCTTGTCCGACACCCCGATTCCGGTGCATTTCGCTGTTGCTGGCAATCCAATGGTTTCGGTTCCCCAGGAAGGCGTGTTGGAGTTTTCCTTGCGCGATGTCTTTGATGTGCCCGATCTGGCCACCACGAATGACGACATTGTCAATGGCACCCGCACGCATCATCCCGATGGTTCGGCCCCGCTTGCCCCGTTTACCGCCCAGCGCGTGGATTATTCGCTGGCGCGACTTAGCCACTATACTGCCACTGACCCCAAGCACTTTCAGAACCATGTTCTGTTCACCAACTATCAGTTTTACGTTGACGAATTTGAATCTTTTGCCCGCAAAGCGCTGGCTGATCCGGCACTTGGCTATACGGCCTTTGTTGCCACCGGGAACCAGATCATCACAACGCCAGATGGCGTCATCCGCCCCACCATCAAGATGCCGCAGATGCCGACCTATCACCTGAAGCGCGCCGATGGGCAGGGGATTACCTTGGTCAATATCGGCGTCGGCCCGTCGAATGCCAAAACCGCAACTGATCATATCGCCGTTTTGCGCCCCCATGCATGGCTGATGGTTGGCCACTGTGCCGGACTGCGCAACAGCCAGTCTTTGGGTGATTTTTGTCTGGCGCATGCCTATTTGCGCGAAGATCACGTGCTGGATGACGACTTGCCGATTTGGGTGCCGATCCCTGCACTGGCCGAAATTCAGATCGCCCTGCAAGAGGCCGTAGCCGAGGTTACACAGCTGGAAGGCTATGAGCTGAAACGTATCATGCGAACCGGCACTGTTGCCACGATTGACAACCGCAATTGGGAATTGCGTGATCAATCCGGCCCGGTGCGCCGGCTTTCGCAATCGCGCGCAATTGCACTGGATATGGAAAGTGCGACGATTGCGGCCAATGGCTTTCGGTTTCGGGTGCCTTATGGCACGCTGCTGTGCGTATCAGACAAGCCGTTGCATGGAGAGCTAAAGCTGCCCGGCATGGCGTCGGAATTTTATACAACCCAAGTGGCGCGGCACCTTCAGATCGGCATTCGCGCGATGGAGCGACTGCGTGAAATGCCGATAGAACGGATTCACAGCCGCAAATTGCGTAGTTTTGAAGAAACGGCTTTTCTTTGACACCATACTTTGGGCCGAAAATAAGTGGAAAACGCTTGCTATCTGCCTGTAAACCGTGAAAAGCGGCTTGATTGGCCGTAATGGCAGGAACATGGCCCAGCTTGCTGCGTAAGGGCCAGAAAAAGGGATACCACGATGTCAAAACCGATGAGTAAAGTGCAACTGGTTGCCGCGATCGCAGATGCTATGGGATCGGATAAAAAGACGGCCACCGCTGCACTGACCGCGATTTCCGACGTGATTGCCCGCGAAGTGGCTGCTGGTGGATCGGTGACGCTGCCGGGCTTGGGTAAAGTTGCGTGCCGCGAACGCCCCGAGCGTCAGGTTCGTAACCCGGCTACGGGCGAAACCATGACCAAACCGGCCGACAAAATGGTAAAGTTCTCGATCGCTAAGACACTGAAAGATATCGTAAACGCCTGAAACTTTCCGGGCAGCTTGCGCGGTTTGACCAGCTATGAAAGGGTTGCCCAACGGCGGCCCTTTTGTTTTTGGCAATGGAGGTGTTGATGGCACGCGTAACCGGAATTGGCGGGCTGTTTTTTCGCGCGAAAGACCCGAAGGCATTGCTGTCTTGGTATGCGCGTTGGTTTGGCATGCCCGAAGGTGGAATGCCCTGGACGCAAGACGCCGGCATGACTGTATTTGCGCCGTTTGCCGGCGCAACTGACTATTTCCCTGCCGACCGGCAATGGATGCTGAACTTGCGGGTTGAAGGATTGTCAGAAATGATTGCGGCGTTTCAAGCCGACAGCATTGCGGTTGAAACGCGGGCGGATTGGAATGGCGATGGGTCTTACGGCCATTTCGCCCGCGTGCACGACCCCGAAGGCAACCCGATAGAATTGTGGGAACCGCCAGTCGCTGCTTAAGGCGTAAGGCACTATTCTTGGCTAGGAATTCAGGCCGCGGTTCTGCGGAATTGCCATGTTCTTCGCGCCAGATTAAACGCAAAGTGCTTTGATGGATATCCGTGCAATTTTTATGGGCGTTGCCTTTTCCCTGATGTGGTCATCGGCCTTTGCGACGGCGCGTATCATCGTGGCCGCCGCACCGCCTTTGATGGCGCTATCGTTGCGGTTCCTGATTTCCGGTCTGATTGCCGTGATTGTCGCCCGCGCGTTGGGGCAAAGCTGGCGGCTGACCCGGCCCGTGATCCGCAACGTTATCATTTTTGGTTTGTGCCAGAACGCGCTGTATCTGGGACTGAACTTTGTGGCCATGCAAAGCATCGAGGCGTCGGTGGCCTCTATCGTCGCATCATCCATGCCGTTGATCGTGGCGCTGTTGGGATGGCTTTGGCAGGGCGAAAAGGTGGGGCCGCTGGGGTTGTTGGGCCTGTGCGCCGGGTTCGCCGGTGTGGCGTTAATCATGGGCGGGCGGGTGTCTGGTGGGGCGGATCCGGTGGCGATTGGCTTATGTGTGGTGGGGGCATCAGGCTTGGCCGTTGCCACGCTTACGGTTCGGTCGGTTTCATCTGGTGGCAATCTGTTGATGATTGTCGGGCTGCAGATGTTGGTGGGGTCGATCACTCTGGGCGTGATCGCAGCGTTTACAGAGACGGTGACCGTTGATCCCAGTCTAAGATTGCTGGTGGCGTTCACCTATCAACTGCTTATTCCCGGACTGGCGGCGACCATTCTTTGGTTCACCCTTGTCGCGCGGGTGGGGGCGGTCAAAGCCTCGACCTTTCATTTTCTAAACCCGTTTTTCGGCCTTATCATCGCCGCAAGCTTGCTGGGCGAAAAGATTGTGCCATTGGATATGATCGGGGTGGCCATTGCAGCGGCTGGCATTTTGGCCGTGCAAATGTCGCGGCTGCGCGCGGTAACGACATAGTTGTCCATTTATCGACGGCTGTAGAATTGTTTGACCGCATCGTTCCCGACACGGCCAAACCACAGGCCTATCGGACGATCAGGCGGCTTTCATCGCCATCAACACACTATCACTTGCGCCCGTTCGCGCGCGGGCGGGACCGGCCATGCAGCGCGCCACCCAATCGCGGATCAGTGAATCGTCGGGCGTGGCGTCTTTGAACCATGCGTAGGGCGAATGCATCAGCAGATCAGCGGCAGAATAGGTATCGCCCAACAACCACGGCCCCTTTGTCAGTGCTTTGTGCAGGCGCGTGGCAATTTCCGCATGGTCGCGGAAGGTTCGGGCCAGCGCGGGGTGCTTAATGCCCATCGCTTCGCACAGCAGCACCGGTTCGACCACACCGCCATAATAGAACAGCCACGTCAGATACTCGCCGCGCTTTGGATCGCTTGGCTTGGGGGCCATGCCACTGTCGGGAAACAAATCCGTCAGATACAAAATGACCGCGCCACTTTCAGTGATCAGCGTTCCATCATGCATCAGTGCCGGGGCTTTGGCGTCTGGATGCGGATTAAGCGGATCGGCCGCGCCAGAGCCATCTTGCCGGACAATTCCTACCGGGACGATCTGAACCTTGTCCTTGATCCCCATTTCGTCGATTAAGGTAACAATGCGCGACGACCGCGAATTCGGGGCGTGAAAAAGTGTTAGCATCGGGTTCTCCTTTGAAGTGTTGATGCATTCACTATACACATTCATTACTGTCAGTTTCCGTCAGGATATCATGGCCAGACCCGACCGCCTTTTTCGTCTTTTGACCGCCCTGCGCATGTTGCCGAAGCCGGTGACGGCGGCGCGGTTGGCGGAAGAAACCGAAGTGTCAGACCGCACGATTTACCGTGATATAGAAACGCTTCGAGCGGGTGGTGCGTTAATCGACGGTGCTGCGGGGGTTGGCTATACTTTAACCGAAGACCCCGCCTTACCGCCGCAGATGTTTACGCAGCTAGAGATTGAGGCGCTGGTTCTTGGGCTGGCCGAAGTGGGCATGGCAGGTGACGCTGACCTTGCGCGCGCGGCGCAATCGGCACTGGCAAAGATCACGGCCACCCTGCCAGAGCGGTTGCAACGCCAAGCCATTCATGCGGTCAGCCGAACTTACCGCTTTTACAAGCGCCCGCCTGCCCCTGCCAGTCTGGCGGTGGTGCGCCAGGCGTGTTGGGACGAAAGGATGCTGGACATCACCTATACAGACAAATCGGGCGAAACAACGAACCGCCGCATTTGGCCGCTTGGGGTGGTGTTTTTGGACCGCAGCCTGATGGTGTTGGCATTTTGCACCTTGCGTCAGGGGTTCCGCCGGTTTCATTTGCATCAGATTGGCAAAGTCACCCCGGCGGATGCGTTTTTTCGTCCGCGTCGGGTGGCGCTGCTGCGCGAATTTACCGCTGAATTGCGGTCTGGGTAGGATAAACATGACCAATATAGCTGCCACCGACCGCACGCGCGCCAAGCGGATGCACAAACGCGCGCATTACGATGAAGAAGCCGTTCACGCCATTCTGGACGCCCAGCCAAACTGCACCGTGGCCTATGTGATTGACGGCGCGCCCTATGCCACGCCGACGCAGCAATGGCGCGAGGGCGACACGATTTATTGGCACGGGTCATCCGCCAGCCGGATGTTGCGCAAAAGTGCGGCGCATCAGGTTTGCGTGTCGGTGATGCTTTTGGATGCCATGGTGATGGCGCGCTCGGCATTTAACCATTCGTGCAATTACCGCTCTGTGATGGCCTTTGGTGAGGCGTTTATCGTCACTGATCCGGCTGAAAAGCGCAAAAAGCTGAACCGGTTTGTTGAAGGGCTGTTCCCAGGTCGCACGGCCTTGTTGAGGGCGATGACCGACCAAGAGGTAAAGGCGACAACCATCTTAGGGCTAAAGCTGAACGAAGTGTCAGCAAAGGTTCGCTCTGGCCCGCCCGAAGATGATGCAGCGGATTATGACTTGCCGATTTGGGCCGGATTAGTGCCGTTTTCTTTGCAGCCCGGCGCGATAATTCCCGATCCAAGACTGATCGAAGGCGTTGAAATGCCGGATCATGTCGCCAACTTTAGGATCGGTTAATACGGTCGGCGTTCAGCCCCACAAGCCAACAGGCTGGGCATCAAATCCGGGGAACACCAAGGCGGGATCGGCAAGTTTCATGTGATTGGTAAGCAACTCTGCCAGCACCGTGCGGTAATCGGTGACCACGGCCAGATCGGCCCCCTCTTCCAGCACGTCGTTCGAAAGACCCGGCCAACGGCCAACCATCCGCCCGCCTTTGGCTTGGGGCCCCAGCACCATCATCACATTGCCGCGCCCGTGATCAGTTCCGCCTGCCGAATTTGACCGCAGACGGCGGCCAAATTCTGACATCACCACCACAGAAACGTCTTGTTGCAAGGGCCCCAAATCTTTCCAGAACGCCATGACGGACGATGCAAGCCATCGCGCATGTTCGGAAAACTGGCCTTTTTGGGCCACATGCGTATCCCATCCCCCCACATCAACCGTGGCGACCCGCAGGCCCATATCCTGCTTGATTGTCTGGGCGACGGTCATCAGCGAGGGCGTGATCGGGTTTTCGGGGTAGGGCACGCTGGGCGCATAGGTCGCAATGGCGTTGTCGGCCTCGGACCACAGGCGTTGCCCGATCATTTCAGACAGTTGCAACAACCCGGCAATCGGTGCGGCCAAAGGCCCGTGATCGCCAAACCCCGCTGCCAGCCGCGCGCGCAGCGCCGGGGCCAGCCAATGCCCAGCCCCAACCATAAGATCACCCAAGGCTTCGGATACCGCCGGGGTAGCCCCCAGAAAACTGGCAGGTTGTGATGTGCCAACGGCCAAGGCTGGCATCGGCCCATCGGGGTTTGCCGCGGCCAACCACCGCCCGATCCACCCCGTTGGATCACCTGGAACTTTGCTGGCACCAAAAACACCGCGTTCGATCCGGGCTTCGGCATCAAAATGGCTGCGCGTCGCTTCGGTCAGGCCCGAGGCATGGATCAGCGAAAGATCGCCCGCATCATAGAGATCGGCAAAATCGCCCATCGCGGCGTGAAACCGAAAGTCGATATCGGCAATGTCTTGCTTGATGACCCGGCCCGCCTGATCGCCCGTGCGCGTCACCCGCAGCTCTTCGGGGCGCGCGGCGATCAGATTTTCATCCGAACTGGGGCAGACAAGGCCAAGGCCATCGGCCCCACCGCGCAAAAATACGACAACCAGAATGGGGTCACGCGCCATACTACACCTACCTTAACAGAAAATCAGGGGAAATGGCGGTAAAGGCGATAGCGCCAGCTGCTATCCCCCAGCGTTCCTCGTCAGACAGCGATGCTGCCAGAACGGTAGGGTCGACGCCCATTGCAACCGCCAGATTATCTGGGGCCGCGCCCAATCGCCCGGCCCATCGGTTCACCAGCTGATCCACTGTTTCGGTGTCATCGGCAACGTTGCTAAGATCGGCTTTGGCCACGCCAAACCAATCATCATGGCCATAAAATGCATAGTCGACCAACCGGTTCAGGCTGCTGGCCCCGGTCCACTTATCTGCCGTGTCGGGGTGGCCGGTAGGGGGGCCATATTCGTGTTGTTTCCAGCCCGCGCGCGCCAATTGCCACTGAAAGCTTATCTCTGGGCTGAAAACTTCGGCACCGGTCGCACGATACATTGCCACCATAAATTCAAAGGGCCGACGCAGTTTTGACGGCGGCGTTGCAGCAAAGCTGGGGTGCGCCACAATTGCCCGGATAACTTGGGCAATTTGGTCAGGATCGTCTTTGGCGGCCAAAAACACTGCAGCGATCTGATCAACCATCGCGGGGTCTGGCGTGTCGGTCAGCAAGCGGCGGATCAGTTTGGTTGTGATGAACCGGGCCGTGCCGGGGTGGGCCGCCAAAATATCCATCACCTGATCACCATCTTCCATTGGCGCACGGTTGGGCAAAAATTCGACCCCCAGAACCCGCTTTTGGTAGGGGTCGTGCCATGCCTCTATGTAATGGAACCGTCCGGTTTTGGGGGCGCTTTCACTGTCTGTCAGATAGCGTCCATCGCCCACCGACCAGCCGGTAAAGGCGCGGGCCACTTCGTAGACGTCCAGATCAAGATAGCCCTGCGCCAGGCCTTCCGCAGCGCCCGGCACAGATTTCCAGTCATCATAAAGGTCGTTCAGATAGTTGCCCGCCCCAAGCGTATGCAGTTCCAACAACTCTCGCGCCCAGTTTTCATTGGCGGGCGATGCGCGGCTGTCGGCGTTATTAAGATAATACAGCATCGCAGGGGACTGGGCCACGTCGCCCAGCAAGTCACGGAAATTGCCCAAGGCGTGTGCGCGCATGATTGCGTCATGGCTGGGGAAAAAAACCGCCGTGTATTCGTCTTTTTGCGAATTCACACTGAAATGATCATGCCAGAACTGCGTCAGCACTTCGCGCAACTGCGCAGGCGCGTGAACGGCCCGGATCATGGATGCCGCAACCACTTCGACGGCTGGCCGGGTGCGTTCGGAATAGTCCATCCCCTGTTCCCAGTCGATGCAATACAACTGATCCGCAGGGTCATTGTTTAGGGTGCCAAGAGGCCGCAATTCATCCAAAGCCTGCCAATTCCGGCTGTTTTCATCTGATCCGGCGTCGTAGGAAATGCGCAGCCGCGCGGCAGCCAGACGGGCATCAAGACCGGCATCTGTCACGGGCATCGCCAATTGGGTTTCCAGCCAGGCCAGCGGATCGCCAAACGTCGCCCGGGTGTCTGGTGTGGCCCCGAAGGTGAGTCTGTTCAGCCAAAGATCAGTGGTGTTGGCGACCGTCGCCCGCAATTGAAGGGGCACCACCGCAGCCGCCATACTGGCAATCAAACGGGCATGGAACTGGCGTCGTGTCAGCATTTTTGCACCTGTTAATAACACAAGAACGATAGCACCCGATCGACAAACGCCAATCCCCTCAAAAAAAGTCCTGCGGAAATCTGCCACTTGGCGTGCGCCGGCAATCAGTTTACGCACGATGTAACCGCAAAAATGTCAGGCGACCGCATGTTGAATGCCTATATCTACGCAAATGGAAGACTAGAGGTGTTGGCCCCAACCGCCGATATTTCTAAAGCTGCCTGGATTGACATCCTGCGCCCGACGCCAGCGCAAGAAGCCGCCGTTCGTGCCTTGGGTGTGGACGTTCCCAGCTTGGCTGAAATGGAAGAGATCGAGGTTTCAAACCGCCTTTATCACGAAGGCGACGCCGACTATCTGACAGTTGTCCTGCCCGGCCATGACGTGCAGTTGCAAGACAAAGCGGATGGCCAGATCATGGGCCCGGTTTGCTTTATCTTGCGCAAAGACAGCATCATAACCGTGCGCCATCACGCACCACGGGCGTTTGAAACCTATCCACCCCGGGCGGATAAAAGCAGCCTTGGCTGCGCCACCCCGGACCGCATCTTTCTGGGCCTGATCGAAGAAGTCATAGGCCGTCTGGCCGATCATCTTGAAACTGCAGGGCGTGGATTGGATGACGTGGCCCGGTCGATCTATAATCCGGGGCCCCGCGGGCACCGGCCAAAGGATTTGCAGACCGCCTTGGCCAGATTGGGCAGCGAAGGCGAACGCCTTAGCCGGGTGCGGCTGGCACTGCTGACTTTGGGGCGCGCGCTTAACTATGTGGATCAGCTGCTAAATCATCGTCTGAATGCAGAAGGTTTGGGTTTGGTTCTTAAAGGACAGGTCAGGGATATCGACGCGTTAGAGGTTCACGCAGATTTTCTGGCGTCACGCTTGGCATTGGCGTCCGATGCAACGTTGGGCACCATCAATCTTTCGCAAAACTCGACGGTGCGCATTGTCTCTGTCGTCGCGGTTTTCTTTTTGCCACCGACATTGATTGCCAGTGTTTACGGGATGAACTTTGTGCACATGCCGGAACTGGCGCAGCCATGGGGATATCCAATGGCGCTTGGCCTGATGTTCGGATCTGCAGCCCTGACATGGGCGGTGTTTCGCTGGCGCGGCTGGCTTTAGAGCAGAATTTTCGGCGCTAATCGCGTGCTTTATCGCAATTGAGATACAACCAGTAGGTGAAGAAGCTGGCCGCGACCTAAAAGCAGTGCGATATAAAAGAATCCAGATGTAGCGGAAAAACCGCAAAAATGGCGAAACTACGGGGGAAATTGGACAAAAAGTGTTCAAGTCCACGGAAACGACTAGAATTTCCATCCATAGCTTTGTATTCATTGCCTCAAGTAGTCCCCGTCAGAGGGGCTCATAACACGCCGGGCGCTAAAGTTCGGTTTTGAGGCGGAGTAGTAAAGATGGTTTCAGCGATTAATTTCGCTGTTCGCAATTTTGCGGGCGGAACGCAGCATGGCGCAGTGGCCGGTGATGCGCAGGGCAATTTCATTCAGGTGGGGTCGGGCGACAGTGTTTCGCTGAACCTGTCGCAGTCCAGCATCGTGGCCTATGAACAATCGGGCCAGGATCTGGTGATCAAGCTGGTTGATGGCCGCAGCGTGGTTCTTAGCAACTACTTCAACGAAGCCGCGGGCGACGTGAACCACTTGTATCTGTCGTCTGATGGTCAGATCGTCGAAGTGTTGGTGAACGAAGGCGCTGATGGCGTGTTGTTTGCCGATTACGGCACCGTGCAGGGCTGGGACAAGTGGAGCCCGCTGGACGATCTGCGCTATACCGAAGCTGACGGCATTAACCCAATGGTTGTCGCATCAAACGAACCTGCGGGGATGGCCCCGTTTATTCCGGGTCTGTTGGGCGGTTTCGGTGGAATAGGCACTGCGGCGGCTGTTGCCGGTGGTGCCGTTCTGGTGGGCGGTGGTTTGGGCAGCGGTGGTGATGGCCGGGCCGCGCCGTCCGTAAACCCGCAGACCACAACCACGGTAACCACCAACACGGTTGCGCCCGTTTTGCCAGTATCCGGCACGGGCGAGGCGGGCGACAAAGTGGTTGTCACAATCGGTGGCAAGACCCAGGAAACAGTCATTGGCACCGATGGCAAGTGGACGGTTGCCTTTCCGCAATCGCAGCTTCCTGCGGATGGGAATTATACGGCTTCGGCGGTGTTTACCAATGTCAAAGATAACACCACAACAACGCTGGGCGGGCCAAACTTTGTGCTTGATCTGACGCCCCCACCAATCAGCATTGTTCATGGCACCAAAAGCGTTGGCGATGTTGAAAACCTGAAAGAATACCAAAATGGCGTCAGTATTGATGGTAAGGGCGAGGCTGGGGCCGGCATTCTGGTGCAGGTCGGAACCTTTAGCCAATCCACCACTGTGGCCGCGAACGGGACATGGTCGGTAACCTTTAGCCAATCGCAAATCGCGGGGGGTGAATACGAAATTCCGGTCAAGATCACGTCGAAAGACATCCTTGGCAACGCAACAGTGGTGAATGAAATACTGGTGGTAGATACGGTTTCGCATCCGATCACCTTTGATTCCGTAACTGCCGACAACAAAGTGAATTTTAGCGAAAGCCAGTCGGGTTTGGTGGTAACGGGCACGTCAACGGCAGGCGCGTCGATGGAAATCACGCTGCAAGGTGTTAAACAAACCGCAACAGTGGGTTCAGACGGCAAATGGTCGGTGACCTATGCCACGGGAACCCTGCCGGGCGGCGAATACACCGCGACTTTGACGGCGAAAACCACCGATGCGGCGGGCAATGCGTCAACCGCGACGCACAGCTTTCAGGTTGATACCATCACCAGCGTTGGCTTTACCGGCGTGGTGGCGACCGATGGCATCGTCAATACAACCGAAGCCTCGGGCGGCGTGGTTCTGACGGGAACGGCGCAGGCGGGATCAACGGTAAATGTGGCGTGGAACGGCATGACGTTGGCCGCAAACGTTGGCAGCACCGGCGTGTGGTCTGTCACCTTTCCCGCCAGTGCAATTCCAACGGGCACCTATGCGTCAACCGCAACGGTTACCGCGACAGACAGCTTTGGCAACACCGCCACAGACACCCGCAGCATCAAAGTTGATACGGAAACGAGTGTGGCCATCAATTCAGGCCAAGTCGGCGGCGACAACATCATATCCGGTACCGAAGCCGCCCGTGGCATTGCCCTAACCGGCACGGCAGAGCCGGGAGCGTCGGTGGCTGTCACCTTCCAAGGCGTAACCCGAACTGTTACGTCAGGCCAGAACGGCGCATGGACGGCAAACTTCGCCAGCAGCGAGGTGCGCGCAGGCACTTATGCGTCAACAGTATCCGTGCGCGCGACCGATGCCGCGGGCAACGTGGCCTTGGCAAATCATACCGTCAACGTTGACACCGAAGTTGTCCCGTTTTCGCGTACCAGTCTTTCGACAGGCTCTGATACTATCGTAAACGCTGTTGAGGCCCGCGCGGGGCTGACTGTAACGGGCAGTGTTGAACCCGGATCATCCGTGCAGGTCAAGTTTGGCAGCGGGACATCGCGCGCCGCCACAGTTGATGCGAATGGCAACTGGTCGCTGACCATTCCGGCAGGAGACATTCCGGCAGGTGAAAACAATGTCACGATGACGGCAGTGGCAACCGATCGGGTTGGCAATACCTCATCCCTGACCGAACAAGTCGCAGTCGATACCATCGTTCGCAACTTTGCCCGCACCGGCGGCACGATTTCGGGGGATGGGTTCATCAACGCAGAAGAAGCATCGCGCGGCATCACCTTTACCGGCACGTCAGAGCCGAACTGCAAAATTGTCGTCACATTGGCCAGCGGTGCGGTTGTCAGCACCACCACAGGCGCAGACGGGCTTTGGTCGGCAACCTTTGCGTCGACGGACATTCCGCGCGGCACGTCGAACAATTCGGTCACCGTGCAGGCCACCGACCGGGCCGGAAACGTCGCCACCCTGACCGACAGCTTCGCGATTGATACCGTTGCCCCAGGCGCCCCCGAAGTGACGGGCGTGAACAAGTCCACGCAGGGCACATTGCGGGGGATTTATACCGAAGAAACCACCGACAGCTATGCGTTCCACGAGGTGAAGGCCAATGGCACCACGGCGACCGTTAGCGAAAGCCACAGCTCTGCGGCGGGGGAAACCGAATTTGCCTTTGGTCGCGGCGTGCCGGATGGCAGCTATCTGGTCGTGAACACCCAAGACGCGGCGCATAACGAATCCAGCACCCTGCTGATCGTGAATAACACCAACGCGCCGGTGGTTGATCTAGGCCGCGCCGGTTTGGCCAACTTTGATCTGTCTGCGATTGACCTGACTGTGGCACCCCAAGCCCAGCTTAGCATCACCGAAGCCCAGCTAAAGGCGATCACAGGGCCGGATCACAGCCTGATCATCAAAGGCGGGGCGGATGACACGGTTTCCTTGATTGGCGGTGTCGCTACGGGCACGATCAAAGACATCAATGGTGAACATTACAAGCTTTACACGCTTGGAACCGGTGCAAGTGTTCTGGTGGACGATGATATTCACACGTCGATCAGCTCTGTGATCTGATCAGGGGGAAGGGCAATGCCCTTAGGCCGCAAAAACGAGTCCGGTGCCGGGGGAGTTTGCCTTGGCACTGCGCTTGGGGCATGTATCTTTTTAGGGGGCTGTGTGGGTGGCGCGGATGTGCCATCCCGCTTTAGCGCGCCGTCAGACCAATCACCGACTACGGTGGCGGGGTCGTTGGCCCCGCGATCTGATGCGCAATCAGCATTGATTGCTGATCTTCAGGCCCGCCGCAGTGTGCTGTCCGCGACAGGCCCTTATGCCCAAGTGGCCGATGCCGTGGTCACCAACAGCTCTGGTGCGGCGGCGGCAGAATTGCGCGTGGCACGTCTAAAGGCCGAGGCGCGGGCCAAGAATTGGCTACCACAAATTGGTCAATCGGTGAATTTGACATCTCTGTCAGGACTCGCCGCCAGTTTGCTGTTGGAAACCGCGCTGTTTGATCAGGGCCGACGCAAGGCAGAGCGCGACTTTGCGATTGCCGACGTCGAAGTTGCTGCGGTGGGGTTGTCGGCTGCGATGAATCAGCGCGTTTTTGAAGCCCTGACATACTATATCAGCGCCGAACGCGCCCGCGCGCAGTTGGCAATTTCCAGCACAGCCGCCGCACGTTTGGCGAAGTTCGAGACTGTTATGGGACAACGCGTTGACGGCGGTATTTCTGATCGGTCTGAACAGCGTGTTATCGCCCAAAGTCATGCCGAAATGCAGGCAACAATGGCCGCCGATCAGGATGCCCAAGCCGCGTCGATGGCGGAACTGCAGGCAATTACTGGGCGACCGATGGCTGGGGTAAGTGGCCTTGATGCGTTGACGGCCATCTCAATCCCGTCCGAGCCGCTATCCGTGCTTTTGGTGCGCGGTGAAGGATCACGCAGCCTGGCGCAAGCCCGGCTTGAACGATCTGGCATGATGCCGGGGCTTTCAGCATCAGCAAATGTTGGGTCCAGCGGGATGGCACCGGGTTTGCGGATGACGGGCGCGGGGCTGTTGAATCCGGGCTCTGGCGCGGCCCTTCAGGCGCTTGATGCAACAGCAGATGTGGTTGACCGCCAAACTGCCGAAGCCACCGAGGCCGCCAATCGCCGCCGTGTTGCTTTGGAACGTCAGATCGCAACCCTGTCATCGCGCCAAGCCCAAGGCGCCGAGGTGTTGCGCCAAACCGAGGGCAATCTGGCCTTGTTTACCGAGCAATATCAGGTTGGGCGGCGCAGTTTGCTGGAACTGGTTGGCCAATATGATGCCTATGCGCGGCTGAACCGGGACCAAGTATCGCTGCGCTATGATATCGCCTTGCTGGAACTTGAAATTGCCCGGGATCGCGGGCTGCTGATCGACGGGGCAAGGTTGTGAACGACCGGGTTGTCGCCTTTGATATCAATGCCGGTTTGGTGCCCTCTGCCGCGCCAATTGCGGCGCGACCTGCGGTTGTTGCCGCGGCCCCGCTGGTCCGACAGTCCAGCCGCGCCCAAAGCCGCGCCCAAGTGTCGGCCGTCTATGCTGGCCTTCTGGGCAGTGAAATCGCCGTCACCGACGTGCTGGAGCAATTGCAGATCACCACCACCACGGCAGATGCGGGTCTGGATGATATCTGCAAAGCCCTGTGCGCACTGGGCATGACCGCGCGTATTGATGCCGTGCCAACGACTGGTCCCGCGCTCTGGCCCGCTTTGGCGGAAATGTCGTCGGGCCAGATCGTTTTGGTTTTGGGTCAATCCGGGGCAACTTTGCAGGTCTATGACACCACATGCCAAGACATGCGCGCCGAGGTGTCGGCGGATGATTTCGCTCAGGTTTATGCGGGCCGGATTTTGCGCGCCAAAACCACTCTGCATGATCTGGAATCGCGCCATGTCGCGACGACCAAGAAACGTCATTGGTTCTGGGGAGAATTTTCGCGCTATAAACGGCAGTTGGGTGAAGTAGCGGCAGGGTCGCTGGTGGCCAATATTCTGGCAGTGTCGGTATCGCTGTTTTCGATGCAGGTTTATGACCGCGTCATCCCGTATCAAAGTGAACCAACGTTGTGGGTTCTGGCCACCGGTGCATTGCTGGCCATATTGATGGAAGCTATGCTGAAACTGGCGCGATCGGGGCTGATGGATGTGACCGGAAAACGTATCGAGCTGGCCGTGCAGGCTCGATTAATGGCAAAGCTGCTGGGCATGAAACACGGCCCCGGCCAACACAGCCCAAGTGGGTTGTTCAGTGCGATGCGCGAATTTGGATCGGTGCGCGAATTCTTTACTGCCACCACAATTGGCACTTTGGCCGATCTGCCGTTTATCCTGATCTTTCTGGCCTTGGTTGCCTCTATCGGCGGCAATCTGGTTTGGGTTCTGATCGCGGGTGGCGTCTTGATGGTGGCGCCCGGATTTTTGTTTCAAAAACGCATGGTGGCGCTGACGGCCGCTACCCAAGGCGCCAGCACCCGCGCCGCGCGCCTGCTGTATGAAGCGATATTTGAGTCGGAAACAGTGACCACCCAACGCGGCGAAGACCGTATCAAACGCATTTGGGCGGAACTTTCTACCCTTTCAGCGGTGAAATCATCCGAACAGCGGCATCTGACGTCGATGCTGGGCTATTGGGCGCAATCGGTGCAACAGGCGACGTATATTCTGGCGGTGGTGTGCGGGGCCTATCTGGTGTTTGCGGGTCAATTCACCGTCGGCACGATCATTGCCATTGGTATTCTAACCGGGCGCACTTTGGGGCCACTGGCGGCTTTGTCGTCAACCATGTCAAAATGGACGAATGTAAAAGCGGCTCTGGACGGGCTGGAGGCCATCGCAAACGCCAAACAGTCGGAAGAGGAGGGTCGTCAGTATTTGCGGCGGGATCGGCTGACGGGCGGCTATGAATTGCGCAATGTCGAATTCCGTTATGACCTGCAATCAGCGGCGACGGTGGAAATTCAGGCGCTGTCGATCCCGCCGGGGCAGCACATTGCCGTGTTGGGCACCAACGGATCTGGCAAATCGACTCTGTTGCGCATTCTGGCCGGGCTATACGATCCATCGGCAGGCCGCATTCTGATCGACGGCGTCGATATGGGGCAGGTTCACCCGCGCGATTTGCGCCGGGGCATCGGATATCTTAGCCAAGAGGTGCGGCTGTTTGCGGGGTCTTTGCGGGATAATCTGAATATGTCGCAGCTGGAACGCGATGATGAGCGCCTGTTTGCAGCGCTGGATTTCGCTGGATTAGGGCCGTTTGTGCGGGGCCATCCGCGCGGTCTTGATCTTGAGATCAAGGAAATGGGCGAAGGCCTTTCGGTGGGCCAACGTCAAAGCATCGGCTGGGCGCGCCTTTGGTTGCAAGACCCGGTGATTGCGGTGTTGGATGAACCGACCGCAGCGCTGGATCAAACCTTGGAAACCACACTGGTCAGCCGGTTAAAAGGCTGGCTTGACGGACGCACCGCGATTATTGCCACCCACCGCATCCCGATCCTGCAACTGACCGCCCGCACAATCATTTTGCAAAACGGCCGACTGGTGGTTGATGGCCCGCGCGACGCCGTGTTGGCCCATCTGAATGGTGTGCCAGCCACGGCAAAACCAGCCGACCCCGCGCCGTCGCCGGGCGGTATAAAGATCAGTGCCATTCGTGCCACGGCCATTGGTGGCGGAGCAAACGCATGAGTCTTGCCACATTCAATGATGATTTTGCCGAAAAAATGCGCGGCCCCAGCCGAACGATCTGGATGATCGTTTTGGCGGCCGTGGTATTTGTGGTCTGGGCCGCCTTCGCATGGGTTGACGAGATTGTCCGCGCGCCCGGCGAGGTGGTATCGTCGTCGCGCCCCCAGATTATCCAGAATTTTGAAGGCGGCATTCTGGCCGAATTGAACGTTGCCGAAGGCGATGTGGTTGAACCCGGCCAAACATTGGCGCGTCTATACGGCACGCAATACCAATCTGCCGTCGATGAATTATCCGATGAAATTGCGGCCTTGGAAATTCGACGTTTCCGCCTGGAGGCCGAGATTGCGGGTGAGCCGGGTTTTGATGTGCCGCAAAGCTTGGCGTCACGGGTGCCAGAGATTGTTGCGTCGGAAAAGGCGTTGTTGACCGCGCGGCAAAGCGAATATCAGGCGCGGGTTGAAGGTGCGAAGGCGGTGTTAGAGCAGGCCAACGCCGAGTTGGACCTGCTGGAAAAGATGTATAAACGCGAAATAGCGCCGCTGATCGAAGTGACCCGTGCGCGCAAAGCCAACAGTGACGCGCAAAACCGTTTGTCCGAGGCGGTGACAACCACGCAATTGGAACGCGCCAACGACTATTCCAAAACCCAGGCAGAATTGGCGGGCCTGCGCCAGAAACTGACGCTGGCGCAGGATCAACTGTCGCGCACCATTCTGGTTGCGCCAATGCGGGGTGTGGTGAACAAGTTATCCGTCACCACCATCGGCGGCGTGGTGCGGTCTGGCGAAGAGATTTTGCAGATCATTCCGTTGGACGAAGAGCTTTTTATCGAAGCCAAGGTCAAACCGCGCGATATCGCCTCGGTGAAACAAGGTCAGGATGCCACGATCAAACTGTCAGCCTATGATTACACGATTTACGGCTCTCTTAAGGCCAAAGTCACTTTTATTTCTGCCGATACGTTCAAAGATGAGCGGTCGCGCAACCCTGATGGCGATCCCCATTATAAGGTGACGTTGCGGGTTGACCGCACCCAGCTGAATGACAGGCAGCAAAACCTGAAAATTCGCCCCGGTATGCAGGCCGAGGTCGAATTGCAAACGGGCGGTAAAACGATACTGACCTATCTGACCAAGCCACTTTACAAAAGCAACGAAGCCCTCCGGGAACGTTGAAATTCTGTAAATTTATGGGTGACGAGATCGGATTTTGACGGCGGTTTGACGCAACCCTGACATCGCTTTGGTTTACTAAGCCAGTTCAATGGGGCGCAAGGTTTAGATGCTTAATTCCAGTTTTCAAACCACAGCACAGCCGGACAAGTCTATTGCCATCATTCATGGCGCTTTACCAAAGCGTCTTGTTACGTAACTATTACAGCGGAATTGCACCTTAAATATTGTAAGTGCGCGTGCCATGGCCCGATCAGAGCAGGTTGCGGTGTCGCTTAATCTGGCTTCGTTGGCCATTGACGCGCCAGAGGCGTTAAAACCCGCTACGCCCAAAGGCGGTGTCGGGCAGACCGAGAACTTTCTTGAAGCAATCGACGTTCGCGACCTAGATTTTGAAGATTGGCTGACCTTGGAACGGCAATCCTGGTATCGCCGGATTGAAGAGCCGGGATTTACCCATGATTTGGCCCCGAAAGCCCAGTCTGCTGATCACAAGGCAGGCAGCGAGACCGTTCCCCGCCCTATGACACAAGGTTAGGCACAAGGGCACTTTGGCCCGTCTTTAATCGAACATGGCTCCGATGGGCCGCAAGCCTGCCAAGTTGCCTTATTGCCCCCGGTTATACTGGGCGGCGATCCGGCTGAGGCAATTTTGCAAGCCCTCGTGCAACGCGCGCTTTTGGCAGCATCTCAAGACAACGGCGATTTAAGTATTTTCGATCTGGCCCCAAAGCCGTTTGGCGATCTGATCTTTGGCGGCTATGCGCGGCTGCCCAAACAGATATATCTGACCGTGCAGGTCAGGGTTTTTGCGGATCCGGCCATCCTGCGGCTGACGATTTTGCTGCTATCGGCGGTCGATGGCAGCGAGGTTTGGGCGGATGAGGTGCAACTGCGCCGCCAAAAGGTCAATGATGCAAATGCTGCAATGCCGCTTCTGTAAACATGGCGGGGTCGCCAAGCGGCGGGTCTTTGCGCGGGTCTGGGGGCTGCGCCCGCAATCGACCCCGACGCCACAGCCGCACAGGCCGGTCATTTGCCAGACTGGCCTTGGAGCATTTTGAAACAGCTTGTCTTGGCAATTTCTCGCCAAATCCCACTGGTTTGTACCGCCGGAGTCGATGCCGAAAGCCAATTGATTTATCCCGCGTGCTTGGCGGCGAATGATAATGGCATCATCGCAGTTGGGGCCGTGACGGCAGAAGGGTTTCGGTCTGACTATTCAAATTATGGCGACGGGTTGACGATTGTTGCCCATGGGATGATTGCGAAATCTATAACCGCCATCAAACGAGGCTGGATCAACGCGACCCGCTGCGCGCGATGCATGATTATTCAGTGGGCAGCGCGCGAGACTATGCGTTTTCACCGCTTGATCTGGTGACAACCGATTTGCCCGGCACCTTTGGCTATGACGCGGGCCATGCGCCGGGGCCGTTTTTTTGCCCGGCCAAGGCAATATGGGCGTCGGTGGTGGTTATTATACTGCGTTTGGCGGCACTTCTGAGGCCAGCAGCCTGATCGGCGGTTTGGTTTTACTGGCATAACGCACGCGCCAAGCCCACGGCAAACCCGCCCCGACGGGACTGCAAGCCAAGGCGCTCATCTGTGCGGCAAGTTCGGTTTCATCCGTTGTCGCCCCCGGTACCTGCCCGCTGACACCCGCCCCCTGACACCTGATATAATGAACGCAGAAGATGAAGATCCGATCGAATCAGCGTATTTCTTTGGCGCTGGCTTGCCGGATGCTGCAGCCTTTATCGTATCCGCCGCCGCGCAGTAAATATGTAGATAAAGGTGATGCCGCCGCCAATTACCACCGAAATTGACGCAGGTTTGACGGTGGCGTTACGGGCGCGTCACATCATGGAGTGCAAAATGCCCCAGTAAATTGAAACCCGGAGTGATCAGATGACTTTAGACGTCGCATCCCCATCAGCAAGCGTTTTGCTGGTACAGCAGCTTCCCGCCGAAATGGTCATCTTGGCCGCCTCGACCCTGTCGCGTCACTTGGACATTTCGCTGCACCAAGCGGAACAGCAACTGCGGTCTGGCGTTATCAAGCCGAACGGCCCGATGGATGCCAAAACCGAAGATCAGTTGTTTGCCGTTCTTGGCGCGTTGGGTTTGACCAGGCAAAGCGCCGAAAGCCCGCATGACCTTACCCTGTCGGTCCAACTTACTGACCCAGCGGATTTGGCGTTTCTTGCCCCCAAACTGGCCATCGTTGCGCAATTGGGTTTGGCAGTGGTTTTTCAGGCCTTGCAACGCCCGGGTGGCCTTGTTCTGGAAAATCTCACAACCACCGCTGTGACCGGTCTGCGCAAGCAACTGCGCCGTCTGCAGGGATTAAAAACCGCATTGTCGACCATGAACGCCCAGTGTGATCTGTTTGTGGTTTCAAAACCATCCGCCAATGTCAGCCGTCAGTTGGGCCGATATCTGGCCCTTATGGGTGCAACGCCCTGCCGTTTCAGCGGGGCGCTGGCGTCATGTTTGACCGTGCATCAGACAAAGCAAATCCGCTCTCGCTTTCCTCAGGCAGGCTTGATTGGCCTTGATCGGGCCTTTCAGCGGTTTGATTTGTTTCTGACAGGAATTGGCGATCTTGCGCCCCAGGACGTGGCCGAATTTTTATCGACGCGCACCAACTTGTCAGGGGCGATGGTGGAATGTGTGACGCCATTGCGCCCGTTACAAATTGAAAAAGGCCTGACGCGCGCGGTCACGCAACAGTTTCGCGCCGATTACGCCGCGATCGGATTGCAAACCTGCGCCCGGCTTACGGCATAGTGACCCTGCGAAATACCTAAAATTTCATCCCTTAAACCCCTGTAAACGCTGATCCTGTAAGTCT
This sequence comes from Cypionkella sp., assembly GCA_031384605.1. Taxonomy (GTDB): domain Bacteria; phylum Pseudomonadota; class Alphaproteobacteria; order Rhodobacterales; family Rhodobacteraceae; genus JANNAT01. The sequence goes on from JANNAT010000047.1 coordinate 21,230, forward strand.
GGTCTTGGGTGTGAAACATGGGTGTGGGAATGGCTGGGCAATCAAATGCCGCGCCAGTCATCATCAAGCGTAA
>JANNAT010000050.1:0-99438 GCA_031384605.1 Cypionkella sp.
TTCCACCGAAGCCACTGATAACATCAAGTCGATGATGCAGTGATCCCTGCCGCGCGGGGGCCATCCCCGCGCGAAACCAGAGCCTTCGGTCCGGCAGATTGCTCCCCGCCCGCCCGAAGGCTCTCCCCATTTCCCGGAGACGACAAATGACCAAAGTGATGAATGTCGCCATGATCGGCGGCGGGTTCATGGGCAAGGCGCATGCCATGGCCTATGCGTCGATGCCGATGTTCTTCTGGCCCGCTCCGGCCATTCCGCACCGCAAGGTCGTGGTCGATGTCACCGACGGCATGGCTGAAGAGGCGCGTCGCAGGTTCGGTTTTGACGAGGCCAGCAGCGACTGGCGGGCCGTGGTAAACCGCCCGGATATCGACGTGGTCGATATCTGCACGCCCAACAACGTCCATGCCGAAATCGCCATCGCTGCGGCGAAAGCGGGCAAGCACATCATTTGCGAAAAGCCCCTCGCACGCACGGTGGAAGAGGCCCGCGCGATGACCGAGGCGGCAAAGGCCGCCGGCATCATCCACATGGTCGCCTTCAACTATCGCCGCACGCCCGCCGTGGCGCTGGCCAAGAAATTCATCGACGAAGGCCGTATCGGCAAGATTCTGAACTTCCGCGGCACCTATCTGCAGGACTGGTCGGCTGATGAGAATGGCCCGCTGTCGTGGCGCTTCCAGAAAAAGATTGCAGGCTCCGGCGCAGTTGGCGATATCGGCACGCATGTGGTCGATCTGGCGCATTATCTGGTGGGCCCTATCGCCGAGGTGATCGCGATGACCCATACCTATGTGAAAACCCGGCCGATCCAGCAGGGTGGGGTCGACAAACTGGGGGCGTCCGAGAAATCTGCGGGTGTCGAACGCGCCCCGGTGGATGTGGATGACGAGGTGATCTCGATGCTGCGCTTTGCCGGTGGCGCTGTCGGCAGCCTTGAGGCCACACGCAACGCCTGGGGCCGCAACAACTTCATCACGCTGGAGATTCACGGCACCAAGGGCTCGATCCACTTCAACTATGAACGCCGCGACGAATTGCAGGTGATGTTTGCCGATGATCCGGCAGATGCGCGCGGGTTCCGCACGATTTATACTGGTCCGGCGCATCCCTATGGTGGTGGTCTGTGGCCGATCCCGGGGTTGGGCATCGGGTATTCCGAGACGAAGATCGTGGAATGCTTCGATTTCTTCAGCGCCATCGCGTCAGGCAAGCAGCCCAGCCCGAACTTCGAGGACGGGTTATTGACCGAACTGGTGGCGGACGCGATGCTGCGCTCTGGGGAGTCCGGCAAATGGGAAACGGTGAAATGACCGCCTCGGCGCCCGCTGTCCGCATGGTGGGGATTTCCAAATCCTTCGGCGGTGTATGCGCGCTGGACAACGTCGATCTGGAGGTTCTGCCCGGCGAGGTTCATGCCCTGCTGGGCGGCAACGGGGCCGGAAAATCCACCATTCTGAAGGTGCTGAACGGCGTGCACATCCCCGATGAAGGCACGGTTGAGGTGGCAGGCCAAAGGCTTGCCGCCCCGACACCCGAGGCCGCCCGAGCCGCTGGAGTGGCTATGAACTTTCAGGAAATGTCGCTGATCCCCACCCTGACCGTGGCGCAAAACGTGTTCCTGACGCGCGAGGCCCGCGATGCGCGCGGCCTGATCGACGACGAAGACTCGATCCGCCGCGCCGAGGCGATCTTCAGGATGCTGGAGGTCGAGGTGAACCCGCGCGCACTGGTCGGCGATCTTGGCGCGGGCCAAAAGCAACTGACCGAGATTGCCAAGGCCATCAGTCAGGATGCGCGCGTGCTGATCCTTGACGAGCCTTCGACCGCGCTGGCGGTATCAGATGTGGAACGGTTGTTCGTTTTCCTGCGCAAACTGACGGCCAAGGGGGTGGCGATCATCTATGTCAGCCATCGGATGGACGAAATAGCCCGTATCGCCGACCGCGCCACGATCCTGCGTGACGGACGGCATGTCATCACAGCACCGATGGCGGACCTGCCCATTGATACAATGATCGAACACATCGTCGGAAAACGATCAAAGGGATTGGCGGATGTGGCGCGCGGCATATCTGCGCGGGGTGAGGCCTTGTTAGAGCTGCAGGGAGTGACCGGGCCGCACAAGCCCGATAACGTCAGCTTTACCCTGCACCGGGGCGAGGTGCTGGGGCTTGCGGGGTTGCTTGGGTCGGGCCGGTCGGCGCTGGCGCGGGTGATCGCGGGGATCGAGCCTGCGGTATCGGGCGAAATACGCATCAAGGGCAAACCGGTGCAGATCCGCCGCCCCGCCGATGCGATTGCCCACGGCGTGGCCTTGGTTCCCGAAGCCCGCGCCACGCAAGGCATCATCCCCGCCCACAGCGTTGCCGAAAACATGGTCATGGCGGTTCTGGGGCGGATCACGAAACGCGGTCTGGTGGACCCGTCCCGCGCGACGGCGATCACCGACAGCATGATCCAGCGCCTATCGGTCAAGACAGCCAGCCGGGACCATGCCGTATCGACCCTGTCGGGCGGCAACCAGCAAAAGGTGGTGATCGGCAAATGGCTGGCCACCGACCCCGATATTCTGATCCTTGATGAGCCCACCGCAGGCATTGACATCGGGTCGAAGTCCGAAATCATCCGGCTGGTGCGCGACCTTGCACAGGCGGGCAAAGGGGTGCTGGTAATCTCATCCGAACTTTCGGAGTTGCTGACCGCCTGCGACCGTATTCTGGTCATGGCCGATGGCCGCGCGCATCAGATGCTGGACCGCTCCGATCTGGACGATCCTGACGAGACCAACCCCGACCATGCCCTGCAAGCCGCCGAACGGCGTCTGCAGATTGAAATCCAAAAAGCCCTGACCGCAAAGGAGGCCATTCATGGCTAAGCCAATACCTGCCCCCGGCGGGGCCCTGTTTGCCAACTGGCGGCAGAACATCATCTACATCGGTTTTATCGCGATATTTCTGATTTTCGCGCTGACGCTGAACGACAAGGGGTTCCTGAACCCCAACAACTTGCTGAACATCGTGCGGCAGACGGCGATGATTGCCGTCATGGCCATCGCGATGACCTTCGTTCTCTCGGCGGGCGAGATCGACCTGTCGGTGGGGGCCGTTGCCGGATTGGCGTCGGTGACGGTTGCCATGGCCATCGCGGTGGCGGGCCCCGTGGGAGGCATTCTGGCTGGCATCGCGACCGGCCTTGCGGTCGGCATGTTCAACGGCTGGCTGACCACGAGGATCGGTATTCCGTCGTTTCTGACGACCCTTGCGATGATGGGCATCGCCAAGGGCGTCGCGATGTGGATATCCGACACTGCTGCGGTGCCAATCCTTTCGCCGGGCTATTCCTGGGTGTTTGGCGGCGGGTCGGTCGGGCCGATCCCGGTGCTGTTGTTCTGGATCGCGGCACTGGGCGGGGTGGGGCATATCGTGCTGCGCCGGGCAGGCGTTGGTCGCCGGGTGCTGGCGACCGGTGGCGGGGCAACCGCTGCGCGCTATTCCGGCATCGACACGGCAAACATCAAGATGAAGGTGCTGGTCTTGTCGTCCTGTGCGGCGGCACTGGCCGGGATGCTTTACGCCGGACGCCTGCAATCTGGCCGCTTCCAGTTGGGCGAGGGTGACGAGTTGTCCGTCATCGCGGCGGCGGTTCTGGGCGGCACCAGCCTGTTCGGCGGCAAGGGCACTGTGATCGGCACCATTGTTGGTGCCATGATGATCGGGCTGATCAACAACGGCCTGATCCTGTTTGGGCTGGAGTTCAGCCAGCAACTGATCGCGCGGGGCGGGATCATCATCCTCGCCGTCGCCCTAAGTCAGAAGCGGTGATGTCATGGCGCATGTAACGATCATCGGCACCGTCACTGCAAAGCCCGAGACGCGCGACGAACTTCACGGATTGCTTGCGGCACAGGTGGCCCCAACGCGGGCCGAGCCCGGCTGCCTCAACTATGACTTCCATGTCGATGCGGCTGATCCCTGCTGTTTTGTCTTTTATGAAAACTGGCATAGCCAAGCTGATCTGGACGCGCACTTGGCGATGCCGCACCTCGCGCCGCTGTTTTCACAGCTGGGCCGGCTTTTGGCCAAGCCGGTCGATATCCGGCATCTGACGATGCTTTCGGACATGGCCGGCCAGCATTGACGTTGCAACCGTGGCGCTGGTCAAAGCCACGGGTGAAACCTTCCATGATAGGATCACGACATGCGCCTGAAACGGGGCATGGTGTGTGGCGACAAAGGGGGCCTTCATCGGTGGCGTGCACCGCATTACGGTGCGGCTGGATGGCCATTGGGATCTGATCGCCGGGGCGTTTTCGTCTGACCCCGAACGGGCGGCGCAATCGGCGGCGGAGCTGGGGATTGCGGCACAGCGCAGCTATGACAGCTTTGCTGCGATGGCAAAGGCCGAGGCGGCACGGCCAGACGGCATTGATGCCGTGGCGAGGGCTGCTTTGGTTGTCCGACCAGGGGTCGCAATGGTGTCGTTCGCGGGCGGCCATGTGACCGGCCGCGCGATTGCGAAAGTTGCCCGGCTCAAGCCGATGTCCATGGACTTGGGCGGAAATGCTCCTGTGATCGTAATTCACGACGCCGACCTTGCGCGTGCAGTTCCTGATTGCGGGTTAGGTGCTTTCTGGGCTGCAGGACAGAACTGCATCGGTGTGCAGCGAATTTTTCGCCAAGACATTGTTTTTGCAAGTTTCAAGGATGCCTTTCTGGCACAAACAGCCATGCTGACAGTAGGGGACCCATTCGATCCAGCCACAGATATGGGGCCGATGATTTCTGAAGCGGCCGCGCGAAGAATAGAGGCCCGGGTCGAAGACGCAATCGCCCATGGTGCATCGTGACTTATTGGGCATCGCAGAAAAGGAGCGTTTTACGCGCCGACGGTCTTGACGAATGTCTCTGCGACTTCTTGGGTTCGGTACGAAAAAGTCTTTGCGCCTGTCGTCATCATCGAACCTTGGAATGATCTTGATGCCGTCCTGGCATCCGCCAACATTCCTGATTTCGCCTTGCATGGCGCGGTCTTCGGGCGTGACATTGACCTTCTGCAACGCGTGATTTCAGGCGTTGATACCGGCGGAGTTATGGTTAACGACAATTCTGATTTCCGCTTTGATGGAATGCCCTTCGGAGGTGCAAAGCGTGGGGCAATTGGTCGGGAAAGCGTTCTTTTCGCGATGGAGCAAATGAGTCGATCGAAAGTGGTCTGCTTTCGGGTGCGAGCTAACGATCAATCCTGCACACTGATTTGTGGAATTCGCATCGTTTTGCGTTGTCTCAACCGACACCTGGGTGGTGGTGATGACAGTTGATGGCAATCCGGTGGCCCTTGATCCGGCACGTGACAGCCTGATCAACGTCAATGCGCTTGGAATGCCCATGCCGTCAGCGCGATTTATGGGCGGGCGGGACTATAAGGTGATGCGGGGGCAGGGGTGCTGCGCCAAGCGAAAACGATGTCCGGATCGTTTTAGACGAACCTTTCTTGTTGCTGCCCTCAGGTCAGCCTTTGACGGACCCATTTCAAGGGCACCGCTTTGGTTGGACACCCACCGAACCTGCCGTCACCGACCCAAAACGCAACGTGGTTCTGGTGTTCTATCTGGCGCTGATGACAGCCGAATGTCTGGCGATGACAGGTGCAGATGGGACAGTGATCGTTGAAGGCCGGTTTGCGCGACACCCGCAGTATCTGAATATGTTGGCCGCCGCGATGGGTTAAGCCGTAATCGCCGCCGCGTCGCACATCGGAACAGCCATCGGTTCTGCGTTGCTTTTCACAGCGGATAGCGCAGGTTCTTTGGCCCAAAACACCGCAACGGTCTTGGCGTGCGATACCAATCTGGTCCGCTATGCCAAAGAGTGGTGCGCGGCAGTGCAGCGCCACGTCAATCCGGCACCCATCGTTTGATTGGCATATCCCGCGCCGCATCATAGAAGGTATCCGCCTGCACCGCCTGCCAATCTGTGCTGGTTTTGTCAGGCCAGATCACCCGCGCTTCGGCCCCGGTCGCATCGCCCAGCCCAAAATGCACCCAACCGAGTTGCCCACTGGCATGACCGCCGCCTGCGAAAATCTCGTGTCGCATCAGCGTGGTGCCGATCCGCATTTCAACCCAGGTGCCAATCGCATCGCGGTTTGTGCCGGGTTGCGTGACGCGGAAGGCCAACCAATTGGCGGGCCGGTCCATGCCGGTATTGCGCCAGATTTGCGCAGGATTGCCACGGTTGACGACAACCAGATCCAGCAATCCGTCCAGATTGAAATCCGCCAACGCCGCGCCCCGGCTGGTTTGCATCGACGCCACCCCCGCCAGATCGCCCGCCTCTTCAAACTTGCCTTCAAGGGTCTGCAGCAACAGGTTGTTGGGATCTTTCATGGCAAAATCGGGCATCGCCCAGACATTGCCTTTGGCGACAAACAGATCGGTCAATCCATCGTTGTTTACGTCTTCAAACTGCGCATGCCAGCCGGTGGATGGTTTCAACTCACCCCCGGTATAGGGCCGGTGCGCGGTCACACCTTTGGCAAATGCGATGTCGGCAAAGGCAGGCTTTACGGGCGCATCAGGGGTAACAGTGGCCAAGGACTGCAGTTTATTATCCGCCATGCTGGTCAGATAATATTCAGGATAGCCATCGACGTTCAGATCCGCCGTGCCAATGCCCATGCCCCAGATGCGCAGCCGCGCCCAGCCTTCTTTGTCGGTATACAAAACCGGATCGGCACCCGGCGCGATGTTCCACAGCTGTTCGGCACCGCCTTTGTAATACTCGCGGTCATTCGACACCCGCAACGATGCGGTGCCCGAATTATTCCAATCGGTGAACAGCATCGACAGCGCGCAGTGGCTGGGTTTCAAAGACTGCGGGCCCGCGAAACCCGTGTCTTCGGCATTGGGGCGGTGCAGCCAGTTGTCGGTGCAACTGCCCCAGGGAAAGCTTTCCTCGGCGCGGTTGATATAGTTGCCGATGGCGATGGTTGGCCATTTTGCGCCCGCCTCAAACGTGGCCGCAAAGGCGGTTGACCACGCATCGCCGCCGTCAAAGCCCCAGTCCGCGTTGGCGGCAGCAAACTGGCAATTGCCAAGCCCGCGCATGACCATATTTTCACCAACCCGCAGCAAGACCAGATCGGTGATCCCGTCACTGTCGATGTCCAACGGATAGGCGCCTGCCACTTTGTCCAGTTCCAACCCGCTGATTTGCGCGCTGAATTTTAGCGCCCCGCCAACTGGGCTTTGGTTGATATAAAACGCGGCGGGTGACGATCCGCCGGCCAACAAGATTTCAGACCGCCCGTCGCCATTACAATCAAACGTCGCCACGCCGCCACCCACGATGTATTCCCATTCGCCGGTGTAGGTCGATGCAATGCCCGCGCTGGCAGTTTCGTCGACAAATTTGGGCACAGGCACAGAGGTTTCGGCATTGATCACGGCCGGAAACAGCGAAAGACAAACGGCGGTTAAGGCAGATCGGATCATCATTTTTCCAGCGTTTTTAATGCGTTTACAAAGGCGCCAACACAGCGGCCCTGATCCAGACCATCCTCGATGGCCGGGCGAAAGTGGATGCCGCCATAAAGGCGCGAAATGGCCGCCTCATCTGCCGCAGCCCAAAAATTGGGGAAAGGGCGGGGGGCCATGCCATCTGCTTCGTGGGTGGCATCTTCAAAGGCGAACCCATCGCCCCAGATCGCGGTCAACACTGAAGCCGCCGCACCCGATTGCGTGCTGTGACCGCTGGGATATTCCGGGAACGGCGGGGTGATCAGCAGGGCCTCCCATTTCGGGTCCATCACTTTGCGGATATAGGTGATCGGGCGCAGGGTGTTGTATTGATACTTGGTTTGCCAATTGGCGATAAAGGCGTCAGCAACCGAAACCCCCAAGCGCGCCGTCACATCGACGCTGGTTTTGGTATCCGCGCCATCCGTTTGCAGAATCTGCAGGGCAATCGAGATCCAATGGCCGGGCGGCGTTGGAGACAGCATCGGATCGTCCGACCAGAACCGCGCGATTTCCTTTTGCTCATCGGTCAGGGTTGCCTTGATATCCATCACCTCGACCGCTTGTTTATAATAGTCGGATGCCGGATCTTCACTGTAGGCGGTTGGTTCGGGCAACCCGCAATCGGCACCCACCGGCAGCGCAAAGCTGCGGTTAGTGCCCCAGTTTGGCAGCAGTGGTTTTTGCTGTTGGCGGATCAAACTGGTAGGTTTCCAGTGGCCATCCACTTCGACCAGCGGATATTCAAACGGAAATCCCATATTTTCGATCACCGCACCGCCATCGGTTTTTGACCATGCAATGATATGCTGGGCGATTTGTTGGCCGTAGGTCCGACTGCGCGCGGCGACAGCGGCATCAACCCCTTCCGCAGCCTTGGCCAATTGCGATTTGGCCATCGCCGCCATTGCGCGCTGCCCGGTAGGTCCGGTGTTGAAAAAGAAATCCTGTGCGGCCGTGGCCAAAGCCGCGTCTAAAACCACCGCTTCGTCATACGTTTGCGCTGGATCGCGGGCGGGCACAGGTTCAAGGCCGCTTAATTGCGCGGCCAAAGACTGCATATCGTCCGCGCCCGACGCAACTGCTTCGTATCCCACCACCCCGATATAGGCAAAAGCGCGGCTTGCAACGGGGGGGGAATACGTGGGTGTGTGACGCACCAGTTCCAGCACCAACTTATACCAATTGGTCAGCGCACCTTGCGACCGCTGACCGCTGGTATCGGTTTGAGCAACCACGACGCCGCTGATGCACAGCAGGCCCGCTGTCAAAAGCACGGCTGTCAGATTACGATAGATTGTCATAGCGGCCCCGGCCTTAGGTCTGTCAACGTTTTTTCAAGTCATTGCTCAGACATAATAATTCCACAAGTTTTCCAGCCGTTCCTGACGGCCCGACCGGGGCTGCGGGTTGATATTGCTAGACTCCACCGCGGCTGCGACCACTTCCAAGGGTTGCGTCAGCATCGCTTTGGCCCCATCCCGCCCCCATCCGGCATAGCGCGCATTGCGGGCGGCTTCCATAATGCCGTCTTCGTAAAGATAGGCCGCGGCTTTCAGCGCCCGCGCGCAAGTGTCCATCCCACCGACATGCGCCAGGATCAGATCTTCTGGATCCAGCGATTGACGCCGCACTTTGGCGTCAAAATTTGTGCCGCCGGTGGTATAGCCGCCCGCACGCAGAATTTCATAGAACGCCACAGCCTTTTCGGCGTGGTTATTTGGGAACTGATCGGTATCCCAGCCGGATTGGTAATCATTGCGGTTCATGTCGATCGAGCCGAAAATCCCCAAGGCCGAGGCAGTGGCAATCTCATGCTCAAACGAATGCCCGGCCAGAATGGCGTGACCCTGTTCGATATTAACCTGCACCTCTTTTTCCAGCCCGAAATCCTTCAGGAACCCGTAAACCGTGGCCACATCGTAATCATACTGGTGCTTGCTGGGTTCTTGCGGTTTAGGCTCGATCAGGATCGCGCCTTTGAAACCGATCTTGTGTTTGTATTCGATAACCGACTGCAAGAAGCGGCCCGCATGGGCGCGTTCTTTGGAAAGATCGGTGTTCAGCAGCGTCTCATACCCCTCACGCCCGCCCCATAAAACGTAATTCTGCCCGCCCAGTTTCATCGTGGCATCCATGCAGGATTTCACCGTGGCGGCGGCATAGGCGTAAACTTCGGGATCGGGGTTGGTGGCAGCGCCCGACATCCAGCGGCGGTGGCTGAACAGATTGGCGGTGCCCCACAGCAGTTGGGTTTTGTGGTTGGTTTGCTTGATGCCCAGATAATCAACGATTTCTTCAAGGTTCCGGCGGCTTTCGGCAAAGGTTGCGCCTTCGGGCCGCGCATCAGCGTCGTGAAAGCAATAAAATGGCGCACCAAGGATATCGAACATCTCAAACGCGACATCAGCTTTTAGTTTGGCAAGGTCCATCGTCTCGCCAAACCACGGGCGCTGAAAGGTTTGCCCGCCAAACGGATCGCCACCGGGCCAAGCGAAGGAATGCCAATAGGCAACGGCAAAGCGCAGATGGTCTTCCATCCGCTTGCCCAAAATCACCTCATCCGCGTCGTAATGGCGAAAGGCGAATTCATTGGTGGTTTCGGTGCCTTCAAATTTGATCGGGGCGATGGATTTGAAAAAATCGGTCATGGTCAATCCTTACAGGTTCAGGTTTTGAATGGCAGTTTGCGCGGCGCTGTAGCGGGCATGCCCGGCATCAAAAGCGGTGGAAAGGTTGGCAACCGGGTCAATTTCGCGGGCAATCGGGGGCAAGGTGGCAATTTCGGCACCCGCCCCAGTGGCGGCCATCAGGCCAAGACGCGCGGCACCGAATGCGCCGCCAAAATCACCGGCGGCGGGAACGGAAACCGGGATATTCAACGCCGTTGCAATGGCAGATAACCAATAGTCAGATTTTGATCCACCGCCCACAGCGATAAGGCGTTTTACTTGGGTGCCCGTCGCCGCCAGCGCATCGCGGCAATCGCGGATGGCGAAAGTCACGCCTTCTAATACCGCACGTGTGCCCGCCGCGCGGTCGGTGGCGTGTTCGATGCCCAGAAGTGCCCCGCGAATATTCGCGTCGTTCAAGGGTGTGCGTTCACCGCCCAAATAGGGCAGGAACAGGCCCTTACCCGGTGCCTGCAACGCCCCCAAACCGGCCGTCAGCGCGCCTGCCGTTTGGCCGACCAGACCCGCATACCAATTCAACGCATCGGTGGCAGACAGGATCACCCCCATCTGGTGCCAGGTATTGGGCAAGGCATGGCAGAACGTATGCACCGCAGTTGCAGGATCGGGTTGATAACCGTCGTTTGCCGCAAACAGCACGCCGCTGGTGCCCAAAGACACAAAGGCCTCACCGGCGCGCACCACGCCTACGCCCACGCCCGAGGCCGCATTATCGCCGCCACCGCCAGCAACTACGACCGATTTGGAAAAACCCCAACGCCCCGCCAATGCGGTGCGCAAAGTGCCCGAAACGGCAGATCCTTCCACCAATCGCGGCATCTGCGCGCGCGTCAGATGTGTAGCGGCCAGCAAATCATCCGACCAATCGCGCGCGCCAGTGTCCAGCCACGACGTGCCCGCGGCATCCGACATTTCGGCCACATGTTCGCCGGTAAGCCACAAGCGCAGATAATCCTTTGGCAGCAGCACTTTGGCCACTTTATCCCACAGGGCCCGCTCATGGTTGCGCACCCACATCAGTTTGGGGGCAGTGAACCCCGGAAACACGATATTGCCGCTGATCCGGCGAAACATCGGGTCATCGTCCAACTCGGCAGCCTCATCTGCGCTGCGGGTGTCGTTCCACAGAATGCACGGCCGCAACACCTGATCGGATACGTCCAGCAAGGTGGCCCCATGCATATGGCCCGATAGACCAATGCCGCGCACATCTGACAGATCATGGGCGGCCGCCAATGCATCCAGCACAGATTCCGCCGCAGCAATCCAATCGGCGGGCAGTTGTTCCGACCAGCCATCCTGCGGGCGCTGAACGGTTAACGGCGCGGATGCTTCCGCCACAATCGCCTGATCTTGGGTGATCAGAACGCCCTTCAGCCCCGATGTTCCCAGATCAAGCCCGATATACATCACGCCGCCTTTGCAGGTTGCTTGCCCATGATGATCATGCCCAGAATATCTTCGTCCGTCACGGCGTTCACATCAACCGTTCCAACCAGCTGACCGTTTTTCATCACCGATGCGCGGTCACACAGTTTCATCACATTATGGATGTCATGCTCGATCAGGAAAATGCCCAGACCCTGCGCTTTCAGTTCCTGAATCAGTTCCGAAACCATCTGGGTTTCTTGCGGCCCAAGCGCGGCGGTCGGCTCGTCCATAATCAGGATTTTGGCATTGAAATACACCGCGCGGGCGATAGCGACGGATTGCCGCTGCCCCCCCGACAGCGCCGATACCGGCACATTAAACTTGCGGAAGTTGGGGTTCAGCCGTTTCAGGATCTTGCGGGTTTCGGCCTCCATTTTGGAGTCGTTCACAAATCCCAAGGGCGAGATCAACTCGCGCCCTAAAAACAGGTTTGACGCCGCATCAAGGTTATCGGCCAGCGCCAATGTTTGATAGATTGTCTCGATGTTCTGCGCGCGCGCGTCGCGGGGATTGTTAATCTCGACCTCTTGCCCGTTGATCAGAATTTGTCCTGCATCGGCCTTATAGGCGCCGGACAAACATTTGATCAGCGTCGATTTTCCGGCCCCGTTATGGCCCAGCAGGCCCACAACTTCGCCGGGGTAAAGATCGACCGTCACGTGATCAACGGCCTTGATGCCGCCGAACGAGATTGAGATATCGCGCATCTCGACCAATGGGGTGCCTCTGGTGGTCATCACGGTCCCCTTATTTCACTTTTTTGCGGTAAAGATTGTCGAGGTAAACGGCCAGCACCAGCACCATGCCAACCACGATCCGCTGAATGGCGCTGTCAAATCCGATCAAAACCATACCCGACTGCAGGCTTTGCATCACCAGCGCGCCAAGGATCGCACCGTAAATCGTGCCCAAACCACCGGCCAATGACGTGCCCCCGATAACGGCGGCGGCAATCACATATAGCTCGTCCAAAGTGCCAAGCGCGTTGGTGGCCGAATTCAGGCGCGCACTGGCGATCACGGCGGCAAGCCCCGACAGCATCCCCATCAAAGCAAAGATCTTCAGCGTCATCCAGCGGGTGTTGATCCCCGCCAAGGCCGCCGCTTCGGGGTTGCCACCTATTGCAAACACATAACGGCCAAATCGGGTGCGGGTCATCAGGATGGTCATCAGGATGCCAACCGCCAGCAAAATCAGCACCGGAATGGCAAAGCCATGGCTGATGAATGTGCCTTCGGGCAGGGTTTGCCCGGTGGCCTTGGCGTAATCGGCGATAATGCCTTTGGGCCATGGATAAGAATTCACCAGCAACACCGCGCCGACGATGGTGCCGCAGCCCACCACCGCCAGAAATCCTTCAGCCCACATCGGGCGCAGCGGAAAATCATGGGTGCGGCGTTGCGCGCGGCCCGATTGCAGCAGCCACAACACGCCTGCGCAAGCGATCGCCCCGACGATCCAGCTGCCGGTTGATCCAACAGCGCCATAAGGCCCGCCGCCCAGCAAGGCAAAGGTCGGATCCACTGGCGAGATGGTTTTGCCACCCGCCGAAATAAACGCCATGCCGCGCCAGACCATCAGGCCGCCAAGGGTGACGATGAACGAAGGAATGCCGCGATAGGCGATCAGCCAGCCATGAAACGCGCCGATTGCAGCGCCCAAAACCAGACCGACAAAGGCTGTGATAATCCAGATCGACCAATGGCCCAGTCCAAGGTAATCCGGCAGCATTTCAACCTGCAAAATCCCCATCGTCATGCCTGTAACACCGATGATTGAGCCGACTGACAGATCAATGTTGCGGGTGACAATGACCAGAACCATGCCCGTGGCCATGATCCCGATGGATGACGTTTGCACCGAAAGGTTCCACAAGTTGCGCGGGGTCAGAAACGCACCCGCTCCGTTGAACACGATACCATAAACGTGAAATCCCACCCAGATCAGCAACAGCGCGCCGATCATGCCCAGCAGGCGGGTATCAATTTCTGTGGCCCGCAAGAACCGCGCGACCGGCCCGATCTGGACGTCGCTGCTGGGATGGGCAGGGGATTGCGAAGGGGTTGCGGCGGTCATGTTCATGTCCAGCTTTGCTTGAAGGAATGACGGCGGATCACAGTCTTAGTTTGGCAAGACGTTCCGCCAAAAATCAAAAGCCCAACCGCGCGACGCGGCCTGCTATGCGTTCAGAAAAACTCTGGCGCCGGCAAAATGGCCGACGCCAGAAGATCGTTCAGGCTGTTACTGACAAGCAGCAACGCCTTCCATGGCACCTTCACAAGCCGCTTCTTTCGAAATGTGGCCAGCGTCGATTGCAAGGTTCAGCGTGTCTTTGGTGATCGGGGTTGGGTCCAGCAAGATTGCGTTCATTTCAACACCGTTTGCCCCACCCGAAAACTTGGCCGCACCTGCGATAGCGTCAAGCGCTGCACCACCGGCCAAGGCCGATGCGATTTCGCCCGCAGCTTTACCCAGTTGACGCGAGTCTTTCCACACCGAAACGGTCTGGGTGCCGCGCGCAACACGGTTGATCGCTGCAAGGTCACCATCCTGGCCACCGACAGGCACGTTCAGGCCCTGAGCCGCCAAAGCGGCGATAACGCCACCGGCCATACCGTCATTTTGTGCCAGAACGGCGTCAACGGCGTTGTTGTTGGCGGTCAGGATTTGCTCCATGTTCTTCTGGGCATTTTCTGGCTTCCAGCCGTCCGAGAACGACTCGCCAACGATCTTGATGGTGCCAGCGGCCACTTCGTCGCCAATCACTTCCATCATGCCTTCCAGCAGGAACCCAGCATTCGGATCACCGGGATCGCCTTTGATGATAGCATAGTTGCCATCTGGCTTGGCGGCCACAACCGATTCTGCAATGATCCGGCCGACGCCCTTGTTGTCGAAGGTCAGATAGAAGGTGCGCGCATCCTCGATCAGACGGTCATAGCCCACAACCGGAATACCTTCGGCAGCGGCGGCTTCGATCGCCGGCCCGATGGCATCTTTGTCCCATGCGTTGATGATCAGGGCGTTTGCACCCTGTGCAATCAGCGCTTCGATGTCGGTCAACTGCTTGGCCGAGGACGATTCAGCGTCTGCCGAAATATACTCATCCCCAGCAGCTTCGATGGCGGCTTTCATTGCAGCTTCGTCGATTTTCCAACGCTCTTCCTGGAACGAGGCCCAAGACACGCCGATTTTCTTGCCTTCAGCCAAAGCGGCTGACGAGAACCCAGCAGCGGCAACAACCGCCAACAGAATTGCGTTACGCATGTTTCTTCTCCCTATCGATGCGGCCAGCGAATAGCCGAGCCGACAGATTCGTCGGCACGTGCCGAAAATGCCGCTAATAATTTCAGTTGTCAAAATAAAAATGTTAGTGAAAGCTGTGGATGAGCGAAATTGAGGCCATATTTCGCTGCGTTGCGGCATTTCGCGGGCGGTCTGGGAAAAAATACTGTGTTTTTAATTCGTAGGGCGAAGAAATGATGCTGCACATGCCAAATGACGCATCGGCTGACGCGTCTTTGGGCTGTGGCCCGCTGATTCCCCCGTTGTCGGAAACCACCCGGCCGTTGCGCCAACAGGTGTTTGAACGGGTGCGCGCGGCAGGTTTGATCCCGCGTGTGCAAGTTGCCAAAGATCTGGGCGTGTCGCCAGCGACGGTTACCACCATCACGTCTGAACTGATTGAGGCCGGGCTGATTGAAGAGGTCGCCGCCCCACGTGATACCGATCAAGGGCGCGGGCGGCCTGCCGTCGCACTTGGCGTGCGTGCAGATGCCTACCGCGTGGCAGGGATGAAGCTGTCTGACCGCGAGCACACGGCGGTGATCGTCGATTTTGCGGGCAACCTGATTGCCGATGATGTGATCCCGCGCAGGCCTGGCCCAATGGCCTTGGCAGAATTGCTGGCGGCGATGGAAACATTATTGGCGCGGGTTTGCGCCAAGGCCGGAATGGCCGTGACCGACCTTAGTGCGTTGGGGCTGGGCGTGCCCGGCTTTGTCGATTGCGCCGAAGGCATGGTGCTGTGGTCATCGGTTTTGAACGAACGCGCGGTGCCGCTGGCGGCCACGGCCACGGCCCGGTTGGGTCTGCCTGTGCATGTCGACAACGATGCCAATCTGGTGACGCTGGCGGAATTGTGGTTTGGCGCGGGAAGGGCGCTGTCAGATTTCGCGGTGGTTACCATCGAACACGGCGTGGGCATGGGGTTTGTTCTGAACCACAAGATCTATCGCGGCGCGCGGGGCTTGGGGATGGAACTGGGCCATACTAAAGTTCAACTGGACGGCGCGCTGTGCCGGTGTGGTCAGCGTGGGTGTCTTGAGGCCTATGTCGCCGATTATGCGCTGGCGAGAGAGGCGGTCACTGCATTGAGCTGGGAACATAAGGAAGGCCAATCCATCGCAGTGTTGCTGGAAAGCCTGTATGGCCACGCCAAAGCGGGGAATGAGGCGGCGCGGTCAATCTTTCGCCGCGCGGGGCGGTATCTGGCGGCGGGATTGTCGAATGTGATCAATCTGTTTGATCCCGCGCTGATCATTTTGTCGGGCGAGAGGATGCGCTATGACTATTTGTATGCGACCGAAACATTGGCCGAGATGAAGAATTTGGCCATTGTCACGGGCCGCCCGTTGCCCCCAATTGAAATTCACGCCTGGGGTGATTTGCTATGGGCGCATGGTGCTGCGGCTTTGGCATTATCGGCGGTCTGTGATGGACTTTTGATGCCCGCCGCGCGCGAAATAGCGGCGCAGTAAATCAAGCCAGACGGCTCGCAAGAAACGGCAAAATCACATCCGCCACTTTATCTGCCGCCTCTTCATGCACCAAATGGCCATAGCCCGGAATATCCACACAAACCGCCCCCGGCATTTTGGCAGCGGCGGTGATCGACACCTCGGGCGGCACCGCTTTGTCGTTGCTGGCGGTGATCAGCAGGCAGGGCATTTTCTGCACAGGCAGGCGCGACAAAAGACCATCCAACTGCCACTGCGCCATCATCGCAAGCGTGCCATCGACATGGCCCGACTGGCGCACCAACGCCAGATACTGCGCCTCACCTTCCGGGCCGATGTTTGAACCGGTCGAGGCAAGCAAGGTTTTTACCCGCGCTGGTGTGCCCGACATTTTACTGAATATCTGCGGCACCATCGGCGTGATCGACAACAGTTTCGCCATGAACGGAAACAGCCAGCCCGCTGTGCCGTCAAAGCTGCCCAAGGCGGCATTGATCCCGATCACTGCCTGTGGCGCGTGCAATTCTGCCATCCGCAGCGCAATTGCGGCCCCCGCCGAATGGCCGATGATTGCAGTCGGCTGCCAATCCTCTTGATCACAAAGCGCCCTGATATCCTGGGCGATGGCGTCAACCCCGCAGCGCCCGCGCGATCCCATCCGGGTAAACCCTTGGCCGGGCAGATCAATCGCTATGACCTTATACTGTGCGGCCAACAAAGGCATAAGATGCCGCCAACTGTGGGTGGCCCCACCAGCGCCGTGCAGCAGCAGCAAAAGCGGCCCGTCGCCCATAACCTGCACATGCCAAAGATGCGGACGACACGCGATGTGGCGGGAAAATTCGCGGTGCGGCCAGGTGGCGGGCAGGGTCAACGGGTGCATCGGTCAGTCCCCCAAGGCCGCTTGCAACACCGATGTCAGCCGTTTGGCATCGGCGCGGGGCAGGGCAATATAAGGGGCATCTAGCGTGGCGGCCAAACTGCGCAAGGCGGGTTGCGGGCGGTTGGCGGTGTCAATCACCAACGCAGGCATCCCGGCAGCCCGCAGCGCGCGGGCGAGTTTTTGGGTATCAATTTCCGATTGTTCCCGGCTGGGGGTGCCATCCAAGGCGATGTTGCCACGCCCATCGGTTAACAGTGCCACCGTTGGCGTCATGCCCCGCGCGCGGGTTTGCTGAGCCAGTTCAAACGCCAGCCGCAGACCTGCCGCCAAAGGCGTGCCGCCGCCGCCTGGCAGACCCGCAAGGCGCCGTTTGGTTTGCACCAATGACCGCGTGGGCGGCAAGATCAGCTCGGCCTCGGTGCCGCGAAACGCAATCAACGCCACATGATCGCGCCGCGCATAGGCCTGCGCCAGCAATAACTCCACAGCGCCCTTGGCCTCGGCCAAGCGTGCCAATGCCGATGATCCTGACGCATCAACGGCAAAGATCAGCACGCGGTCAGATGTTTCCTGATACCGTTTCAGCCGCAAATCGGATTGGCGAATTTCCAGATTCAGGGTGTCGCCCACCGGCCCCCGCCGTCGTAACGGCTGCCAAGGGGCGGCGGCGCGCAGGGTGGATACCAGATCAATCCGTTTGCCCGATCCCGGCGTGCCGGGGCGTGATGGCAGCGGCCGCCCGCGATGATTGCCCTTACGCGCGGCACCAGACCCACCGCTGCCCTTGGCCGCGCGGGCAGCTTTGCCAGCGGCCAGTTTTTCCAACAGACCAGCGGGCAGGGACGCGCGGATCGCCTCTAGCAGGATGTCATCCGGCAGGCGGTCCTGGTCTTGTTGTTGCGGTTGTTCAGCCTCGGCTTCACCCGGATCGGGGGGCGGCGGTTCGGGGGTATTATCAGGCGTGTCCGCGGCCTCGGGCACATCACCGCGATGCGCCAGAACCAATTCCGCAGATTGGCGCAGATCATCTTCAGTGATGGTATCATGCCCATGCCACGCCGCCAATGCCCGTGCCGCCGCCAGCGTCAGCAACGGTGCGCGCAGGCTGGCGATGCCCATCGCGGTTGCCAGTTTGGTCAGGGTTTCGATGGCACCAAGCGGGGTGTTGATGCGGGACAGGGCGCTGCGGGCGCGTTCAAGTTGGGCAGAGTTCAGCACAATCGGCGCGGTGTCAGACCAGCCCAGTTCCGACAGGTCTAAAAACAACCCCAGCCGATCTGTCAACGCAGATGGCAAGGTTTCCTCTGGCTCGGCCCCTTCATCCAGCGCCACCAGACAGAACCCCGGATCATCCAGCACCCGCGCCAAACGTGCGGCCAATCCGGGGGGGCAGCGTTCGGCCATGGTCAGGATCAGCGCGGCAGGTGCGCCCAGAATGCCAAATGATTTCACAACATGACCAGATGCCAAAGTTGCCGCCAGATCAACGCCGCCAAACAGCGATGTGTCATCAATACCGGGATGCATCCGGCGCAACGGCAGGGGGATCGCGGCCAGTGCCGCCGTCACATGATCGCGCACAGCGCCTGCGCGCGCGCGAACCCACAGCCCCTTAATCCCCACCGGATCCACCGCCAAAATCGCCAGCGCGGCTTGCGCGCGGCCCCATGGCGACAGCGGCTCCATCAGGGCAAAACCTCGGCCACAATGCGGGCCACGCGGGTGCCAGACCCCGCCTCATCCAGCGGATCGCGGCGCAAACGGTGGCTTAGGGCGCTGGCGGCGACCGATTTCAGATGCACGCGCGAAACTGTATCGGCACCTTCATAGGCGGCCACGGCGCGGGCGGCGCGCAGCAGGGTTAACTCACCGCGCAAACCGTCAGACCCAAGTGCTAAACACAAAGCCGCGCAATCATGCAGAACCGACCCCGGCGTTTTCAGACCCGGCAGCGCGGCGCGGGCGGCCAGAATACCCTTGCGCAAGGCCGCATCCTTGGCCCGCCATTTCTTCATGAACGCGGCATTGTCATTTTCATAGGCATCCCGCCTGCGCATCACTTCAACCCGGGTTTCAATGTCGCGCGGGCTGGTCACTTCGACCGACAATCCGAACCGGTCGAGCAGTTGCGGGCGCAATTCGCCTTCTTCCGGGTTGCCCGACCCCACCAGCACAAAGCGTGCCGCGTGACGTATCGACAGGCCTTCGCGTTCAACCACGTTTTCGCCCGACTGCGCCACATCCAGCAGCAGATCAACGATGTGATCTTCCAGTAAATTCACCTCGTCGATATACAAATACCCCCGGTTGGCGCGAGCCAGCAGCCCCGGCTCAAACGCTTTTTCCCCCCGTGTCAGCGCGCGTTCGATGTCCAGCGCGCCCACAACGCGGTCTTCCGTCGCCCCCAAGGGCAGGTCAATCACTGGCGTCGCGCGTTTGATCATGCGGCCCGATTTCGGCCCGGCCCAGTCCGGCACATCTTCGATCCGCGCCGAATTCACCGGGCAGCCTTCGACAGCCATAATCTCGGGCAACAACGCCGCCAAAGCGCGCACCGCCGTGGATTTGCCGGTGCCCCGGTCGCCAAACACCAACACACCGCCGATGCCCGGATCAATCGCCGTCAGCACCATCGCCTGTTTCATCGCCTCTTGGCCAACGATTGCAGAGAACGGGAACGGTTGGCTCATGCGGCGTCCTTCAGGGGTTTTAACTGTGCAATGGGGCTGCGGCCACCCCAACTGCCCCAATCATCGACAATCGCAAAGCGCGCGTAAAGCTCTTCCCTGAACCACCCCTCGGCGCGCACCGCAGCAATCGCACGGCCATGCGGGCCATCGCCGCGCGCAAAGTTGGCCATCGCGGCGGCGTCGGGCCAGATTGAAAACGTCACCTGATGCAGCAAGGGCACCTCACCGATGCCGATTTTGAAAATCACATTGGGGTCTTGGCCGATCACTGCGGAAATATCCGGCACGCGCCGCCAAAACCGCAGGAATGTGCGCGCCCGCATCGTGGCGCGGGTGATCGCCACCACGGGGCCATCGGCGGCATCGCGCGACGGCGTGAATGGCTGCACGCCTGACCATTCCCCGCGTGATGATGTGGGGGCCAGCAGAATCGTCCAGGATTCCGACGCATGTTTTGCCCAGCGGCGATACACGAGCGCGGTGGTGATATTCCGCCGCGCTGTTTCGGCATCTGGCCAGGTGGCCAGTATCGCCCAGACGGCGGTGTTGGGGCGGGGGGTGAACCCTTCGCCGGTGCCGGTGCCGCACAGCTTCCAAAACCCCACATCCGGCATCCGCCAGAACGACAGCCGTGCAGCGCCCATTTGCCCCAAAACCCATAACCGGGCGGGCAATGACGGGAATCGGTATAGGGAAAGGCTGACGGTTTGGATGGCTTGCCCCCGAAAAAGTGTAAACCTAGTTTGGCAGGCTTTGCAGCGGCTGGAAAGGCAAATGGGGAATTTTCTGCAATGGAAAGCCAAGTATTGTAAATCAGATTAGACAGTATATCGTGACCGAATGCTGACACACCCTGCAAACACCGTTGAGTCACCCCTGCCCGGTTCGGGCAACCACGCAATTGTCATCGGCGCGGGGTTGGGCGGTCTTGCGTCCGCCATGCGGCTGGGGGCCAAGGGATACCGCGTGACCGTGATTGACCGGTTGGATATGCCGGGGGGGCGTGGATCGTCGATCACCCAAGGCGGGCATCGGTTTGATCTGGGGCCGACGATCGTTACCGTGCCGCAGGGCTTGCGCGATCTGTGGGCGGTGTGCGGGCGCGATTTTGACCGCGACGTTGATCTGCGCGCGCTAGACTCGTTTTATGAGATTCGCTGGCAGGACGGATCAAACTTTACTGCCCGCCAGTCCACCGATGCGATGCGGGCCGAAGTGGCGCGGCTGTCACCGGGCGATCTGGCGGGGTATGATAAATTTCTGCGCGACAGCGAAAAACGCTATTGGTTCGGGTTTGAAAACCTTGGCCGTCGGTCGATGCACAAGCTGGGCGATCTGATCAAGGTGCTGCCCACATTCGCGTGGCTGCGGGCGGATAAATCGGTTTATGCACATGCGGCCAGCCGGGTGAAAGACGAACGCCTGCGGTTCGCCCTGTCGTTCCATCCGCTGTTTATTGGTGGCGATCCGTTTCATGTGACCTCGATGTATATCCTTGTCAGCCATCTGGAGAAAGAATTCGGCGTGCATTACGCCATGGGCGGCGTGGGCGCGATTGCGCTGGCGATGGCAGGGGTGATCGGTGCGCAGGGCGGGCAGTTGGTGCTGAACGCCGAAGTGGATGAAATTTTGTTGGAAAATGGCCGCGCGACCGGCGTCCGGCTGGCCGATGGGCAAGTGGTGAACGCCGATATCGTGGTATCAAATGCCGATGCGGGCCACACCTATGACCGGCTGATGCGCAACCATCCGCGCAAACGCTGGACACCCGCAAAACTAGCGCGCAAGCGCTGGTCGATGGGGCTGTTCGTCTGGTATTTCGGCACCAAAGGCACCGCGCTGAAATGGCCGGGGGTGGGGCATCACACCATCGTCGTTGGCCCCCGCTATAAACAGCATATCCGCGACATCTTTATTCGCGGCAAATTGGCCGATGATATGAGCCTGTATGTTCATCGCCCATCGGTCACCGACCCAACAGCGGCCCCCTTGGGCGATGATACGTTTTATGCCCTGTCGCCCGTGCCGCATCTGGGCTTTGACAACGGCGTTGATTGGGCGGAACAGGCGGAACCTTACCGCTTGAAAATGCAGAAGATGCTGGAAGACCGCCTGTTGCCGGGGTTGGGCGATCATCTGTCTGAGCAGTTGGTGTTCACCCCCAAAAGCTTTGAGACGCGCTATCTGTCGCCCTATGGCAGTGGGTTTTCGATTGAACCGCGCATTCTGCAATCAGCGTGGTTTCGCCCGCATAACGTGTCTGAAGAGGCAAAGGGTTTGTATCTGGTGGGGGCTGGCACCCATCCGGGGGCTGGTTTGCCGGGGGTGATCGCATCGGCAGAGGTGTTGGGCAAACTGGTGCCGGATGCGCCACTGACTGCCACGCTACGGATGGCCGCGGAATGATTGCACCCGCCGATATGCAGCATTGCCGCGATGCGATTCGCACCGGCTCGCTGTCGTTTCACGCCGCATCGAAACTGCTGCCCTCCCGCGTGCGTGACCCGGCGCTGGCCCTCTATGCATTCTGCCGGTTGGCCGATGATGCGGTGGATGACAGTGATGACAAGGCCCCGGCGGTGCTGGCGCTGCGCGACCGGTTGGATCTGGTCTATGCGGGCACCCCGCGCAATGCGCCCGCCGACCGTGCCTTTGCTGCCGTGGTGGCCGATTTCGACATGCCGCGCGCCTTGCCTGATGCGTTGCTGGAAGGGCTGGCGTGGGATGCAACCGGGCGGCGGTATAATACGTTGTCGGGGCTGCTGGATTATTCCGCCCGGGTGGCCGCCGCCGTAGGTGCGATGATGTGCGTGCTGATGCGGGTGCGCAATGCCGATGCCTTGGCGCGGGCCTGCGATTTAGGGCTGGCGATGCAGCTGACCAATATCGCGCGCGATGTCGGCGAAGATGCACGGGCAGGGCGGTTGTATCTGCCGCTGAACTGGTTGGCGGAACTGGGGATTGATGCGCAGGAATTTCTGGCGAACCCCGTGGCCGATGCCCGTATTCGGCTGTTAACCCAACGGCTGCTGACCGAGGCCAACAGCCTTTACATCCGGTCCGAAGCCGGCGTGCCCGCCCTGCCACTGGCCTGTCGCCCCGGTATCTTTGCCGCAAGGCACGTCTATGCCGGCATAGGCGGCGACGTGGCAAAGGGCGGATATGACAGCATCACCCGGCGCGCGCGCACCACATCGCGTCAGAAACTGGGCTGGCTGGGGCTGTCGATTGCAAGGTCAGCCATATCATTGGTCTTGCCGCGCCCTGCAACCCTGCACGCCGCCCCCGCGCCAGAGGTGGCGTTTCTGGTGAACGCCGCTGCCCGCAAATCAAGCAGTTTTGGCAGATCTGATGCACTTTTGGCCGTTTTCGCCCAGTTAGAAGCAAAAGATCGCGCCCAACGGCCCATTGCCCGATCAGCCCTTGGATAAGTTGCTCCGCCAACTTACCTAAGCGGCATTGCCCAAAGAGGATCGCGATGGATTGGCCGTTATTTCTGACATTTCTGGCGGCAACCGGGGCCGCCGCCGCAACAGGGGCAATGTTTAACCCCGCCGACTGGTATTTCGGGCTGAAAAAACCATGGTGGACGCCGCCCGGCTGGGTGTTTCCAATTGCCTGGACGTCACTTTATCTGTGCATGTCCTACGCCGCAATGCGGGTGGCCTTATTGCCGGGTGCGGGGCAGGCGCTGGCGTTTTGGGCATTGCAAATAGCGTTCAACACCCTTTGGACACCGGTGTTTTTCGGCCTGCACAAGTTGCGCGCGGCAATGGTGGTGATGGTGTTTTTATGGCTGTCGGTGGCCGCAGCAACTTGGGCGTTTTATCAAATGGACGCCACTGCGGGTTTGGTCATGCTGCCCTATCTGGCATGGGTCAGCATCGCCGGGGCGCTGAATTTTTCGGTGATGCGGCTGAACCCCAACGAAACCGCCTAAAACACCCATCCTGCGCGGCGCGGCACCCGCAGGGCCAACATAGGTTTGACGAAAGGCGAGGCAAAGCGGCGCAAATCCAGCGCCTCATGCACGCCAACCACTTCTTCGCCGTCCAGTTGCGTGCGCACCAAGGACCGGCTGTAAAACGGCGCGTCCAGCAATGCCATTTCTTGTCTTGGCTGGAATCCGGCATCACTGCGCGTATCGCGCGACACCTGCCATCGTGTGCGGGCAAACCGCGTCAACGGCGGCGGTTCAATTTCCTGCACGGCACCATCGGCGGCAATATCCAACCCCAGCGCCAAGGTCGACCCATCCGCACGGATGCCATCATAAAAACACGTCGTTCCGCCTGCGCTGCGCGGATACCGCCCCCAGGTCCAGCGGCGAAAATCGGCCTCCAGCGCCGCCGTGCCAAAATTGGCATCGAAATAGCCGTGGCCAGACCATTTGTTGCCTTGGGTCAGATCAACCTCGATCCGTGCCGATGGCGCAAAGGGCCGCCAGATATGGCTGGCGTCGGGCGTTAACATTGCTTCGGCTTCAGTTACGGCAGATGGGGTCAACCTGATCTGGCCCTGGACGCGGCTGATCAAAGGCAGCCCCGATATCTCGTTGATATCAATCACCAAACAGCCATTGTCCCAACGCATCTGGCTTGGGCCCACCACCAACGCATTGCGCGATTGCCGCAACGCGGCGCGTCCCCGGTCTGTCATGGTGAACCGCCCGCCGGGGCCATAGGTAACAACGTTGATGCAGCAATGATTGGCTGGATCGCGCCGCCCCGACCACGCATACCACGGCGAAAATACTGATCCGATAAAGCCAATAACCGATACCGCACGCGTGCCATCATCTGACACGCCATCGACATACCACCACGCATAACCGTTGGGGCCAACGACTACATCAAAGCAAGGTCTTTCAAGATCGCCTCGGCCGCGTGCCGCCCGGACAATGCTGCCATCGGCACCCCTGCCCCCGGATGCGCGCCGCCGCCCGCCAGATACAGCCCCGTCAGCCCCGTCCGCGCTGTGGGGCGCTGAAAACTCGCCAGTGTGCCGTGCGGCGACCGCCCGTAGATCGACCCCTGCGATCCCGGAAACAGTGTCGCAAATCCCTGCGGCGTTGTCAGCGCGCTGTCCGGCGGGGTGCGGTCGAAGGTCAGCCCGAAGCGGGCCAGTTGCGCAAAGGTCTTGCTGCGACATTGATCAATCTCTCCGGTAGCAAGGGTGGTTTTGGGTGGGGCATTCATGATAATCTCGAACCGTTCCTGATCCGGCACTTGCCCCCCCGCCCGATCTTGGGCGCAGATGTAAAGCGTAGGGTCTTGCGGCATCTGGCCTTTGGCGATGGGGCCAAACTCCAGCGTGGGGTCGCTGCCAAAAAACACGTTGTGATGGATCAGATCAACCCCACTGGGTTTGGCTGCAAAGGCCCAGACCCAGGCCGACAAACTGCGCGGATGCGCGGCGATGGGGCGCAAGGCAGTTTGCGCACCGTTGCCCAGCAACCCCGCCAGCAACCCCGCCGGATCGCCATTGAACACAACCGCATCGCATTTCAAATTGCGGCCATCCGATAGCACCACCCCCGACACCCGCGCGCCCTGCCGTTCAATTTTGCGCACCGTCAGACCATAGCGCAGATCAACGCCCTGGGCCGTTGCAAGATCTGCCATGGCCTTGGCAAGGCAATGCATGCCACCTTGCACCGCCCAAACGCCGCGCGCCTCTGCCTGCCAGATCAGGGCCAGAACGGCAGGTGAAAGATCGGGCGCACCGCCGACATAGGTGGCGTAACGCCCAAACAATTGCTGCAAACGCGGGTCGCTGAACGCCGTTGCCAGATGCCGCGCCAAACTGCGGCCGGGCAAAAGTGCCCACCACGCGCGCGGGGCCATCAAGGCGTTCCAACCAATACTTGCCATGTGGGGCGCTGCGGCCTGCATCACCGGCGCGTCAAACGCCGCATAAAGACGCGCGGCCAGCCGGTCAAAGCGGATGAAATCATCTTCGGCGCGGCTGCCTGCAAAGGCTGCAATCGCCGCAGCGCTGGCCGCCGGGTCTGCGTGCAAGTCCAGCCGGCTGCCATCCAGCCACCAATGACGTGCCAAAATTGGTTGTGGTATCAAGGTGATATGATCATCCAACCGCGTGCCGGCTGCGGCAAAGATATCGTCAAACACCTTGCGCATTGTCAGCACAGTTGGCCCGGCATCTATCGGCCCTGCATGGGACGGCAAAGTGCGCATCTTTCCACCCGGTTCCGCTTGGGTTTCGATCAAAGAGACATCCATGCCGGCCGCAGCCAGCCGAATGGCAGCGGCAAGGCCCCCCATGCCCGCCCCTATCACCACAATCTTCTTGGCCGCTGTGCTTTTCATTACCAAGGATTGTTGACTCAAGTTCGGAAACTGTCCAGTATGATTTACACAATGGTGTCATGTTTAATTGACACATGCAGGCAGGGGAACCAATGATGCCCATCACGACACGGTTGGATGCAGCAACAGCAGCAGTGATTTTGCGCGCCCAAGGCGGCAGTGCGGATGCGCCCACGAAACTGGCCTCTGCCTTGCATTATGCCGTAACCCCCGGTGGCGCGCGCATTCGCCCGACGATCCTTTTAAGCGTGGCAATGGCCTGCGGCGATGATCGCCCGCGGTTGTCTGATGCCGCCGCTGTCGCACTGGAACTGATCCATTGCGCCAGTCTGGTGCATGATGATCTACCCTGTTTTGACGATGCTGATACAAGGCGCGGCAAGGCCACCGTGCACCGCGCCTATTCCGAACCGCTTGCCGTGTTAACGGGCGACAGTCTGATCGTGCTGGCGTTTGATGTGATTGCCGAAGCCGCGGGCGACGATCCGCGCCGCGCGTTGAACCTGATCCGCGTGCTGTCGCGCCGCACCGGCATGCCGGACGGCATTTGCGCAGGGCAGGGCTGGGAGAGTGAGGCCAAGGTTAACCTTTCCGCCTATCACCGCGCCAAAACCGGCGCTTTGTTCATTGCTGCCACCCAGATGGGCGCGATTGCGGCGGGGCAGGATCACGAGCCTTGGGAAGAATTGGGCGCCCGCATTGGCGAGGCGTTCCAAGTGGCTGATGATTTGCGCGACGCTTTGTATGATGCCGAAACACTGGGCAAACCTGCGGGTCAGGATGCGGCCCATGCGCGGCCAAATGCCGTGGCAGAACTGGGTGTTCAGGGCGCGATCCGACGGTTGAAAGATATTCTGGGCGGGGCGATAGCCTCTATCCCATCCTGCCCCGGTGAGGCGATGCTGGCCGATATGGTGCGCCGTTACGCCGAACGCATGACGCCTGTTGCCCCAGCACATAGCCAACCGCAATCGGTGGCGACCGCGCGACGTTAAGGTGGCAGATACTCCTGATTCCAACCGTTCCGCCGGGTTTACTCTACGCGGCTGGGTTAACAGACTTGCCGCCTCACGCCGCTTTCAGGCATGGGCGGCCCGCATGCCAATTCTGCGTCGGATTGCGCGACACGAAGGCGAAGCGCTGTTTGATCTGGTGGCAGGCTTTGTCAATTCGCAAACCTTGATGGCGCTGGTTGAATTGCGCGTTTTGCATATCTTGAACGACGGCGCGCAACCGGCCCAAACGCTGGCAGTGCGGTGTGATATCCCCCCAGACCGGATGCAGGTTCTGTTGCAGGCAGGGGCGGGTCTGGGCCTGTTGCGCCGTCAGAAGGATGGTCGTTTTGCCCTGAAAATGCGCGGCGCGTCGCTGTTGGGGGTGCCGGGACTGGAAGGGATGGTGCGCCATCATCGCGCGCTTTACGCCGATCTGGCCGATCCGGTGGCGTTTCTTCGCGGCGGTCAGCAGACCGAACTGGCGCGGTTTTGGCCCTATGTGTTCGGCGCGGCGGGCGCGGTTGATCCGGCAGTGACAGCCACTTATTCCGAACTGATGGCCGACAGTCAGGGCCTGGTTGCCGAAGATACGCTGCGGATGGTCGATCTGCGCGGTGTGACGCGGCTGCTGGATATCGGTGGCGGCACGGGAGCATTTCTGGCGGCGGTTGGGGCGGCCTGTCCCGACGTGCACCTTGATCTTTTCGATCTGCCGGTTGTGGTAACCGGGGCCGCAGCGCGGTTTTCGGCGGCGGGCCTGACGGCGCGCGCAACCATTCATCCCGGCAGTTTTCGTGACGATGCCTTGCCGCGTGGGGCCGATGCGATTTCGCTGATCCGGGTGCTTTATGACCACAGTGATTCGACCGTGGCGCACCTGTTGTCAGCCGTGCTTGACACATTACCCCCCGGTGGGCGGTTAATCATCTCGGAACCGATGTCTGGCGGGGCAAAGCCGGACCGATCAACCGATGTGTACTTTTCACTTTACACATTGGCAATGCAAACAGGACGCACAAGGTCATGCGCGGAAATTGCCACGCTTTTGGCAAGTGTTGGCTATGTAAACATCAGAACACATTGGGGTTTTCGTCCGTTTGTCACTTCGGCGGTTACCGCTGAAAAAGGCCGGCTGTAAAGAGATTTCAAGCAAACTGTCTATTTCAATTGACAGTCTGATGTGTAAGATTAAAATGACATATAACAAACGTGATCGCTAACGAGACAAACGTGATCGCTAACGAGTCTGACATCGGACCAACCGCGACGACTGTTCTTGGAGGGGCAAGTGTTAACCAGCG
Source organism: Cypionkella sp. (assembly GCA_031384605.1). Taxonomy (GTDB): domain Bacteria; phylum Pseudomonadota; class Alphaproteobacteria; order Rhodobacterales; family Rhodobacteraceae; genus JANNAT01. The sequence continues at coordinate 28,581 of JANNAT010000050.1, forward strand.
CCGTCATCTTGTCAGGTCCGCAAAGCCTGTCGATACAAAAGCTTTCGCTGACACCGCCCGGTGCCGCAGATGTTGTTGTAAAGATTGCGCATTCCGGAATTTCCACTGGGACGGAAAAGCTGTTCTGGTCTGGCACGATGCCGCCTTTTCCGGGCATGGGGTATCCCTTGGTGCCCGGCTATGAGGCGGCTGGCGAAGTGGTTGAAGCGGGTGCAGAATCGGGATTTGCCGTTGGCGACTTTGTCTTCGTTCCCGGCGCAAACTGTTTTGAAGCAAACGAGGCTGGCCCTGTGCGCGGCCTGTTTGGCGGCGCTTCGCATCACCTTGTTTCTGCGGGCAGCCGCGTTACCCGAATTGATCCCGGCTTTGGCCCACAAGGGGCGCTGCTGGCACTGGCAGCAACGGCGCGTCATGCGATGGCCGGGTTTGACCGCGCCCTACCTGATCTGATCGTTGGTCACGGCGTTTTGGGTCGCCTTCTTGCGCGCCTTACCGTGGCCGCTGGTGCGCCTGCGCCAACCGTTTGGGAAACCAATACCGCCCGTCAATCCGGTGCGATTGGCTATGACGTGATCCATCCCGACGCCGACACCCGCCGCAATTACAAAGCCATTTACGATGCATCCGGCGCGCCCGATATGCTGAACACCCTGATCGGCCGCATCGCGCGCGGTGGTGAAGTGGTGCTGGCGGGGTTCTATACCGCGCCGATTTCCTTCGCCTTCCCGCCCGCATTCATGAAAGAGGCGCGGTTTCGGATTGCGGCGGAATGGGCGGCGGATGACCTGAACGCCACCCGGCAACTGGTTGAATCTGGTGCCCTTTCGCTTGATGGGTTGGTCACGCACAGCCGCGCCGCCGCCGATGCGCCCGGTGCTTATGAAACTGCTTTCACTGATCCTGACTGCTTGAAAATGATCCTTAACTGGAGCGGCCACGCATGACCCTCGACATCCCAAATCTGAAAGATTTCGACACAAGGCTGCGTGACGAAGCCCACGAAGAGCCCACGTTGGAAATCCCGCAAGGTGAGCCTACCAAGAAAACCCAAATCATTGCGATTTATGGCAAAGGCGGCATCGGCAAGTCGTTCACGCTGGCCAACCTTAGCCATATGATGGCCGAAATGGGCAAGCGCGTGCTGCTGATCGGGTGTGATCCGAAATCTGATACCACCAGCCTGCTGTTTGGCGGCAAGGCGTGCCCGACGATCATCGAAACCTCAACCCGTAAGAAATTGGCGGGCGAAGAAGTGAAAATCGGTGACGTCTGTTTCAAGCGTGGCGGCGTGTTCGCGATGGAACTGGGCGGGCCAGAGGTTGGCCGCGGTTGCGGCGGTCGTGGCATCATTCACGGCTTTGAACTCTTGGAAAAGCTGGGGTTCCATGATTGGGATTTCGACTATGTGCTGCTCGACTTCCTTGGTGACGTGGTCTGCGGTGGCTTTGGTTTGCCGATTGCGCGTGACATGGCGCAGAAGGTTATCCTTGTGGCGTCCAATGATCTGCAATCTTTATATGTCGCTAACAACGTCTGTTCGGCGGTGGAATATTTCCGCCGTTTGGGCGGCAATGTTGGTATCGCGGGGCTTGTGATCAACAAGGATGACGGCACGGGTGAAGCCGCGGCCTTTGCGGCGGCGGTGAAAATTCCGGTGCTGGCGGCCATTCCACAAGACGATGATCTGCGCCGGAAATCTGCGAATTATCAAATTGTTGGCAGTTACGAATCGCAGTGGGGGCCGATGTTTGCGGCTTTGGCGGAAGCGGTCGCTTTGGCCCCGCCAGTGCGTCCGGCCCCTGTTACTCAGGATGGTTTGCTGGGATTGTTTTCCGCCGAAATCACTGGTGCAGATTTTGTGCTGACCCCCGCCACCGATGCCGATATGCGCGGCAAAAATGCGGTTTTGAAGAAATCCCTGGAAGTGGTTTACGACGATGTTTGATCTGGACGCGCTTGCACACCTAGAGGCCGCCTTGGCGCGCCTTCCCGTTCGGAAGGACGCCAAGTGAGCCACGAGTCCGGATATGACAACGCCCATGAGGCCGCTTTGACCCCGGTTAAAGAGGAATCCGTGGCCAGCACCGAGGGCTTTGCAGCCCCTGTTGATGGCATGGGCTGTCATTCCGGTGCCACCAAGATGGAAGCCGCTGCGCGTGCCGCTGGCAATTCCGAACTGCTGGATCAATATGCAGCCGATTATCCCCAAGGCCCGCATGACAAGCCACAGTCGATGTGCCCGGCGTTTGGATCCCTGCGCGTTGGCCTGCGGATGCGGCGGGTGGCGACGGTTTTGTCGGGATCGGCCTGCTGTGTGTATGGGCTGACATTCGTGTCACATTTCTACGGCGCGCGCCGGTCTGTGGGCTATGTGCCGTTCAATTCGGAATCACTGGTCACCGGCAAGCTGTTCGAAGACATCCGCGATGCGGTGCATGAACTGGCCGACCCTGCGCGCAATGATGCGATTGTGGTCACCAACCTGTGCGTGCCCACCGCCAGCGGTGTGCCGTTGAAGCTGTTGCCCAGCGAAATCAACGGGGTGCGGATTGTCGGCATTGACGTGCCCGGCTTTGGCATCCCAACCCACGCCGAGGCTAAGGACGTCTTGGCAGGTGCCATGCTGAAATACGCCCGTGCGGAAATTGAGGCGGGCCCCGTGCAAGCCCCCGCTGGTGGTAAGCATGATCGCCCCACCGTGGCCCTGCTGGGCGAAATGTTCCCCGCCGATCCGATGATGATTGGCGCGCTGCTGGCCCCCTTGGGTTTGGCCGCCGGTCCGGTTGTGCCCTGCCGTGAATGGCGCGAGCTCTATGCAGCGCTTGATTGCGATGTGGTGGCAGCGATCCATCCGTTTTACACCGCGTCCGTGCGGGAATTCCAGAATGCGGGCCGCAAAGTTGTTGGCTCCGCCCCCGTTGGCCACGATGGCACCGCCGCATGGCTGGCCGCGATTGGCGATGCCTTTAACGTTGATCCGGCAAAGATTGCTGCGGCCCAGAATGCGTTCCTGCCCGCGATCAAATCCGCCCTTGCCGGGGCGCCGATCAAAGGCACGATTACCCTGTCGGGATACGAAGGATCAGAACTGCTGGTTGCGCGGTTGCTGATCGAATCTGGCGCGAACGTGCCCTATGTCGGCACTGCCTGCCCGAAAACCCCATGGTCTGCGGCAGATTGCGAATGGCTGGAATCCCGCGGTGTTAAGGTGAAATTCCGCGCATCGCTGGAAGATGATCTATCCGCGATGGAGGCAATCCGCCCCGATCTGGCCATTGGCACCACGCCCGTTGTGCAAAAGGCCAAAGAGGCCGCGATCCCGGCGCTGTATTTCACCAACCTGATTTCCGCGCGCCCCTTGATGGGGCCAGCGGGGGCGGGGTCTTTGGGTCAGGTTGTGAATGCGGCGATTGCTGGCAAAGGCCGGATGGACACGATGAAAGCCTTTTTCGAAGGCGTGGGCACCGGCGATACCGCTGGTATCTGGGAAGGCAAACCAAACCTGCGCCCCGATTTCCGGGCGGTTCACCAAAAGAAACTCGACAAGGCCGCCAAAGCCGCCAAAGCCGAGGAGATGATCTGATGCTGGTGCAAGATCACGATCGCGCAGGCGGCTATTGGGGGGCGATTTACGCATTTTGCGCCGTCAAAGGCCTACAAGTGGTGATCGACGGCCCTGTAGGCTGTGAAAACCTGCCGGTGACATCGGTTTTGCATTACACCGACGCGCTGCCGCCGCATGAATTGCCGATTGTTGTCACGGGGTTGGGCGAAGAAGAATTGGGCCGCGATGGCACCGAAGGGGCAATGTTGCGGGCGTGGAAAACGCTTGATCCGGCGCTGCCTGCGGTGGTGGTTACGGGTTCAATCGCCGAGATGATCGGTGGCGGCGTGACGCCAATGGGCACCAATATTCAGCGGTTTTTGCCGCGCACGATTGATGAAGATCAATGGGAATGCGCCGACCGCGCGATGACTTGGATTTTCACCGAATTCGGCATGACCAAGGGCCGGATGCCACCAGAAGCCAAACGGGATGAGGGCCAAAAGCCCCGCGTCAATATCCTGGGGCCGATGTATGGCGTGTTCAACATGGCGTCGGATTTGCACGAAATCCGCCGTCTGGTTCAGGGCATTGGCGCAGACGTCAACATGGTGCTGCCCTTGGGCGCGCATGTGGCCGAGATGCGCAATCTGGTGAATGCCGACGCCAACGTAGTGATGTACCGCGAATTTGGCCGGGGTTTGGCCGAAGTTTTGGGCAAGCCTTACGTGCAGGCCCCGATTGGCGTGGACAGCACAACGAAGTTCCTGCGCAAACTGGGTGAGATTCTGGGCCTTGATCCAGAACCCTTTATTGAACAGGAAAAGCATTCCACCCTGAAACCGGTGTGGGATTTGTGGCGGTCTGTCACCCAAGATTTCTTTGCAACGGCGTCCTTTGGCATTGTGGCGACGGAAACCTATGCGCGCGGCATTCGCAACTATCTGGAGGGTGATCTTGGCCTGCCCTGCGCCTTTGCGATTGCCCGGCTGCGCGGCAAGAAAACCAACAACGAGGCCGTGCGCGGCCTGTTGAAACAGCATCGGCCTTTGGTTGTGATGGGGTCGATCAATGAGAAAATGTATCTGGCGGAAATGAAGGGCGGCTTTGGCCCGGCCCCCAGTTTTATCGCCGCCAGCTTTCCCGGCGCTGCCATTCGGCGGGCCACGGGCACCCCGTTCATGGGCTATGCCGGGGCGGTTTGGATCCTGCAAGAAGTTTGCAACAGCCTGTTCGATGCGCTGTTCCATATCCTGCCACTTGGCACCGAAATGGACAGTGCTGCGGCCACCCCAACCACCCTGCGCCGTGATTTCCCTTGGGATGTCGATGCGCAGGCCGCGTTGGACCGAATTGTTAACACCCACCCCATTCTGACGCGGATCAGTGCGGCGCGGTCTTTGCGCGATGCGGCTGAAAAGGCGGCACTGGATGCCGGGGCAGAACGGGTGGTCAGAGAAACCGTCGAAGGGCTGGCAGGGGCCGCCTTTTCACTAACTGAGGGAGAAAAGACATGAGCGATTTTACCGTGAACGGTGACGTGCAGCATGTGCAACGCGTGCCAAAGACCGAGTTCTTTGTCTACTTTGCGCTGATCTTCACGCTGGCCCTGCTGCCCCATGCCATCGGTTGGACGGCGTCGGTGATCCGTCGCGGCCAGTTGCCAAAGTTCGGCCCGGTGGCGCGCGCGTGGAAAGACGCCCGGGCGGTAACGCCCATGATTTTCCGCGGCTAACCCCGCGATAACAGAATTTGTCCTTTCGGTAGCGGGGGGATGAAACATCGGAGGGGCATTCCGCCCACCGTGGCCCGGCCGCAGGGAATGCGGCGTCAGTCCGACGATCCGGAGGATAATATGGCTGATAAATCCGACCTGTCATTCACAGGTCTAACCGACAACCAAGCGCAGGAATTGCACTCGGTTTACATGAGCGGGCTATGGTTGTTCACGACCATAGCCGTCGTCGCCCACTTGGCGGTGTACATTTGGCGTCCGTGGTTCTGAAGGGGATCAAGACATGAGCAAGTTTTACAAAATCTGGCTGATCTTCGATCCACGCCGCGTGTTTGTGGCGCAGGGGGTTTTCCTGTTTCTTCTGGCAGCAATGATCCACTTGGTCCTGCTGTCGACGCCAGCTTACAACTGGTTCGATATTTCCAACGCAAAATATGGCTATGCGCCTGTTGCTGCAGCGGAATAACGGCACGACCCTGTTGCGGGCGGCCCGCGTCGCCCGCAACCTAGGCTGAACACAATGATAACATTGACTTAACATAAATGTCCGACGGCCCCGCCTGCCAGCAGATCTGGCGTTTTTTGGGTTGACCGTCCAATCGCGGAGAGGGAAGCATGGCACTGCTCAGCTTCGAACGAAAATACCGCGTGCCCGGTGGCACGCTCATCGGTGGCAATCTGTTCGACTTTTGGGTCGGGCCGTTCTACGTCGGTTTTTTTGGGGTCACGACGTTTTTCTTCGCGGCCCTTGGAACTTTACTGATCTTTTATGGCGCGGCGATGGGGCCAACCTGGAACCCTTGGCTGATTTCGATCAACCCGCCCCCAATTGAAAACGGGTTGGGGTTTGCACCGCTGATGCAAGGCGGTCTTTGGCAGATTATCACCGTTTGTGCGGTTGCAGCTTTCATCAGCTGGGCGCTGCGCGAGGTTGAAATTGCCCGCAAACTGGGGATTGGCCTGCATGTTCCAGCGGCCTTTGGAGTGGCAATCTTTGCCTATGTCACACTGGTTGTGATCCGTCCGATGCTGATGGGCGCGTGGGGATATGCGTTTCCTTATGGCATCTTCAGCCATCTCGATTGGGTGTCAAACACTGGCTATCAATATGGCAACTTTCACTACAATCCTGCCCACATGGTTGCTGTAACCTTTTTCTTCACCACCACGTTGGCCTTGGCACTACACGGCGGTCTGATCCTTTCGGCCGCGAACCCACCAAAAGGGCAGCTGATGAAAACGCCCGACCACGAGGACACGTTCTTTCGCGATCTGATCGGCTATTCGGTAGGCACATTGGGCATCCACCGCGTCGGCCTGCTATTGGCGCTGAATGCGGGGTTCTGGAGTGCGATCTGCATCGTTATCTCGGGCACTATCTGGTTTGATCAGTGGATAAACTGGTGGGACTGGTGGCTGCAACTGCCCTTCTGGGCCGATATTCCTGGAGGCGTAAATGGCTGAGTATCAAAACATCTTTACCCAAGTGCAGGTGCGCGCCGCGCCCGAGATGGGCATGGTTGAAAACGTTGATCTGGGCAACCGGACGAAAAGTGCCAGCTATTCCAATCTGATGGGCTGGTTTGGCAACGCACAGCTGGGGCCGATCTATCTGGGCACTTTCGGTGTGATCAGTTTGGCCACCGGGGCGATCTGGTTCATGATCATCGGCGCACATTTCTGGCAGGTTGCCGGATATAATCCAGCTGTGTTCATGCGCGATCTGTTCTGGATGTCGCTTGAACCACCGGGTGCTGAATGGGGTCTGCGAATTCCGCCAATGCAGGAAGGCGGGTTGTTCCTGCTGGCCGGGTTCTTCTTTCTGATCTCGTTGTCCACATGGTGGGTGCGCACTTATCTGCGTGCAGAGGCTTTGGGCATGGGCAAACACGTTGCCTGGGCCTTTGCAGCGGCGATCTGGCTGGTGTTAGTGCTGGGCCTTATCCGCCCGGTGATGATGGGATCATGGTCAGAAGCCGTGCCTTATGGCATCTTCCCGCATCTGGATTGGACGAACCTGTTTTCGCTGACCTATGGCAACCTGTTTTACAATCCCTTCCACGCGCTTTCGATTGTCTTCCTGTATGGATCGGCCGTGCTGTTTGCGATGCACGGGGCGACCATTCTTTCGGTCACCCGGCTGGGGGGCGACCGCGAGCTGGAACAGATCGTCGATCGTGGCACTGCATCCGAACGGGCGGCTTTGTTCTGGCGCTGGACCATGGGGTTCAATGCCACGATGGAAGGCATTCACCGCTGGGCCTGGTGGTTTGCGGTGTTGGTGCCGATCACGGGTGGCATTGGCATTCTTTTGACTGGAACAGTTGTTGATAACTGGTTTGTCTGGGCGCAGGTCCACGGCTATGCCCCGCCGGATTGATCGGGAAAAGGAGCACTATCATGGCAGAAAAATTCTACGGTGACATCAGCGAAACCATGGCAATGCGGGTTTGGGTATTGTCGCAAATGCTGCGCGGTATGGGTTGGGCGGCCCTGGGAACCCTGATTGTCGGTGGCATATTGCTGGCCATCTGGGGCGTAGGTTTGCTGTTGCCGCAAGCCAGCAAGGAAGCTCCATCACCATACACCTTGCAACTGGAAATCACGGCACCGCTGTTGCAAACGGTTTAGCAGATCCTGTTTCGGGCGGCGCAAATCGCCCGGCATATCACGATGTTTGGGCCCAAATTCGGCCCGAACTCTGGGCATATCCATGGCCCGGTTCCCTTCCTGCCCGGCAGGAACCTGGTGCCGTGTGCAACCCACGCGGCACCCTTTTTACAGGTGAAACCCGATGAGCCGGCCCCATACGCCCACCCTTGACCGCGTTCATTTTCCTGCCGATCTGCGTGGGATGTCTGACGCCGATTTGGCCCTTGTCGCGGACGAACTGCGCGCCGAAGTCATTTCGGTGGTGTCTGAAACCGGCGGGCATCTTGGATCATCCTTGGGTGTGGTCGAACTGACAGTCGCCATTCATGCGGTGTTCAACACCCCGACGGATAAGTTGATCTGGGACGTAGGCCACCAGTGTTATCCGCACAAAATACTGACCGGACGGCGCGAACGGATGCGAAGCCTGCGCCAAGGCGGCGGGCTGTCTGGTTTTACCAAACGATCCGAGTCTGAATACGATCCGTTTGGTGCCGCACATTCGTCAACATCAATTTCCGCCGCCTTGGGGTTTTCAGTTGGCCGCGATATGGGCCAGCCGACGGGTGATGCGATTGCCGTTATCGGTGATGGGGCCATTACCGCAGGCATGGCTTATGAAGCGATGAACGCAGCGGGCCATCTGAACAAGCGGCTGTTCGTGATCCTGAACGACAATGATATGAGCATTGCGCCCCCGGTGGGTGCCTTGAATAAATACCTGAATGATCTGTCGGCCACTGGCCCGTTTGCATTGCTGAAGGGCATGGCCGACGGAATCGAATCAGCCTTGCCCGGCCCAATGCGCGATGGCGCGCGGCGTGCGCGGCAGCTGGTCACTGGCATGCCGGGTGGCGGGACGTTGTTTGAAGAGTTTGGCTTCAGCTATATCGGCCCGATTGACGGCCACGACATGCCAACCGTTCTGGCCACTTTGCGCGCTGCCAAAACCCGCGCGACGGGGCCAGTTTTGATCCATGCGATTACGGTCAAAGGCAAAGGCTATGCACCCGCCGAAAATGCCGCCGACAAATATCACGGTGTGGCCAAGTTTGATGTCATCTCGGGCACCCAAGCCAAATCAAAATCCAATGCACCCGCCTATACCAACGTGTTCGGCATGGCGCTGACAGATGAGGCTGCCCGCGACGGACGTATCGTTGCAATCACTGCTGCAATGCCATCAGGCACTGGGCTGGACATCATGGCGCAGCGCTTTCCGTCGCGGGTGTTTGATGTGGGCATTGCCGAACAACACGGCGTCACCTTTGCCGCTGGCATGGCGGCGTCGGGCCTGAAACCCTTCGTCGCGATCTATTCCACCTTCTTGCAGCGCGGCTATGATCAGATCGTGCATGATGTCGCGCTGCAAGGCTTGCCAGTGCGCTTTGCCGTTGATCGCGCGGGGTTGGTGGGGGCCGACGGTGCCACCCATGCGGGCGCATTTGATGTGGGGTTCTTGTCGAACTTGCCCGGATTTGTGGTGATGGCGGCAGGGGACGAGGCGGAACTGGTGGATATGGTGGCCACCGCCGCCGCGCATGACGAAGGGCCCATCGCATTTCGCTATCCGCGCGGCGAAGGCGTGGGGGCGGAAATGCCCGTCCGTGGCCGGGTGTTGGAAATCGGCAAAGGCCGCGTCGTGCGCGAAGGCACCGGCGTGGCGCTGCTGTCGTTTGGCGCGCATTTGTCGGAATGCCTGCTGGCCGCCGAAGCGCTGGCACAGCTGGGCATTTCTGTGACAGTTGCCGATGCGCGGTTTGCCAAGCCCTTAGATACCGATCTGATCACCCAATTGGCCCGACACCATCAAGCGGTGATTACAGTCGAACAAGGGGCAATGGGCGGGTTTGGCGCCCAAGTGCTGCAAAACCTGGCAAACTCTGGCGGGCTTGATCGCGGGTTGCGTCTGCGCACCATGACGCTGCCCGACCGCTTTATCGAACAAGCCAGTCCCGCGGCAATGTATGCCGATGCCCAACTGACCGCTGCCGACATCACCCGCACAGCGCAAGCCGTTCTGGGGCTGGGCGAGAAAATACTGCAGGCCTGAGCGGGCCTGTTGCCAACATTGCATTTTTGAAAGTCACCACGCTATTTTGACAGGGCTACCATGACGCCTGAAACCCTAGGACAGGCCATATCCATCCGACGCAAACTGACGGGGCTGACCCAGTCAGATTTGGCGGCTACCCTTGGCGTAACCCGACAATTGATCGGCGAGCTGGAACGCGGCAAACCTGGAATCCGGTTGCAGGTGGCCCTGCAGGCTTGCATTACCTTGGGACTGTTTTTGCGGATTGATGCGACCTGAGCCTGCAAAACGGTCGAATACAAAAGGCCCCCGCAAAGCGAGGGCCTTTGACCAAGCTCGCGATAAATCAGTTCGCCGCTGGAACCACTGGTGGCGCAAGCGACACAAGATAGGCGTAAACATCAGCGGCCATTTCGGCATTCTTCACTTTGAACGCCATTTTTCCCTTGGCTGACTTGTCGTTCAACTGGGTTTTCAAGAACTTTTGCGGATCCTGAACATATTCGACAAACTTGACTTCATCCCAGATAAGGCCAGCGGCCCCCGCGGCGACGATCGACTCGCCGTATTTGAATTCGGGATAAGATCCCGCGACGCGACCGATCACACCATAAAGGTTAGGCCCGGTTTTCGATGCCTTGCCCGCCAAAACCTTGCCATCGGCATCAGCCACAACGTGGCAGGCCTGACATTGTTTGAATACGGCTTCACCCTTGGCCGCATCGCCTTCGGCCAAAGCCGGCGCGGTTGTTGCCATCAAAGCAAGCATTGCTAGTTTCAGTTTCATCGGGATCTCCCTGTTTCGCCCTGATGTAGATGTAGTTACAGTATATGTGGATCGTTTTATTGCGCGGTCAAGCCACCGCATGCGCCAGTGCGCACCGTTGCCACAAAGCCGCCAACGCCGTTACCAGATGGTCGATATCGGCATCAGAGTGGAACGGCGATGGGGTGATGCGCAGCCGTTCAGTGCCTTTGGCAACCGTCGGATAGTTGATCGGTTGCACATAGATCCCCCAATCGCGCATCAAGATATCGCTGATCTGGCGGCATTTTACCGGATCACCGATCATCACCGGAATGATGTGGCTGTCATTGGCCATATGCGGAATTCCCAACCTGTCCAGTTTGGCGCGCAGCTTGGCCACCTGAAGTTGCTGCAGTTTGCGTTCGACATCCGAGATTTTCAGGTGCTGAATAGACGCCGTTGCCGCCGCCGCAATGGCCGGGGGCAGGGCGGTGGTAAAGATGAACCCGGATGCAAAACTGCGGATGAAATCACACATCGGGGCCGACCCGGTGATATAGCCGCCCACCACCCCAAACGCCTTGCCCAACGTGCCCTCAATCAGGTCAATCTGATCGGCCAGCCCTTCGCGTTCTGAAACACCACCGCCGCGCGGGCCATACATGCCCACGGCGTGAACCTCGTCGATATAAGTCATCGCACCATGCGCACGCGCCACTTGCACGATTTCCTTGATCGGTGCGATATCGCCGTCCATCGAATAGACCGATTCGAACGCCACAATCTTGGGCCGATCACCCACGGCCGCCAGTTTGCGGTCCAGATCGCGCCAATCGTTGTGCTTCCAGATCACTTTATCCGCGCGCGAATGCCGCACACCTTCGATCATCGAGGCGTGATTGCCCGCATCCGACAAAATCACCACATTGGGAATGCGCGACCCCAATGTCGACAGCGCCGCCCAGTTCGATACATAGCCCGAGGTGAACAACAGCGCCGCGTCTTTGCCGTGCAGATCGGCCAGTTCCGCCTCTAGCAGCAGGTGGTTGTGGTTGGTGCCCGAAATATTGCGCGTGCCCCCGGCCCCCGTGCCGCAAGCCTGCACACAATCAACCATCGCTTGCACAACGGCCGGATGCTGACCCATGCCAAGATAATCGTTGGAACACCAAACGGTGATGTCCTTCACCTCGCCGTCTTTGTGATTGGCGGCGCGGGGAAATTCGCCACGCTTACGCTCCAGCTCGGCGAAGGTGCGGTAATTGCCTTCGGCCTTCAGCGTGTCGATCTGGGCGCGGAAAATGCTGTCAAAGTCCATTGGCGTCCTCATGCAGGCGGTCTTTAGATTGCGTTTTGCGGGCTGGCATCATCCAGCGCCACAGCTTTTCATCGGGCAAAGGTAGCACCATGAACCAATGTTCAAGCAGTGCCAGCAAGCAAAGGCAGGTTAGCAAAGCATAACCTACCGTCATTGCGGGTGTATCGACATTTATCGCACGTTCCAAGAGCAGGGCTGATGCAACCGTCAGCGCCGAAACCGAGATTGGGAACATCGCGGTGATCCGGCCATAACGAAAATGGCTGGGCAGATGCGACAAGGGTTTGGGCAGAAACTGGGTATTGATGCGGGGCACGCCAAAAAACAGGTTCAACTTGGCCGAAATGCGCGCAAAGAACAGCAAGCCAAAGGTGGCAAATGCAAACGGGTTTTCTGCGTTTGAAGACGCTGTGCCCAACAAAACCAGTGTCGCAATCAAGGCCAGTTCGTGCCATGCAATGGTACCAACGGCGCGCCAGAACCGGTCTTTGGTTGTAACAAACGGTGGGCAGGGTTCACGGTTGGGCCCGGTGATCACGCCAGACAGAAACGCCAGTTCAATCCAGCCCCACATCGCAATTGCGGCAAAAAAAGCCAGATAAATGCCTGTCGGCGATAGATCAGCCAAAGACGCCTGTGCTGCAACAAACCCGACAATTAGCAAAGGCAGCCCGATGATCACCGAATTAAGGTGATCCTGCGCTGTGCCATTGTCGGCCACACGCACGCGCCAAAGGATGATTCCGGTGGAAAACCACCACAAGAACAAAGCTATCAGCGCTGCCAACCAGGGGCTGTCACTCATGGCCGATGGCCTTGCCAAGATGGCTGGGTATGGACCAAGTTATGGTCAATAGACCGGTTCCATCCGCACGTTCTTTGGCGGCTGACTTTTAATAACCGGAATGGTGTATATCGCAACAAACGCATAAAGCGCGGTTGTCCCGGCCGCCATTTTTCCAAACCAACCCGAAATGCCGCCCTTACGCTTGGCCGTATCCATTCGGCCAAAGGCATCGCGCATCCGGCGCAAGTTTGGCAGCCAGCGCGGATGGTCAATGTCAATTTCAATCGGGAACACTTGGCGGGCAATAGCGCTGGTCTTGCGGAACACCTCTTGGTCATACCATTCGATATCAACGCCAAGGGCCTTGTGAAACTCGGGCCGGGCATGATCGCGCACAAACATCGTGGAATAAACCGCGTTCAAAAAGAACCGGATCCACAGTTTGTTGGCGAAACTGGTGGTCAGTTTCGGATCGGTGCGCATCAGCAGGGCAAAGGCCTCACCATGGCTGAACTCATCGTTGCACCATTCCTTGAACCATTTGAAAATCGGGTGAAACCGCTTGTCAGGGTTCGCCTCAAGGTGCCGATAAATCGTAATGTATCGCGCATAGCCGATTTTTTCAGACAGATAGGTGGCGTAATAGATGAACTTGGGCCGGAAATAGGTGTATTTCTTGGCCTTGGTTAAAAACCCCAGGTTCACCGCAACGCCCGCCTCACGCAGGGCATCGTTGATGAAACCGGCATGGCGGGCTTCGTCGCGGGCCATGTAGTTGAACAGCTCGCAGATATCGGGGTTGGTGCCGCGGCGTTTCATTTCCTTATACAGCACACAGCCCGAAAATTCGGCGGTGCAGGACGATACCAGAAAGTCGATAAACTCACGCCGCAGTTTGGGTTCCATACCGTCCCAATTGGCATCCCATTCCGTCCATTCGACCGATTTCTTGAAATGGCCCTTGTTCGGATCAGACTTCATCTGCGCAATCAACGCATCCCATTCGCGGCGCACCGGGGTGACATCGACCTTGTCCATTTCATCGAAATCAGTGGTGTAAAATCGTGGGTTCAGCAGTGTGGTTTCGGTGGCCATCGCGGTGGTGTCGGTCACCGGCGACGACTTATCAATGTCGTCGTAGAACACATCTTTTGGTGTGGCGTTCATAGCGTCACCTCATCGGAAAACGAAAATTCGCACAGTTCCATGATGCCAAAATCACCGGTCATCCGGGTCCACAGGCGTTCTATTGCGGACGCACGGGTGATTGTTGCATCGCGGTCTTCGACAATCAATTCGCCGTAAGCCGCCAGAATCGGTTTCCCATGCACATGCACTTCATCGCCCGGATAAACCACTGCCCCATTGTTAAACCGAACATGGGCGTGAAAGCTTTCGAAACGATGGCTTACCTCGACGGTGCAGGGCACCTGTTCGGATGTTTTGCTGAATAAACCCATGATTTCGTTCCCATTCTTCGTTGTCCCAGCCGTGGACGTTATTGTGCCATGAGCCGTTCGAACGCAGCCCTGTTGTCTGACCCGAATGCGCCTAACTCAACGCTCCAACCGGTATAATCATCAACCGCAGCCAGGCGGCCATTGGCATATTCCACAATACGCAAAGGCTTCAATTTGTCCACGCCAGCCGTCAGTCTTGCCCGTTCCATCCCGTTCTGGATGACAGTTATAAAGCCGCCATGCGGAAGGTCCATCAAGACGGTGCCATCCATCGCCAGAACCGTCACTGCCTGCGCGCCACCACCTTGAAGAAGGATCGTGCGTTCCGCCACAACAGCCGCATCGGCAGGGGTGCCCACACGATCACGGCCCGTCAGAACCGAAAACCCTACCAAGGCAATCGTCGCCAGCACCAGCGCAAGCATCCCCAGCAACAACGGCTTGGGGATCATGTCCGGTTTTGCGGTTGGGGCGGCTTTTGGTGTCATGGCAGGCCCTATTCCGCGGCCAAAATCTGGTTGGCGTCGCCGCGCGTTACCACGGGCTCGTTTATCCGTGTTTCTGCCGCCTCGGCCAGCAGTTGTGCAACCTTGGCCGCATCAGGAATGCAGCGCAGTGCGGGTTGGGTTTTGGCCATATGCCAAGGCCGCACGTGTGGCCAGCACACCAGATAGGACAGCCGCGTTTCGCCCAAGGTTTGCATCGCAATCGTGCCGGTGCCGGACTTTTTCAAATCAACGCTGGCCGATCCGATCTGGCGATACGGCAGGTTCAGCGTAACCGTCAGCGCCGCCCCGATCCGCATCGCCACGCGGGCAGTGGTCAGGGTGTAAACCGTCGCACGTGCCTGAATGGCTGCGGTGCCAAGTATGATTCCGCACGTCACCAAACCAATCGCAACATACGGCACCATGATGGCCAGAACAGACCCCGGCGAACCATCCGACACAACGCTTGCCCGCCAGATGGCAAGTGCTGCAAAATAGCCCGCCACCCAATAAAGCCCCATCGCCTCACGTGCCAAAGCCCAAGTATCAGGCCGCCCTTGCCAAAGCACTTCTTCGCCCTTTGGCGGCAAGGCCGGCAGGCCCGGAATGGGTTCAATAGCAAAATCGTCGTGCGTATGATCGGTCATGACAGCCCCTTGCGGATCAAAAGCCGCGCTTGCGCTTTGAGGCCGCATACATCGTCCCTCCGGCGAAATACGCACTGATCTTTTCCTCTTCAAGCATCGTTACCGCAGATGGCGATTTCGTCGCAGGCACGCCGGCGAACAGATCGGATGTGATCGAGTTAATCCGCACCCGGTCTTTTTGAATCTTCACCATCGGCATTGGCACCAGACGCTTGCCGCCGGTGTTCAGATCAATTTCCAGATAGCGCACCAGCTGTTCGGGGATATCAACCCACATGTCGGAAATCCGGCCGACAACCTCCAGATCGCCCGCCTGCACCGGCAATCCGCGCGGATCACGGCCCGCAGCGACCGCAAAACCTGCAGACTGCGCCATTGGTGCAAGTTTGTTATGGCCATGGCCATCCAGTTCAGGAATATCACGGCGCGGGGCCCATGATGCGGGGCCAACACCATCGACCATCGGATCACCGGTCGGCGCGTGTGGAAAGCCTTCTGACATCGCGGTGCGACCCAGCGCCACTTCGCGGGCCTCACGCGCGCCATTTGGAAACGTGGCCGATCCACGGCCATGCGGCAGCAGAAATGTCTTTGCCTTTGGCAGTGGGAAAGGGCCCTGATTGGGGGCCACTTTGCCGTCTTCCGTTTCCATCGGATAGCCTTCGCGCATGTTTTCGGTTTGCAGGTAATAGACCAACAGAGCGAAAAAGCCCCAGAACAGCCAAATGGCAAGGCTTGCCATGTCGAAGGTTCCAAAGAAATTATTGCCTAGCATAGGGGTATCCTCCGAGTTCAGGTTGGAAAGTCGGCAATGCCGAACTTGCCATCTGGTTGTTTTTGTTCAGTCAAAAGTGTGGTCCGCACTAACGGGCCAAGAACGATAAGTGTTACGAATAACGTCATAATTTCAACGTTGTAGACGAAGGTATAGCCAAAGGCAGGACCGTTGCCCGCAGCGCCAAAGAAACCGGTGGCCGCCAAAGAGCCGACGCTGCCCTTGATCGCACCGCCAAAAGCAATCGCAAGGCCCGCCGCTGTGGCCTGCGCCGCACCCCAAGCCCCCAGTGACAACCCATTGCCCGAAAGCCCCCGCGCAGGCAGCGCCATCGCGGCGGTCAAAGTTGACACCGCAAACAGCCCCATGCCCAAACCAATGCAGGCGGCACCCGCAAAAAACAGAACGACGGATCCCATCATTCCGGCCAATAGAACGGCGGCAAACGCTGCAATTCCAACCAGAATGCCCCGCCCCGCCATGCGAAACACATCATGTCCCTGCCCAATCCAACGGCCCGCCAAAACGAACCCCAACAATGCGCCCAAGGCATTCGCCGCCGTCAGCCAGGTTGTCGCGCCCACCGTCAGGCCCAAAATCTGGCCGCCATATGGTTCCAGAAGCACATCCTGCATTTGAAAGCCCAAGGTGCCCAAAACCACGACAACCAACAGCCGCCCGGCGTCGCTGCCCCGGATAAAGTCGCGCCAGGATTCCAGAAACACCGGTGGCACCACGGCCATCTCGGCAGCGGTCATAGGTTTGACCTTTTCTTGCTGCCATAGGGCAACCATGTTCAAAATCATCGTCAGCGCTGCACAGCCCTGCACAACACGGATCAGCAATATCTGATCAAAATCACGCAGCAGCCAGCCGATGATCACCGACGATGCCGCCATGCCCAGCAGGAACATCACATATAGCAGCGCGACCACTTTAGGCCGGGTCTCATCCGTCGCCCGGTCAGACGCCAGCGCCAATCCGGCGGTTTGCGTCATGTGCAACCCCAGACCCGTCATCAAAAACGCCAGCCCCGCCAACGCCTCTCCGGCCCAGGCCGGGCCGTGGATTTGATCCCCCGACAGCACGATCAACGCAAACGGCATGATTGCCAATCCGCCCATCTGCCAAAGGCTGCCGAACCACAGGTAAGGTATACGCTTCCACCCGATGTGGGATCGGTAATTGTCGCTGCGGTGGCCCAACATTGCGCGAAACGGGGCCGACAGCACCGGCAACGCGATCATCATTGCCACAATCGCTGCCGGAACCGACAGCTCAACAATCATCACTCGGTTCAGCGTGCCCAACAGCAGAACCGTGGCCATCCCAACCGACACCTGAAACAATCCCAGCCGCAAAAGTTGCCGCATTGGCAGGCCTTCAGATGCCGCATTGGCAAACGGCAGCCACGCGCCTGACAATTGCTTCATATGTTTCTTGCGAAGGATCACGCCCGATACTCCAGACATTCGGAGATATAAAACCCGCGTGAGATGCGATCGACCTTGCTCACCTTGCCGCCTGTGACCTTTGTTAACGTCGCGTGGGCATGGGGGATCATCACGGGTGATCTGTCGGCGCGCGGAAAGGCTTTGCCCAGTGTCCAGAATGTCATCAGAAATGGGGTTTTTGGGGCCACGGTGAACACCACCGGACCACCAGTGCGCGCGCCCAACCGGGTCAGTGCCGCCGTGATGTCGGCGGTATCGTAATAAATCAGGCTATCCATCGCCAGAACATAGTCGAACGCGCCGTAATCTGCAGTCATATCCCCCGCCGCAAACGTGACGCGACCCGCGTGTTCAGTGGGCAAGCGGCTTTGCGCGATCTTCACCAACTCGGGCGAGATATCCACCGCCATCACATCAGCCCCGCGCGCCGCCAGTTCCGCCGTCATCTGCCCCGCACCACAGCCTGCATCCAACACCCGCGCGCCGCGCAGATCGATGGGCAAACGGCCCAACATCAGCGCCCGCATTTTATCGCGGCCCTCGCGCACGGTTTGGCGAATGCGGCTGACCGGGGCGTCCGAGGTCAACCGCTCCCACACTTTGGTGGCAGAGCGGTCAAAATAGGTTTCCACCCGGTCGCGCGTTGCGGAATAGCACATCGGATCAGCCATTTTCAGTCAAAGCCCAGCAGTTCGAAAATCTCGCGATCAGGCAGCGGCGCGGGTGTCATGCCGGGCACTTGCACAGACCGCCACAGCATATCGGCCAGCCGCATGTATTCGGCGCGGGCCATCACGATGTCTTCGTCGGCGTCCATTTCAAACAGGGTCTTTTTCTTCAGGCGCGACCGACGGATCGCATCAATATCAGGCATATGCGCCAAACGGTTAAAGCCGACGCGGGCGCAATAGCGATCCACTTCATTGGTTTCTTTTGACCGGTTGGCCACGCACCCCGCCAGTTGCACCTTGTAATTCGCTGATTTCGCCTGCACCGCCGCGATGATGCGATTCATCGCATAGATGCTGTCAAAATCATTCGCCGTCACGATTAACGCACGGTCGGCATGCTGCAACGGGGCGGCAAAGCCCCCGCAAACCACATCGCCCAGAACATCAAAAATCACGATATCGGTTTCTTCCAGCATGTGGTGCTGTTTCAGCAATTTCACGGTCTGGCCAACAACATAGCCGCCACATCCCGTGCCTGCGGGGGGTCCGCCGGCCTCGATGCATTTCACCCCGTTGAACCCTTCAACAACGTAATCTTCAGGGCGCAGTTCTTCGGCATGGAAATCGACATCTTTCAGAATGTCGATCACCGTGGGCTGCAAACGCCCCGTCAGGGTAAACGTGCTGTCATGTTTCGGATCGCACCCGATCTGCAACACGCGCTTGCCCATCATCGAAAACGCTGCTGACAGGTTCGACGAGGTGGTTGATTTGCCAATCCCGCCCTTGCCGTAAACCGAAAACACCTTGGCACCTTCGATTTTGGTGTCAGCGTCCTGATGCACTTGCACCGAGCCGTCGCCATCAAGGCCGCGCAGGTTTGGGATTGTATCGAGTGGGCTCATAACAGGCCTCTTTCCATTGGGGGTTGGGATTGCGCGGTCATTCTGCCGCGATCCCTTCCAAACGATCTTCAAGTTCATCAGCGGCGTTTTGCAACGCGGCCAGGGTGGCGGCATCTGGGGTCCAGTAAGACCGTTCAGATGCTTCGATTAGGCGGTTCGCCATGCGCGCGCTGGCTTGGGGGTTCAACGCCGCCATCCGTTTTCGCATCGCGTCGTCCAGCACAAAGGTTTCCGACATTCGCTGATAAACCCACGGCTCAACGGCCTGCGTTGTGGCAGACCAACCAAGGGTATTGGTCACATGCGCTTCAATCTGGCGCACGCCTTCGCCGCCGTGGGCAAGCAGGCCTTCGTAAAATTTAGGGTTCAGGGTGCGCGACCGCGCTTCCAGCGCGATCTGGTCCCGCAAGGTGCGCACTTTGCCGGTGCCACGGGTTTGGTCGCTGATGTAAACCGGCGTATCCGTGCCACGTTGGCGCTTTACGGCGCGGGCAATGCCGCCCAACGTGTCAAAATAGTGATCCACCGAGGTGACACCCAGTTCAACCGATTCAAGGTTTTGATAGGCCAGATCCACATCTTTCAGCGCGTTTTGCAAAAGCGCTGCGTTTTTCACAGCCTTGCCATCGCGGCCATAGGCGAAAGATTTGCGCGATTCATAGGCATCGGCCAATTCATCTTCTTCGCCAAAGGCCGATTGATCGACAAGCACGTTAACGTTGGACCCATAAGCGCCTTCGGCATTGGAAAACACCCGCAAAGCGGCGGTTTCCATATCGACGCCCATCTTTTCGGCATAGGCCAGTGAATGCGCGCGAATGAAATTCTGCGCCAACGGTTCATCCGCCGTGGCGCATTTCCACGCGGCTTCGGCCAGCATTTTGGTTTGCAACGGCAGCAGGTCGCGGAAGATGCCCGACAGCGTCATCAGCACATCAATACGGGGGCGCGAGAGGTCTGCGAGCGGGATCAGATCAGCCCCGCACAGCCGCCCATAGGCGTCAAACCGCGGCTTTGCGCCCATCAGGGCCAAAGCTTGGGCAATCGGGCCACCATCGGATTTGATATTGTCGCTGCCCCACAAAACCAGCGCCACCGTTCTCGGCAGGGTAGGGTGGGCATCCAGCAGTTTCGCGGCTTGGGCAGCACCATCGCGCAAGGCGAATTCGGTGGGCATGCGGAACGGGTCAAAGGCGTGGATATTGCGGCCCGTGGGCAGAATTTGCGGCGAACGGATCAGATCGCCACCGGGAACCGGTTCGATGAAATGGCCCCCAAGCGCGCGCAACAGGGCCGGAATTTCGGTATCTGTCTGCAGTTGCAGATCAATCCGCGCGCGTTCGGTTGCATCCATCGGCGACAGCAGATCAAGGTAACCTTCGCGGGCGGCGGCACTCATCGGGCGGCCAACCACATGCAAACCATCGGTGATCAGGGCGGACTCAGCCTCTAGCAGCTTCAGCCACAGGGTGCCCGGGTTACGGCCATCCATATCAACGCCTGCCGCCTGTTCGGCAATCAACCCCTCAAGATCGGCGCGTTCAACCGCCATCGGTGGCAGGGCGCGCCAGCGGGACAGGCTGTCTTTCAACTCAATCAGGCCTTTATAGAGGCCCGCCGTAGCCAAGGGCGGCGTCAGATGGGTGATGGTGATCGCGTTGCTGCGGCGTTTGGCCAGCGAAGCCTCGGATGGGTTATTGGCGGCATACAGATAGACGTTCGGCAGCCCACCGATCAACCGATCGGGCCAGCAGTTGCCAGACGCGCCCGCCTGTTTACCCGGCATGAATTCCAACGCGCCATGCATGCCGAAATGCAGCAAGACATCCGCGCCGAAGTCTTGGCGTAGGTAGCGATAAAACGCGGTGAACGCATGGGTGGGCGCAAAGCCGCCTTCGAACAGCAGGCGCATCGGATCGCCTTCATAGCCGAACACAGGCTGAATGCCGACGAACACATTGCCAAACTGATGGCCCAGCACGAACACCCCGCGCCCATCGCTTTGTGACCGGCCCGGGGCAGGACCCCAAACGGCTTCAATCTCGGCCAGCCAAGGCGTATCGCGCACTATTGCATCGGCGGTGACGTGGGCCGCCACATTGGCAGGCTGACCATAGCGCGCGGCATTGCCCTTTAGCACCATGTCGCGCAGGTCATCGACCGATGCAGGTGGGGTCAGATCATGGCCCGCACCCTTCATCGCGTGCAGCGTGTTGAACAGCGATTCAAAGACCGACAGGTAGGCGGCGGTGCCCACAGCGCCTGCGTTTGGCGGAAAGCCGTAGAGAACGATAGCCACCTTGCGCGTAGCCACTTCTGACCGGCGCAAGGCTGCCAATCGCAGCACTTTATCCGCTAAAACGGCCACACGTTCGTGGCAGGGGGCCATCGCCTTGGCCTCAGAATTGCCTTTGCATTTGAACGCACAGCCATTGCAGCCATCCACCCCATGACGGCCCGCAAACACGGTGGGGTTGGTGGCACCATCAATTTCGGGCAGGGCAATCAGCATGGTGGTTTCAATCGGGCCAAGGCCGGATTTGGTATCGGCCCACTGGCCAAGCGTTTGAAATTCCAGCGGATGTGCTGCAATATAGGGCACATCCAGCGCCTTTAGCGCCGCAACCGCCGCAGGGCTGTCATTATAGGCGGGGCCACCGACCAGGCTGAATCCGGTCAGCGACACCATCGCGTCAATGCGCGGGGTTTGACCGTTCTGGAAATAGCCGTTGATTGCGGGGCGGCCATCAAGGCCACCAGCAAAGGATGGAATGCAGGCAATGCCTTTGGCTTCAAACGCACGGATCACGGCGTCGTAATGGGCCGTGTCACCCGCCAGAACGTAAGACCGCAGCATCAGCATGCCGACGGTGGCTTTTACCTGCGCGGGGCGCGGCAGGTCGGCCAGATTGGTGGTGATGCGCGCGGCCAGATCGGGGTGGTACAGCCCGCAATCGGGGTAATCAATCGGGGCCTTCGACACCCCACCGCGCCATTCCTTGCGGTTGGAATAGCGGCCCAGCAAAAAGCGGATCATTTGTTCGATGTTGTCGTCCGACCCGCCCAGCCAATATTGCATCGACAAGAACCAAGCGCGCAAATCCTGCGCCTTGCCGGGGATAAAGCGCAGGATTTTCGGCAGGCGGCGCAGCATCGCCATTTGCTTTTCGCCGGAATTGGCGCTGGTCTTGGCAGTTGGTTTCAGCTTTTTCAACAAAGCCATCGCGGCAGAGGCGGGTTTCGACATATCCAGATCGCCCATTTTCGTCAGCTTGACGATCTGGGCATCGGCGATCACGCCCACAAACGCATCGGCACGCGCACGCGCGGCGGTCAGTTCGGGCAGGATCGCGTTGATGTGCTCTTCGATGAAAATCAGGTTTGCGATAACGATATCAGCGGTTTCAAGCGCGGTCTTGCAGCGCGCCAAGGATGCAGGGTTTTCGGCCCATTCAGCGGCGGCGTGGACAGTGACCGAAAGTCCGGGGAAATCTTTGGCCAATCGCGGTGTGATCCGCGCGGCGGGGCCAGCGGCATGTTGATCAAGCGTGACCACAACGATGTTGTAGCCAACGCGGGTGCCGTGAAGGGGGGTGTCAGCGCGCATAATGGGCTTTTGCCTCATACAGGGTTTCGACGCTGATCCGCGCAATGCCTTTGCCGCTGGCATATTTTTCTGTGTTGCGACGGGCTTTACCACGCACAAAGAACGGGATCTTTTTCAGCTCATTTTCGGCATCCGAAAGCCAGATGATGTTGGCGGTGGTTTCTTCGACAACCGCGGCGGTTTCGGTGGGCATTTGTTCCCCATCAACCGCGGCCGCAGGGGCGGCTTCCAGCCCTGCCTCACGCGGTTTGTGTTGACCGCCATGATGGGATGCACCGGCATCGTCATGGAATTCGAAATCATCGCGGAACATGTGCAGCAGGTGTTCTTCCAGACCCATCACCAAGGGGTGCACCCAGGTGTCAAAGATCACATTGGCACCTTCCCAACCCATTTGGGGCGAATAACGGGCCGGGAAATCCTGAACATGCACGGGGGCGGAAATCACGGCGCAGGGAATGCCCAGACGTTTGCCGATGTGACGCTCCATCTGGGTGCCAAGGATCATTTCGGGCTGCAGTGCCTCTATCGCGGCCTCAACCTCTAGATAATCATCGGAAATCAGCGCCTCAACCCCGAATTCCTTGGCCAGCGCGCGGATCGGGCGGGCCATTTCGCGGTTGAAACAGCCCATGCCGCAAACCTCAAACCCCATCTCGTCACGGGCAATCCGGGCGGCGGCGGCGACATGGGTGCCGTCGCCGAAAATAAACACGCGCTTGCCAGTGAGGTAGGTGCTGTCAACCGACCGGGTCCACCATGGCAGGCGCAGACGGCTGGTGTCGGATTTCACCGGCAGGCCGGTTATCTTGCTGACCTCGGCCAGAAAATCACGGGTGGCCCCGACGCCGATGGGCACGATCTTGGTATAAGGCTGTTTCAGGTTGGTTTCCAACCAGCGCGCGGCGGATTCGGCGTGTTCGGGATACATCAGCACGTTGAAATGCGCGGCCCCTAGGCGGGCAATATCGGACGGGCGCGATCCCATCGGGCCCACCACGTTCACACCAATGCCCATATCCGACAACAGCCGCGTCACTTCGACGATATCATCGCGGTGGCGAAACCCCAATGCCGTGGGGCCGATCAGGTTGGCGGTGATATGTTCGCTGCGCGCAACCGGTTTGGCCAGATGACGCACGATCTGCAAGAACGTCTCGTCGGTGCCGAAGCCTTCTTTGCGCTGATAGCTGGGCAGGTCGAGGGCAATCACCGGAATGCCAAGGTTCATACTGCCCGCAAGGCCAGCCGGATCATCTTGAATCAACTCGGCGGTGCAAGAGGCACCCACGATCAGCGCCTCGGGCTTGAAGCGGTCAACGGCGTCCCGGCAGGCGGTTTTGAACAGACCCGCCGTATCGCCGCCCAGATCGCGCGCCTGAAAGGTGGTATAAGTGACTGGCGGGCGATGATCGCGGCGTTCGATCATTGTGAACAAAAGGTCGGCATAGGTATCGCCTTGCGGGGCGTGCAAAACGTAATGCAAACCCTTCATGCCGGTGGCGACACGCATCGCGCCCACGTGCGGCGGGCCTTCGTATGTCCACACGGTCAGCTTCATTCGGCGGCCTCCAACTTGGGGGCTGCTACTTGGGGAGCGAGCGGGGCCAACAGGGCACGGCGGCGTAGGGGTTTGGCGAAAAGGGCGGCCAGATCGCCCGCCTGTTCGTAGAAATGCACAGGCGTAAACACCAACTCAATCGCCCATTTGGTGGCCAGTCCTTCGGCCTCCAGCGGGTTGGCAAGACCAAGGCCGCAAACCGTCAGATCGGCGCGGGCCGCACGGGCGCGGGCCAGTTGCAGATCAACATCCTGACCTTCAGACAGGGTTGGCCCTTCGGCCAGCAGTTCCAGATCGGGAGCCATCAGATCACGGTGCAGGAAAGGCGTGCCAACCTCAATCGCCGTCATGCCGCATTCGCGGGTCAGGAACCGCGCCAGCGGGATTTCAAGCTGGCTGTCGGGGAAGAAGAAAACCGATTTGCCGGACAACGTTACCGCACTGGCCGCAATTGCCTTTTCGGCACGGGCCCGGGGGGCGGCGGTGACGGCATCAAACAGGTCTTGGGGCACGTTGAATTCGGTGGCGATGGCCTGCAGCCATGCGGTGGTGCCAGCCGCACCAAAGGGGAACGGGGCGGGAATATGGCGTGCGCCGCGCCCAACCAAGGCTGCATACGTGTCGCCAAGGAACGGCTGCAACAAGGCGAAAACGGTATTTGCGCCAACCGACGGCAGATCACCCGACCGTCGGGCGGGCAGGCAACGCACGTTTGAAATGCCCATTGCCGCCAAAAGCCCCAAGGCCTGATCTTCGACAACATCAGGCAGCGCGCCGACGATAAGCAACTGACGCGCATCCGATGCGGGCAGCACCGGAACCATTGATGCAAGGCAGGCATCTTCGCCTTGGGTGAACGTTGTCTCGATTCCCGACCCCGAATAGTTCAGCACCCGCACATGCGGGGCGTGTGCCGCAGACATCCGTTCAGCCGCACGGTGCAGATCAAGCTTGATCACTTCGGAGGGGCAAGACCCGACCAAAAACAGTTGACGAATGTCAGGGCGGCGTGACAGCAGGCGCGCAACTTCGCGGTCCAACTCGGTTTGGGCATCCACCAACCCGGCAAGGTCTTTTTCTTCCAGAATCGCGGTGCCGAATCGCGGTTCTGCGAAAATCATCACGCCGGCGGCTGATTGCAGCAGATGCGCACAGGTGCGGCTACCCACAACCAGAAAGAAAGCATCCTGCATTTTGCGGTGCAACCAGATGATTCCCGTCAAGCCACAGAAGACTTCGCGCTGCCCACGTTCCTTTAGAACCGGGGTATTTGAACATCCGCGGGCGGGCGTCGGGGCGTTCATGCGTTGACCGCCTTGGCCATCGCGCGATCGCTTTGCGCCATATCCAGCCGCGCCAAACGCAGCTTCCAGATGAACTGAGCGGCGTTGACAGCATAGGTTGCGTAGGCCGTAAGCGCCAAAAGCATCAAGGCATTAGGGGTCAGGGCATTTGTCAAAAGCGCCAAAATATACGTTGTATGCAACGCGATAACGGCAAAGCTGAACACATCTTCCCAGAAAAAGGCAGGTGCCAGAAGGTATTGGCCGAAAACCACTTTCTCCCAAATAGCCCCTGTAATCATGATGACGTAAAGGAACGCAGTCTTGACGATCACCGACAGGGTGGCAACCTCATAGCCGGTTCCCCAGACCAGATAACGCAGCACCAGAACCAAAGAAACGGCAAAGGCCAGAAATTGTAGCGGTGCCAGAATGCCCTGAACCAAAGTCCATTTGGTCGAATCGCGGCGCGCACGCTGTTCCGCTGTGTAGAGCGGGCGGCGGGCAGAAGAATCGCTGCGGTTCTGGGACATGGTTTTGCCTTCGGATCAGGTGTCGCAAGACAAATTCTAGAGGCTTCACTCAGGAAGTGTCAACTAAAACTTACATTTTTTAAGTTTACACCATCTGCTGAATTTCCGCGTAAGTCAGGGATAAAATCACCGCTAAAAGTGGACAAATAGTGTTATAAAACAAAACCTTGCCAATTCAGTGCGAAATTGCTATATTTCAGAGTGTCTATTTTCTTTGACATTTCTTCCCGCCTAAGAGAAAGTTACCCAACAGGATGACTCCGATCTATCTGACAGTTTCAGATGCAGGTTTTGTGGGCACCTCTTGGCGGAGCTGCGTAGATGCAGGATTTTCAGCAATCAGACCAAGGACGCGCTTCGGGTCAAGATTCGGCGGGGGTAAATTATTTTGCCTCGCAAGTCGTATCATTGCTGGCAGAACGCTCGACGCGCACGATGACCGAACCGTCAGAAGTTTTGGTTGCCGGTCTGATCCGCGCATCACAGTCGGGAACCAAAGAGGCGTTTGCAGAGTTACTGAACGAAATGCGCAAGGCGCGTGTATCGGTCGCAGCATTGGCAGATATCTACGTTCCGCTGGCTGCCCGACGTATGGGCGAGGCTTGGCACGAAGACGAAATGAGTTGGCTGGACGTGTCGATTGGCGTGGGGCGGCTGCAAAGCCTGTTGCGCGAGATTGGAACGGCCTGGGCGGCGGATCAGGCGGGCGATGCAGGGCACGGCACGATTTTGATGATTATTCCCGACCGCGAACAGCACACTCTGGGCCCGATGGTCGCAATGAGTCAGATGCGCCGATATGGTGTGTCGGTGTGTCTACGGATTGCTCCGAACATGGAGGAACTGCGAGGCTTGATAACATCGCGGTCCTTCGACGGCGTTATGATTTCTGTGGCAACGGTCGACAAGCTGGAATCCGTGCGCAAGACCGTAAAGTTTATAAAGACGATCACAACAAAGCCGATCCCCGTCGTCGTTGGGGGTGCTGTGATGTTCAAGATAGAGGATGCAGCAACATGCACTGGCGCTGATTTCTCTTCGAACGATATTGGAGCTGCTTTGGAAGTGATCGGTCTCAAATTTGACTCTTTTTGCATCTTAAAGCGAGCGTAACAAACCACTGTCCCAAGATGGTTGGGTGGGTGGCAAGGTAAGCGAATAACCCGTGAACACTGATTCCAAGCTCAAGCTTGCTGGCATGTCCGTGCCACTTATCGACCCAGAGTTACTGGCTGAAATCATTGCGACTGCTGCAGACATCTCTTTGTCAATTTCCGCAGACAATCGCATTACGTCGGTCTTGGTTAACCCGCACCATCAGGCCTTTGGTCAGTTGTCCCATTGGGTTGGCCGCCATGCCCGCGAAATCATGACGAGTGAAAGTTATGAGAAATTGGCCAGACGGTTGGATGCGATGGGAAAGCCCGGCGCAAAAACGCTTGCCGTTGAACTGAACCATTCCGATCAGACCGTACTGGAATTTCCAATCCGCTATTCAATGCACCGGGTTGCGCCCGATAATTCGGTGTTGATGCTGGGCCGCGACTTGCGCCCGATCGCCGAGATGCAACAGCAACTGGTGATGGCGCAAATAGCCCTTGAGCGTGACTATGAAACCCAACGCGAAATGGACACGCGCTACCGGGTTCTGATGGAAGCGACGCGCGACGCGGTGGTGTTGGTGGCCATGACAAATGGCCGGATTGCAGATTTGAACGCCGCCGCCGCCGCCCTGTTGGGCGGGTCACGGCAAGATTTGGTTGGCGCAGCAATTGCCCAGGAATTCGAGGGCCGCCGTCGTGGGGAATTCCTTGAAAACCTTTCCAACATTGCTTCGGCTGATGCGATTAACCCTGTTGAATTGCAGGCACGCCGGTCGCAGCGCAAAGTGCGGGTTGTGCCCACGATGTTCCGTGCGGCCGGTGAACGGCTGATGCTGTGCCGGTTGGATGCGGCCGATCTGTCGTCTGCGATGCCGCATGACAGTTCGGCTAATCTTGAACGGTTGTTCAACGAAGGTTCCGACGGTATTGTGTTCCTTGACGGCGAAGGCATGATCACGGGGGCAAACGACGCGTTCCTGAAACTGGCGGATGTAACCACCCTTGCCAATGTGCGGGGCCGGTCGATAGCAGATTTTCTGGCGCGCGGATCGGTGGATTTGCGGGTTCTATTGGATAACGCGCGCCGTGCCCGTCAGTTGCGTTTGTATGCCACCAAGATATCGAACGATTTTGACGGGCAAGTGCCAGTTGAAATTTCGGCGACTTTCCTGACGGAACGGCCCAAACCCGCCTTTGGTTTGGTGATCCGCGACG
This sequence comes from Cypionkella sp., assembly GCA_031384605.1. Classification (GTDB taxonomy): domain Bacteria; phylum Pseudomonadota; class Alphaproteobacteria; order Rhodobacterales; family Rhodobacteraceae; genus JANNAT01. Next base: position 57,102 of record JANNAT010000050.1, read on the forward strand.
CCAGCCGCACCGAAATGCTGCGGCGTCCCGGGTTTTCGGCATCAGATGATGGAATGCGGTCGGTGATGGAGCTGGTCGGATCGTCGACACTGAAAGCGATTGTGACGGAAACCACGGACGTGGTCGAAAAAATGTGCATTCAAACCGCCGTCGATCTGACCCGCAACAACCGGGTGGCTGCCGCCGAAATGCTGGGGCTGTCGCGGCAATCGCTGTATGTCAAACTGCGCAAGTTTGGGCTGTTAAGCAAAGACGACGAGTAAACCACCAGCGTGGTGACGGTCAATCAAAGCGCCCTACACCCGGGGCGCTTTTCAATTTCTACATTCCATGGCTGATGCGGCAATTGAGACCTTGCCCGACTCAAATATGTAATGTTAGGTTGACACATGACCGTAACGCAAACATTACACAATCAGCGCTATCCGCATCCCAAAGCCATGTTAGAGCTGATAAAGCCGATAACATGGTTTCCGCCGATGTGGGCCTATTTGTGCGGTATCGTCTCGGTAGGCGTGTCGCCATGGCAGGCTTGGCCGATGGTTTTGCTGGGCGTGGTTTTGGCCGGGCCGGTGGTGTGCGGGATGTCACAAGCGGCCAATGATTGGTGCGACCGCCATGTTGATGCGGTGAACGAGCCAAACCGTCCAATCCCATCCGGGCGCATTCCGGGCCGTTGGGGATTGTGGATTGCACTGGCGATGAGCGGTGTGTCGCTGGGCCTTGGTTGGTTTTTGGGGCCATGGGGGTTTGCCGCCACCGTCGTGGGTGTGATCGCAGCCTGGGCCTATTCTGCCGAACCTGTGCGATTGAAGCGGTCGGGCTGGTGGGGCCCGGGGTTGGTGGGGCTGTGTTACGAAGGATTGCCATGGTTCACCGGGGCCGCAGTTTTGTCGGCTGGGCTGCCGTCGTTTCAGGTGACCACGATGGCGCTGCTATATGCCTTTGGGGCGCATGGCATAATGACACTAAACGATTTCAAGGCATTAGAAGGGGATCGCCAGCACGGCGTGCGATCCCTGCCCGTCACACTTGGCCCCGACGTGGCCGCACGGGTGGCCTGCACGGTGATGGGAATGGCGCAGGTTTTGGTGATTGCCATGCTGGTGATCTGGGGCAAACCGATCCACGCCGGATTGGTTTTTGTGCTGTTGATCGGACAGATTTGGGCCATGGCAACCCTGTTGAAAGACCCCAAAGCCAAAGCACCTTGGTATAACGCCACCGGTGTCGCGATGTATGTCAGCGGCATGATGATTACGGCCACAGCCTTGCGCGGGATAGAGGTTTTGCCATGACGCTTTCCTGGTTTTCCATCGTGCGGTTGGGCCTTGTGCAGTTGTGTCTGGGGGCGATTGTGGTGTTGACCACATCTACGTTGAACCGTCTGATGGTGGTTGAACTGTCGATGCCCGCCGTTCTGCCCGGGCTGTTGGTGGGGCTGCATTACGGCATTCAGATCACCCGGCCGACATGGGGATACCGGTCTGACATGGGCGGGCGGCGCACGCGGTTTATCATTTTGGGCATGGCCTGTCTGGGGTTGGGCGGGTTTCTGGCAGCAGCCGGTATGGTGATGATGCAGTCCAGCTTTGCGGCAGGCCTTGGCATTTCCATTCTGGCCTACGCCCTGATCGGCATAGGCGTTGGCGCGTCTGGAACATCCCTTTTGGCGTTGTTGGCCACCACGACGCATCCACGCCGCCGGGCCGCTGCGGCCACGATAACCTGGCTGTTGATGATTTTTGGCATCGCAGTAACAGCAACAGTGGTCGGCAAATATCTGGACCCTTATTCGCACGCCTTGTTACTAAAACTGGTGGCAATCGTCTGCGCCGGGGCGTTCGCGCTGACCTGCGTTGCCATCGCCGGGATCGAGGCGCACCATGTGCCCGACGCAACCCCGCAACTCCGCCCGTTGCCGTTTCGCATTGGGATAGCCGAGGTTTGGGCAGAACCACGGGCGCGCAACTTCACCCTGTTCGTCTTTTTGTCGATGACAGCCTACTTCATGCAAGAACTGATCCTGGAACCCTATGCCGGATTTGCCTTTGCCTTCACGCCGGGCCAGTCGACGCAGCTTTCCGGCGCGCAGAATGGCGGGGTTTTTGTGGGAATGCTGTTGGTAGGCATCGCCGCCACCGGGTTGCAGATCGGATCGTTGCGCACATGGGTTACGCTGGGCTGTCTGGGGTCGACGGCGGCATTGGTCACGATTGCGATGGCCGGGCAGATGCCCGATGGCGGGCAGATTTTGCTGCCCGCAACGATTGCGTTGGGCCTGTTCAACGGCATGTTTGCCGTAGCGGCCATCGGGTCGATGATGGCGCTGGCCGGTGAAGGGCGCAGCACACGCGAAGGCACCCGCATGGGGCTTTGGGGTGCATCGCAAGCGATTGCTGCCGGGTTTGGCGGGTTGATGGGGGCGGGCGCGGTTGATCTGATCCGCCTGCTTACCGATGCGCCAACGGCCTTTGGCATTGTTTTCATGGCAGAGGCCGCCCTGTTCGGGCTGGCCGCGCTTTTGGCATGGCACGTTATCGACGGGGCAGCACTGACGCCCACCAACAGCTTGGTTCCGGGGGAATAGATATGGATTATGATGTTGTGGTCATTGGCGGCGGCCCTTGTGGGGCGACAGCCGCAGATGATCTGGCACGCGCAGGCCGCCGCGTGGCTATGCTTGACCGCGCCGGGCGGATAAAACCTTGCGGCGGGGCTATCCCGCCGCGTTTGATTGCCGATTTTGATATTCCGCAAAGCCAGATCGTGGCGCAGATTTACACCGCGCGGATGATATCCCCCACCCAGCGCGCCGTCGATATCCCGATTGAAAACGGCTTTGTCGGCATGGTGGACCGCGAACACTTCGACGAATTCCTGCGCCTGCGCGCGGTTGGAAACGGCGTTGAACGGGTGACCGGCACCTATCTGCGGATAGAGCGGGACAGCGACGGCACCCATGTGGTTTACCGCAACAAGGCCAGCGGCGCCGAAGAACGCCTGTCAACCAAACTGGTGATCGGCGCGGATGGCGCGCGGTCGAACGTGGCGAAAACCGAAGTGCCGGGGGGCGATAAGATCCCTTATGTTATTGCGTATCATGAAATCCTAAAGGCCCCCGCAGCCAATTCGCTGTATGATCCCAAACGCTGTGATGTGATCTATGATGGTAAAATCAGCCCTGATTTCTATGGCTGGGTCTTCCCGCATGGCGACAGCGTCTCGGTGGGCATGGGCACTGGCATTGATGGGGTCGATCTGAAACAGGCCACTGCCGATCTGCGGGCTACGGCCGGGCTGACCAATTGCGAAACGATCCGCCGCGAAGGTGCGCCCATCCCGCTGCGTCCGATGGACCGGTGGGACAATGGCCGCGATGTGGTGCTTGCGGGGGATGCGGCGGGGGTGGTGGCGCCGTCATCTGGCGAAGGGATCTACTATGCCATGGTCGGCGGGCGCGTGGCAGCGACGGCGGCGCAGGCCATGTTGGTGTCTGGTCGTGTCAAGGATCTGAAACTGGCGCGCAAGATGTTCATGAAGGAACACGGCACGGTGTTTCGTGTGTTGCGCACGATGCAAGACGCCTATTATAAATCCGACGAACGCCGCGAACGGTTTGTTAGTTTGTGCCATGATGTAGATGTGCAGAAACTGACGTTTGAAGCCTATATGAACAAGAAACTCGTTTCGGCCCGCCCCTTGGCACATCTGAAAATAGGATTGAAGAACGTGGCGCATCTGTTGCGGCTGGTAAAGCCAGCTTACGTATGACGGAATATGTGCCCGCGTGGGTGAATGGCACCCTGACCCCGGTTGAAAAGCTGGAGGTGCATCAGCGCGGCCTGCGTCACATGGCAATTTCGGTGTTTGTGATGGACGGCCCGCGCGTGTTGATCCAACGCCGCGCGTTGTCAAAGTATCACACGCCGGGGCTGTGGGCGAACACCTGTTGCACGCATCCGCGCTGGGGCGAAGCGGCTGCAGATTGCGCGGTTCGCCGTTTACGCGAAGAACTTGGGATCACCGGGCTAACACTGCACCGCGCGGGTGGCGTTGAATACCGCGCCGATGTGGGCGGCGGTTTGATCGAACATGAGGTTGTTGATATTTTTACGGGGTCAGCATCAGCTGATCTTCACCTCGCGCTGAACCCCGATGAAGTAATGGAAACCCGCTGGATTTCCTTGGCAGATCTGACCGAAGAAACATTGGCGCATCCCGACCGATTTACCCCATGGCTGCGGATATATCTGGCGGAACATCAGGCCAGTATTTTCGGCGCAGTGCAGCCCGCTTAACGACTGCTCTGTCGCAGAATCAAATCCGGGGGCAGCATAATTACCGCCGGATCGGTGCGTTTGCTATCGATTACATCCAAAATCAACGCCGCCGTATTCGCTCCAATGCCCCGCGGATCGGGGTTGATCGTGGTCAGGCTGGGCACGCAAATTGCACCAATCTCATAATTGCCAAAGCCGCCAATTGCCATTTGACCGGGCACCAATACCCCCCGTCGTTGGCATTCCGTCAGTGCGCCAAAAGCCGAAAGATCGGATACGCAGATCACTGCTTCGGTATCGGGCAACCTTTCCAATAAATGCGCCATTGCATCAGCCCCTTCGCGCATCGAAATCGGCGGCACCCCGGCGGCTATCAGGCGAGTGGCATCCAGCCCATGCGCCTGCATCGCGGCAATAAAGCCCAAACGCCGATCTGTGCCGCGGGTATCGCGGTGTGCATCCCCGCCGATAAATGCGATCCGCCGATAGCCAACTGCCACAAAATGATCGACCATCCCACGCACCGCCAGCGCATTGGAAAATCCCACAACATGGCCGATGGGGGCCGATGGCAAATCCCAGGTTTCAATCACCGGAATGCCCGCGTTGGTCAACAGTCTGCGCGCGCGGTCGGTATGTTTGCCGCCAGTGACAACAATTGCTTCGGGCCTGCGGCGCAACAACTGCTCGATCAGGCGTTCTTCTTCTACGATGTCGTAATTCGTATAGCCCAACAAAATCTGCAAGCCACGCTCTTTCAACCCATCCGAAAGGCCACCTACAGTATCGGCAAAATTGGCGTTGTTGATCGAGGGGATGGTAACAGCCACAAAATTGGTCTTTTGCGACCGCAACGTCGATGCCGTGGCATCAAACACATAGCCCAAGCCTTCGGCGGCCTGTAAAATCGCCTCGCGCGTGGCATCGGACACCGAGGCATCTCGTTTGAATGCGCGGCTGACAGTCATCGGCGACACCCCGGTCGCAAGGGCGACATCAGCCATTGTCGGTGGTTTGCGGGGCGGGGCGGGGCGTGTCATTTCGCCCTCAACTTTTCCATCACATCCGCCACCACACCCGCCAAGGGTTGATCAATTTGCACGGTCATGGCATTTTCATCGGGCATTGGCGGCTCTAGCGCGGCAAACTGGCTGTCCAGCAAAGCGGGTGGCATGAAATGCCCTTGGCGCGCGTGCATCCGGCGTTCGATCACCGCGCGGCTGCCTGCCAGATGGACAAACGTCACAGCGGTGCCTGCCTGATCCGTGATGAAATCGCGGTAGCTGCGTTTCAGCGCCGAACAGCCGATGATCACTGGCTCTTTTGCCAAAGCCTGCCCCACCAGCGCCAGCCACGGCCAACGGTCTGCGTCGGTCAGGGCCTGTCCCCGGCGCATCTTGGCAATGTTTGCTGACGGGTGCAGATCATCGCCATCTTGGAAGGGGACGGTCATCGCCCCTGACAACGCCGCGCCCACCACCGATTTGCCGCAGCCCGCCACGCCCATCACCACCAGCCGGATCACAGCGATGCCGTGATGCCGCCATCGACATACAAGATATGGCCGTTCACAAACGAAGACGCGGGCGATGCCAGAAACACACATGCTCCGACAAGTTCTTCGACCCGCCCCCAACGCCCCGCTGGCGTGCGCTTTTCCAACCACGTGGTAAACGCAGGATCGGCCACCAAAGCGGCGTTCAATGGCGTATCAAAATACCCCGGTGCAATGGCATTGCACTGCAGCCCGTGTTTGGCCCAATCGGTCGCCATGCCCTTGGTCAGGTTGCCAACTGCGCCCTTGGTCGCCGTATAGGGCGCAATTCCGGGCCGCGCCAAGGCGGTTTGAACCGAGGCGATGTTGATGATCTTGCCCGCACCGCGTGCAATCATGTGGCGCGCGCACGCCTGACCCACGTTGAAAACGCTGGCGATATTGGTTTGCAACAATCGTTGAAACGCGTCTTCGGGGAAATCTTCCAGCGGCCCGCGATGCTGCATTCCGGCGTTGTTGACCAAAATATCTATCGCACCGTGGCTCGATTCAAATCCATCCACCGCCGCGCGCACAGCCGCATGTTCGGTTGCATCAAATGGCAGAACCATCGCCCCCGGAACCAATGCCTGCGCTTGCGCCAATTTGCCCGCATCCCGTCCGTTCAGCACCACTTGTGCGCCCGCCGCAACCAAACCCTGCGCCAGTGCCAGCCCAATGCCTTGCGACGACCCGGTGATCAGCGCCCGTTTGCCCGTCAGATCGAACAACCCCAAACCCATGTGCTTTCCCCCTCGACAACTTGCGATGCAGTCGTTTATGTTATCGTTAACATTGCCTGTCAACCCATGAGGCCCCAATGACCAAACCCCAGGTTTTGCAGCTTGGCCCCTACCCCGATTGGGATCAAGGCCCGTTGGATCAGGCGTTTGAGATGCATCGGTATTTTGACGCAACCGATAAGGCCGCGTTTATGGCCAATGTCGGCCCGCGCATACAGGCCATTGCGACAAAGGGCGAATTGGGCGCAAAGGCCGATATGATTGCCGCCTGTCCCAACTTGCAACTGATCTCAGTGTATGGGGTGGGCTATGATGCGGTTGATCTGGCGGCGTGCCGGGCGCGCGGCATTCGGCTGACCAATACGCCTGATGTGCTGAATGATGATTGCGCGGATCTGGCCGTGGCGATGATGCTGTGTCAGTCACGCGGCATGATCGGCGCCGAAACATGGGCGCGCGATGGGTCATGGCTGGAACGCGGCGGCTATCCGTTGCAACGCCGTGTCTGGGGTAAGCGGGCAGGCATCTTGGGCATGGGGCGCATTGGCGCTGCCGTGGCCCGGCGTTTGCAAGGTTTCGGTATGGACATCGCCTATTGCGCCCGCAGCGCCAAGGATGTGGCGTATGATTTCATCCCCCATCCGGTGGCGCTGGCGGCGCGGTCGGATTTTCTGTTTGTCACCGCACTGGCGAACGCCGAAACCCGTCATATTGTCAGCGCCAAAGTGATCGCGGCCCTTGGGGCACAGGGCATGCTGATCAACATTTCGCGCGCCGGCAACATTGATGAGGCGGCTTTGTTGGACGCGCTGGAAAACGGCACGCTTGGGGCCGCCGCCTTGGATGTGTTCGAAGGCGAACCTGCGTTGAACCCGCGATTTCTGGCGCTGAGCAATGTGCTTTTACAGCCGCACCACGCATCCGGCACTTATGAGACGCGGCTGGCGATGGGCAAATTGATGCGCGACAATCTGTTGGCGCATTTTGCGGGTCAGCCGTTGCTGACCCCGGTGATCTGATGTCGGGCGATATGATGCAAGCGATCGTCATCCATGCCGCCCATGATTTGCGGATCGAAGATCATCCGGTCGAAACCCCCGGCCCCGGTCAGATACGTTTGCGGCTGGCAACAGGCGGGGTTTGTGGGTCTGATCTGCATTACTATAATCATGGCGGTTTTGGTGCGATCCGGTTGCGCGAGCCGATGATCCTGGGGCATGAAGTGTCAGCCTATGTGCAGGATCTTGGAATGGGCGTCACAGGCTTTGCGCGAGGCCAATTGGTTGCGGTATCGCCATCGCGCCCCTGCGGGCATTGCCCATACTGCGCTCAAGGTCTGCAAAATCACTGCCTGAACATGCGGTTTTATGGCTCAGCGATGCCTTTCCCGCATATTCAGGGTGCGTTTCGACAGGTTTTGGTCACCGACGCCAGCCAATGCGTGGCCGCAAACGGGCTTTCGGCAGGCGAGGCGGCAATGGCCGAACCGCTGGCCGTGGCGCTGCATGCCACTTCGCGCGCGGGGCAAATGCTGGGCAAACGGGTGCTGATCACGGGCTGCGGCCCGATTGGTATGCTGGCGATTTTGGCCGCACGCCGTGCGGGCGCCGCCGAGATTGTGGCAACTGATCTGTCTGATTTTACTTTGCAAATGGGCCGAGATGTGGGCGCGGACCGCACGATCAATATGATCAGCGATCCTGATGCATTGACGGAATACGCCGCCAACAAAGGCTATTTTGACGTGCTTTACGAATGCTCTGGTGCAGCACCCGCGCTAACGGCAGGTATCCACGCCCTTCGCCCGCGCGGGATTATCCTGCAATTGGGCTTAGGTGGCGATATGGCGCTGCCGATGATGGCGATTACGGCCAAAGAGCTGGATTTGCGCGGGTCATTTCGGTTTCATCCGGAATTCGCAACCGGCGTCGGCCTGATGCAAAAGGGTTTGATCAACGTCAAGCCGCTGATCACCCATACGGTGGATTTGGCGGATGCGGAAACGGCGTTCAAACTGGCGTCTGATCGTAGTTGCGCAATGAAAACGCAGATACGGTTTGGCTAACTTGGCAGCCGCATGGTTTGCGTTGAATGAAGGCCTGGCTTGGCCTAGCTTGCGGGGTAGAAATCAATGACAGGACACTATGCCAATGGCCTTCTTTGAAACCCACGATCCGCGATTTGCCAGCTATGTTCTGGGCAACGCGCCCGTCAAGCAATTGGCCACCGGGTTTGATTGGGTTGAAGGCCCGGTCTGGTTTGGCGATGCGGGGTGTTTGCTGTTTTCCGATATCCCGAACAATAGGATTTTGCGCTATACCCCCGGTGTCGGGATCAGCACCTTTCGTGCGCCGTCGAATTATTCCAACGGTCATACCCGCGATCGTCAGGGGAGGTTGCTGTCATGTGAACACGGAACGCGGCGGGTAACGAGGACCGAGTTGAATGGCGATATCACGGTGATCGCTAACGGCTATCTTGGCAAACCATTGAATTCCCCCAATGATGTAGTGGCGCATTCCGACGGCTCGATCTGGTTTACCGACCCGCATTATGGGATACTGACCAATTACGAAGGCTTTCAATCTGCACAAGAACTGCCCTGCAACGTCTACCGCGTTGGCCCGGATGGCAGCATTCAGGCCGTGCTGACCGATTTTGCCTGCCCCAACGGATTGGCGTTTTCACCTGACGAGCAAACGCTTTATGTCGCTGACACAGGTCGGATGTTTTCCAATGATCCGCAACATATTCGCAGCTTTTCCATGGCCTCGGGCCGCCCGGTGGGGGGTGCAGTGTTTCACAGCATTGCCCCCGGCTGCGCCGATGGCATCCGCTGCGATACCGACGGTAATCTGTGGTCATCTGCGGCGGATGGGGTGCATTGTATCGCCCTAGATGGCCATCTGATGGGCAAAATTCTGATCCCTGAAGGGGTGTCAAACCTGTGCTTTGGCGGGCGTGCCAAACATCAGCTGTTCATTACCGCCACCACCAGCCTATATGCGATCACGCTGAACCGTGCTGGAGTGCAAATGCCATGACAGATCCCACCGCACAAATCGGCCTGATCGGCCTTGGCACGATGGGGGCGATGCTGGCCCTTAACATTGCCGAGAAGGGCTTTCCGATTGCGGTCTGGAACCGTACGCCTTCGGTGACTCAAGCGTTCAAAGCGGGGGCAGGGGCCTTGGCCCCGCTGATCACCGCGACGGATACATTGGCCGAACTGGTTGCCGCCATCAAACCACCCCGCGCGATTATTCTGATGGTTCCGGCCGGCCCCGCTGTGGATGAGCAAATCGCGGCACTGCGGCCATTGCTGGATGCTGACGATCTGATCATTGACGCAGGCAATGCGGAATTTCACGACACCAATCGGCGGTCAAAAGACGCGGCAAATGGTCCGCGTTTTATGGGCATCGGCGTGTCGGGTGGCGAAGAAGGCGCGCGGCACGGCCCCGCCATTATGGGCGGTGGCCGCAGACAGGATTGGGATCGTGTTGCCCCAATTCTGAACGCCATTGCCGCGAAATACCAAGGCCGGCCTTGCGCCGGCTATATGGGGCCAGATGGGGCCGGGCATTTCGTCAAAGCCGTTCACAACGGCATTGAATACGCCGATATGCAAATGATCGCCGAGGTTTATGGCGTGATGCGTGACGGCATGGCGATGTCGGCGGCACAGATCTCGGCCACGCTGCAAGGCTGGAACACAGGTCAGCTGCAATCTTATCTGATTGAGATATCCGCCGAAGTGGCCGCCGCCGCCGATACCCACACCGGCAAGCCGATGTTGGATATGATCCTTGATCGCGCAGGCCAAAAAGGCACGGGCCGCTGGACAGTGATAGAGGCCCAGCATCTGGCCGCCCCGGTGCCCGCGATAGAGGCCGCCGTTATGGCGCGCAACCTGTCATCGCGGCTGGAAGAACGGCTTGCGGGTGAGGCGGTATTTGGCGCAGCCCCGCAAAGGCTGGCCGCTGGTGCCTTGACACTTGACCAGCTGGAACACGCGATGATTGCAGGCAAAATTCTGTGCTATGCCCAAGGCTTCGCGCTGATCTCTGCGGCAGCTGCGGCGTTTGATTGGGCAATGCCCTTGCCCCAGATCGCCCAAGTTTGGCGCGAAGGCTGTATCATCCGGTCAGGTATGCTGAATGATATGGCGCAGGCGCTGACAGATAATCCCAGCCGCAACCTGATGCTTGCCCCGTTCTTTGCCGATCTGCTAAAGGCCAGCCATCTGGGCCTGCGTCAAACTGTGGCGGCAGGTGCGCTGCATGGATTGCCCTTGCCCGCATTGGCGTCGGGGCTTTCATGGTTTGATATGATGCGCACGGGCCGCTCAACCGCCAATATGATCCAGGCCCAACGTGATTTCTTTGGCGCGCATGGCTTTGAACGGATTGACGGGTTGGCTGATAAACACGGGCCTTGGGTTGGGCACGGGATTTAATGCCTTTGCGCTAGCCAGTCTCGCCCGGCACCAAACGGGTTGGGATAACGACGATATCTTCGCAATGCTCGCCCTTCAGGCGTGCGACCAACCCTTCGGCTGCGGCTTTGCCGATGGCAGTTGTTGGCACAACCGTTGTGGTCAGGCGCCGCGGCAAAACCGACGCCGCCTCCATCCCGCCCCAGCCGACGATGCCCAGATCACCGGGCACCGAAATGCCATGCGCGGCCGCGTAGGCCAGCCCGCCAATGGCCATTTCATCATTGTGGAAATAGACGACATCCAGTTTCGGTTGCCGCGCCAGCAGCGTTTCCAACCCATAATAGCCCGCGTAAAAGCCCGGACTGTCCATCAGCACCTCACGGTCAACCAAGGGCGAACCCGCCCGCGCCAACGCCGCTGAAAACCCATCCAACCGCGCGGTGCCCATAACATCAGACCGCGACAGCGCGCCAACAAATCCGGCCCTGCGACGGCCTTTGCGGATCAGGAACTGACCCATCTCGATCCCACAATCGAAATGTGAAAACCCCACGGCCATGTCAATCGGGCTGGTTGTCAGATCCCATATTTCGACCACCGGCATGCCGGCGTTGCGCAGCAGATCGACGGTCCCCGCTGTATGTATCCGGCCCGAAAGTATCACCCCTGCCGGACGCCAGGCCACAACTTGCCGCAGCCACGCCTCTTCTTCAACAATCGAATGATTATGACTGCCGATCATGGTTTGATATCCCAACCGAGATAGCGCGCGATCAACGCCTTCCAGCACATGACCAAACAGCCCCGATGTCAGGCGCGGCACGCAAATCCCCACCAAGGTGGATGCGGTGTCAGACCCAAACGCCTGTGCCAGTCGATTCGGAATATAGGCAAGACGTTCGGCTTCGCGCAGAACCTTGGCTTTGGTGTCATCTGAAAACCCCGACGACCCGCGCAAAACCCGGCTGACCGTCATCTTTGATACCCCCGTCGCGCGGGCGATATCTGTCAGATTTGCTTTAGTTTTTCGATCCATTGGGCCGTTTCTATTTCTATTTGGCAAAGGCGCGTCTTTTTCGTCGGGTGGGTCCGTGATGTTATCGATAACTATTATCTTGACAGCACCCCTCACCCAATTACACCGTAAACCAACGTTACCGGTAAACTTGTCAAAAGAACAGGGTGCCGTTCAGGGAGGATCCGTTAATGCCGGCCACAGACGGCCTGTTTTTCGACCGTGTCGTCAAATCTTTTGGCGGCACATTGGCCTTGCGCGGGGTGTCTTTGCATGTGGGCAGGGGCGAGATCGTGGCATTGCTGGGCGAAAACGGCGCGGGCAAATCCACACTGATCAAGGTTTTGGGGGGTATTCATCGCCCCGATCAGGGTCAGGTTTCCATTGACGCCGTCCCTTACACCCATGTGGCGGGCAAAGTGGGCGGTCAGGCCGTGGCGTTTATTCACCAGGATCTGGGCCTGATCGAATGGATGACGGTGGCCGAGAACATTGCGCTTGCGCTGGGGTATGTCAAAAAGGGTCGTCGCATCGACTGGCCCGCGACTGAGGCCCGCGCCGATGCGGCGTTAAAGCTGGTTGAGGCTGAATTTCCGGCCTCGACCCGGGTTTCCAACCTGACGCGGACACAAAAATCGCTGGTGGCGATCGCCCGTGCGTTGGCTGCGGAATGTGATTTTCTGGTGCTGGACGAACCTACGGCCAGCCTGCCGGCAGACGAGGTGGAACGGCTGTTCAACGCGCTTCGGCCGCTAAAGGCGCGCGGGGTCGGGATGATCTATGTCAGCCACCGGCTGGACGAGATTTTCAAGATCGCCGACCGGGTTGCCGTGCTGCGCGACGGGCAGATGGTGGGCATGCGCCCGATTGATCACACAACGCCCGAAGAACTGGTCAGCCTGATCGTTGGCCGCAAAGCGCGCGAGATCAACCGCCCCGCCCTTCTGGCTGGCCCGGAAATTCTGCGGGTCGAAAACCTTGCGACGCCGCTTGTTGGCCCGGTGTCGTTTCGAATTGCCCAAGGCGAGGTGTTGGGTCTTGCGGGTCTGCGCGGGGCCGGGCACGAAGACATTGGACGCAGCCTGTTTGGCACAATCGCGCATCGCGGCACAATCACACTGGAAGGCCGCAACCCCGATCTGCGCACCCCGCAAACCGCAATGCAATCGGGCATTGGATTTGTCGCCCGCGACCGGGTGCTTGAAAGCATCGCCCCCGGTCTGACCATCCGCGAAAACGCCTATATCAACCCATCGGCCACTGGGCGCGGCCTTATGTCGTTCTTGCGCCCGCGCGCCGAAGATCGAATGGCCGCGGCGATAGGGGCCCGCGTTGGCCTTTTGCCGAACGACCCTACACTGACGATAGAGGCGCTTTCGGGCGGCAATCAGCAAAAGGTGGTTGTTGGCCGCTGGCTGGGGGCGAACCGTCGTTTGTTGATCACTGAAGATCCGACGGCGGGGGTGGATGTGGGGGCAAAGGCCGAGATTTACCATCTGCTGTTTGCCGCACTTGCGTCGGGGATGGGCGTGCTGGTGGTATCCACCGATTTTGAAGAAATCGCCAATATCTGCCACCGCGCCATCGTGTTTAGCCGGGGCCTGCCCGTGGCCGAACTGACGGGCGTCGAGCTGTCAACCGAATCCCTGATCCAAGCCGCCTCGGCTGGTGAAACCGTCTAAGGAACCGCCATGCCGTCTATCGAATCAAACGCGCTTGAACCCACCAAGGATGAGATTGTTCATCTGTCGGCAGGGGCCAAACTGATCCGGCTTATTCCGGTTTATGGGCTGGTTATTTTGATGTTCGGGCTGATTGTGCTGTTTTCCGTTTTGCTGCCGAATACCTTTCCTACGCTTTTGAACCTGCGCGCCATTTTGTCTGACAAAGCGATTATCGCAATGCTGTCTTTGGCCGCAATGATCCCGATGGTGGCGGGGCGCATTGATTTGACTGTCGGCTATGGTATTGTGTTATGGCATATTTTGGCGATTTCATTGCAAACCATTTATGGGTTGCCCTGGCCTGTGACAGTGGCAATCGTTCTGGTTTTAGGCGCGATTGTTGGCGCGATGAACGGCTTTCTGGTTGAAGTTGCCAAGATTGACAGTTTCATCGCCACGCTTGGCACCGGCACGGTTTTGTATTCGCTGGCACTTTGGCACACCGGCGGGCGGCAGATGGTGGGCGTGTTGCCGGACGGCTTTTATGCGCTGTCGGGCACGTTTGTTTTTGGCCTGCCGATCACAGCCTATTACGTGGTGGTAATCACCTTCGCGCTGTGGATCATTTTGGAATATACCCCCGTTGGCCGCTATCTTTATGCCATCGGCGCGAACCAGCGCGCGGCAGAGTTGAACGGCATTCCAACCCGCAAGTTCGTTGTGGGGGCTTTCGTTACCTCGGGGCTGTTAACTGCGCTGACAGGTGTGTTGTTGGCGTCAAAGTTGCGCATTGGGCAGGCATCGGTTGGCCTTGAATTCCTGCTGCCGGCTCTTGTTGGCGCTTTTCTGGGATCGACCACCATCAAGCCGGGGCGCGTCAACGTTTGGGGCACCATCGTGGGCGTGATGATTTTGGCCGTGGGTATCTCCGGCATTCAGCAATTCGGCGGGTCCTTTTGGGTCGAGCCGATGTTTAACGGCCTGACGCTGCTGATTGCTATCGGCATCGCAGGCTATGCACAGCGCAAAAAGGGCGCTGCGAAGAAATAACCAAAGACAATCAAATGGGAGGACTACCTATGTTAAAACGTAACTTTATGAAGGCATTGCTTGCCACCACAATGATCGTGGGCGTTGCCATGCCAACCTTCGCGCAAGACGCGGCGTTTGACGGGCCAACAACCGGCCCCGTCGCTGCCGAAGGCAAGACAATCGTCGTTCTGGCGGGCGATCTGAAAAATGGCGGCATCCTGGGCGTAACGACAGGCGTCGAAGAGGCGGCGGCCAAAATCGGCTGGACGGTTCGGGTTCTGGATGGTGCTGGTTCGGTTCAAAGCCGGACGGCTGCGTTTGGTCAGGCTATGGCTTTGCAGCCAAATGGCATTGTGATCAACGGCTTTGACGCGGTCGAACAGCAGGTCGCGATAGAGGCAGTGGCCGCTGCGGGCATTCCGATGGTGTCTTGGCATTCGGGGCCAAAAATTGGCTGCGATGCGCCGGGCGGCATTTTTGCCAACGTGTCTACGGATGCGATGACGGTGTCTGAAACCGCCGCGAAATGGGCGATGGGCGATGGCGGTGCAGCCGTTGGCGCGATCATCTTCACCGACTCGACCTATCAGATCGCCATCGACAAGGCCGACCGGATCAAGAAAACCATCGAAGATATGGGCGGCACGGTGTTGGAATATGTCGATACACCCATCGCCGAAACGTCGACCCGCATGGGACCGCTGACCACCGCCCTGCTGCAAAAATACGGGGAAAAGTGGACCCATTCACTGGCAATCAACGATCTGTATTTTGATTTCATGGGCCCGGCCCTTGCCGCCGCAGGCGTTGACGGCAAATCCAATCCCAAAGCAGGTTCGGCTGGGGATGGATCAGAGGCGGCGTTTCAGCGCATTCGGTCTGGTCAGTATCAGGCGATCACTGTGGCAGAGCCGTTGAACCTGCAAGGATGGCAGCTGGTGGATGAGTTGAACCGCGCCATTTCGGGGGAGGCGTGTTCAGGCTACATCACAGCCCCTGCATTGGTTACCGAAGCTGGTCTTGCGGCTGCAGGGGAAAGCAATTCGTTTGATCCGCAAAACGGATACCGCGACGCCTATGCCAAGATTTGGGGCAAGATGTAATACGTCCAGCAGACAATATTTGGGGTCCCGGGAAATCGGGGCCTCTTTTTCATTGGCAAATCCTGGTAACAACCAAAGCCAGCGCTGCCTATTGCCAACGCCGCGCCCCTGCGAAAATCGCATCTTGTCCGAAGTTGCGATTTGATGTCTGCCAGTCTTCGATGAACTGCAAAACAGGCATGTCGAAACACCGGATCCATGATGCGGTGTTCAAGTATGAGCAGGGTCAATACGGGGCTGCAGATTGCCTTTCGCCCGACTGCCAGACCGCTGCAAGCTGCCAGGCCGCATCCAAATGTATCATATGTGCAGCGCGTCCGGCGGCCAGATGACCGTAGGCATGCGATGCATTGATCACTGCTGCCGGGATCGACGTTGCCATAGCGATGGCCCGCGCAGGGCGCGCGCCCACCCGTTGCACCAGAACTTTCAACGCCTGCGGCAACGTCAGATCAGCACCCGCCAAGGTGCCATCCGACAGCGTAAGCCGACCCGCATTGCGGCGGATGATGCGGCCATTCAGAGTGATCTCTTGCAAATCGGATCCGGCAAACGCCATGCAATCCGAGATCAAAAATAGCCCCGTTGTCTTTGCGCCCAGCGCGATTCGAAGGGTTGCCGGGCTGACATGAATGCCATCAACGATCAGGCCTGCGGCGATGTCGCTGTCCAACACTGCACCCACAAGGCCGGCGTCGCGATTGCCAAGCTGGCTCATCGCGTTGAAAAGATGCGTGGCGCAGCGCGCGCCCGCCTTAATCGCCATCTGTGCTGTTTCATAGCTGCACTCCGAATGGCCAAGACTGACGATAACACCCGCGGCAGTCAAAGCCGAGATTTGTTCGCCGCTGACGCTTTCGGGAGATAAAGTCACCATCAAAACCGGCAGATTTTGGGCCGCTTCGCACAGCTGGGCCAGATCTTCGCCCGTCATTGGGCGGATTAATTCCGGATCATGCGCGCCTTTGCGCCGTGAATCCAGATGCGGCCCTTCCAGATGCAGGCCCAAAAAACCCGGAATCTGTCTACGGCTTGCCGCAACCGCAATCTTGATAAGTCGTGCTGTCGCGCTGGGCGTATCCGTGATCAGCGTCGGCAATATCCCCGCTGACCCCAGGCGCAGATGGGCGGCACAAATACGCTGCAGCGCGTCTAAGTCGGTGCCGGCATCCACCATCAGTCCCGCGCCACCGTTTGCCTGCAAGTCAATCAAAGCCGGGGCAAGGATGCCGCCACCAAGCACCACGCGATGTCCTTGCAAGTTGGGGTCATCGGGTTGCACGGCGGCAATCACTGCGCCGTCAAGAACAACAACATGGTCATTAAGCAGTCGGATGCCATCAAAGATCTGGGCCCCGGAAAGGATCTGCATGCTCATAGCGTTTCGGTCACTTTGCGCAGGTGCGGCGGTGTGTCGGGATCATAGCCCCGCCGCCGGGCCAGCGCCTCTATGAAACCATAAAAGCCAACGATCAGGGCAAGCGGTGCCACAAGCGGATGCAGACCAGATACCGATGGCAAGGTTGTCGCAGCTTTTGCAGCAGAACCGGTCAGGAAAACGTCTGCCCCTTGACTTGCCAGCCGCTCGGCCGTGGCCACCAGTTGTGGCAAAGCCGCATCGTCGACCCCCAATGCGAAAATTGGAAAACTGGCCTGAACGATAGCTGCCGGTCCGTGCAGCACTTCGGCCGCTGAATAGGCTTCGGCATGCAACCCGCAGGTTTCTTTGAATTTAAGCGCCGCTTCGTTTGCGATGGCAACCGACGGCCCGCGCCCCAGCACATACAGGGATTGCGCATGGGCCAGCCTTTCGGCAAGGGGTGACCAATCCAAAGTCAGGGCTTGATCGAACGCCTCTGGCAGGCCCGCAACTGCCGCCCGCAATGCGCTGTCTTCGCGCCATTCGGCCAGCAATGACAGGCCAGCAAGCGCAGATGTCACAAAGGTTTTGGTCGCCGCAACACTTTGTTCAACCCCGGCCCGCAGGGGCAGGCAATGGTCGGATACTGCCGCCATCGGCGCGTCTGCAAAATTGGTAATGGCGATCGTCAGGGCACCTGACGCACCTGCAGAGCGCATCATTTCTACGATATCCGGGCTGCGCCCTGACTGTGAGATGCCAATGCAGGCCGCGCCGCCAAGCCGCAATGACGCGCCATAAATTGACGCGATTGACGGCCCTACCGACGCCACGGGCACACCAGCCGCCAGTTCAATACAATATTTCAAATAGGTTGCGGCGTGGTCTGAAGACCCCCGTGCAACAGTCACAATCAGGCCTGGATCACGTTGGCGCAGGGCAGCCGCCGTCGCCAAAACCGCCGGTCTGGACTCGGTCAGGAACCGCACCGCCGCCGATGGAATCTCGGCCACTTCTTTGGCCATAAAGCTTTGGGTCAATCGGTATTCCTTTCGCCATCTTGCGCAAGTTTCAATTCAACCGCAAAATCATAAGCGTCGCCGCGATAAATGGATCTGGTAAACTCTACCACGCGGCCTGACGGCAGGTAGGAAATCCGCTCTATCTTCAGGCTTGCGGCCCCCAGATTGACCCCAAGCAGTTCGGCATCTTGTAAACCAAGATTGGCCGCTGAAATGCGTTGCACCGCGCGGACGGGCCTTAATCCGCGTTCTTGCAACGTTGCATACAGCGAGGTTGTCACGGATTCGGGGTCAGGCAAAAGGGCTGCGGACAAGGCGGCGCGTTCAATTGCCAACGGTTGACCGCCGCTGCACCGCACACGCTCCAGCCGGGCAACGCGGTCATCGGACCCAAGGCCAAGCGCCATCACTTCTTCTGGGGCGGGCAAGAACAAGGCGCGGCAAATCCATCTGGATTCAGCCACTTTTCCACGCCGTGCCATATCGTCTGTGAAAGACGTAAGTTGCGACAAAGCCTGCTCAAGTTTGACGACGCGTTGGGCCACGAAGGTGCCCGATCCGCGCCGCTGCACCAATTCACCAGAGGTGACCAAAGACTGAATCGCTTTGCGGACAGTTACCCGCGAAAGTCCGGACATCATCGCAAGATCCCGTTCCGGCGGCAGGCTGTTACCGGCAGAAAGGCGGCCGGATGCGATGCCTTCAACGATCCGGCGATGCAGTTGAAGATAAAGCGGGCCTGACCCAGCTTTGACAAATTGTTCAGGCGAAAACATCTCGATCATACGAAAGCCCCGTCTTGGCGCGCCAGCCACAAAGCCCCATCAAGGCCAGTGCCCAAAGCGGGGCGGATTTCCCATCGACAATGAAATCGTTTGGCAAAATGGGCGCCAAGACCGCCCAAAAATACCACCGGAACAGCCGTTTCAGGCTGTAACAACGTGATTGCCGCTGCGATGTCGGCCTCGGCTGCAGCCATCACTGCGCAGGCGGCCGGATCATCCGAGCCAATGATCTGGCGTGCAAACCGGGCATAATCACCCGGGCGGGCGGTAGAGCCGAATGCCATCACGCCATCTTCACCGCCAAGTTCTTTCAAAATGGATTGCATCAAGGGGGTAACGTCGGCAAAGCCATCGACGGCGCGCAAACTTGCCGCTAAAAACGCCCGGCCAAGCCATGCGCCACTGCCTTCATCGCCCAATGCCAGCCCGCGTCCGCCGATCCGGCGCACGCCACCGCGCGACTGACGCGCGAACACCGATCCTGTGCCGATCGCTGCAACGATACCATCGGCATCGCGCAACGCACCCTTCAATGCCGTGATTGCATCTGTTTCCACCCGTAGCTTTGTAAACGGTAATCCCGCGCGAAGCTGTGTCACACATGCAGGAATATTCGCCCCGGCAAGCCCCATTGCAACGTGCAAGTCAGGCATCTTTGCTGCAACGGCAGCTGACCCAACGCATTGGGCCAACACATCGTTGGCCAAGGCAAGAATATTGGCCAACGCGGCTTTGGGGTCAGAGGCAATATTGGCAGCACCGCCTTCGGCTTGTGCCAAGATCACGCCGTCCTGATCGGCCAATGCCCCCCGACATCCCGTTCCGCCCCCATCTATTCCCAGAAAAAGCCGCATGGTGATTCCTTTGTTGATCAAGAATACCAAAGCAATACCAAATTGGAAGAGGTATCTGGTGAATCGCCAAAAATGCTTTTAAATCCAAAGATTACGGGATCTTTGCTTTGCAAAAATGGAAAGGTATGGATGATACTTTACAATTGGTATTATTTTGGCATTATGTATTTGTGTGGGGGAATCAGATGCCAGACCGATCAACTGAATCGCTTCATCCAGGTTCGGTCGGGCTTCACGCGGCTGCGACGCAAGATGTGTTTGTGCGCCTTTTGAATGCGCAGATTGCGGCTGTTGGTTCGGTTCGTGCCGCTTTGCCATCATTAGAGGCCGCTGCAGAAGCGGGGGCGGGTGCGCTGCACAACGGTTGCAAGCTGGGGTATGCTGGGGCCGGGTCGTCTGGTCTTATGGCAATGGCCGATTGTCTGGAATTATGGGGCACCTTTGGCATCCCGGTTGACCGCACGCCAATGCTGTTTGCGGGTGGCAGTGCTGCCCTGCTGCACATGCAAGGCGCGGTTGAAGATGATCCGGCCCAAGCCCTTCCAGATATCGCACGCGCGAATTTGGGCCGTGGCGATCTGGTGATCTGCGTTTCTGCGTCTGGCGGAACGCCTTATACTTTGGCAGTGGCGCATGGCGCAAAGGCTGCCGGAGCGGGCGTTATTGCCCTGTCAAACGTGGCCGGATCGGCGTTGTTGACCATGGCCGA
Source organism: Cypionkella sp. (assembly GCA_031384605.1). Taxonomy (GTDB): domain Bacteria; phylum Pseudomonadota; class Alphaproteobacteria; order Rhodobacterales; family Rhodobacteraceae; genus JANNAT01. The sequence goes on from JANNAT010000050.1 coordinate 77,647, forward strand.
TTTTCCCGTTCTTTTGGATACAGGGCCCGAGGTTCTGGCGGGATCAACGCGAATGGGCGCGGCTTCGGCGCAAAAGGTGGCGTTGAATATGCTGTCGGTTTTGGTCGGTATTCGGCTTGGCCATGTCTATGACGGCTACATGGTGAATGTCGTTGCCGACAATGCCAAGCTGATTGACCGTGCGGCGCGCATTGTTGCGGCGGTATCGCTTCAAGATCTTGCGGCCTCGCGTCTGGCGCTGGCTGCCAGCGGCGGTGCGGTAAAGCCTGCAATATTAATCGCGCTTGGGGCCAGCCCTGCGCAAGCCTTGACAAGGTTGAAGGCCAGCGGTGGGCGTTTGTCTGCTGCGCTGAACGAAAATCTGGCGACTTAAATCAACCGGGTGAAATGCCCGCCAATAGGGAGATGACGATGACTATTAAAACCCTGCGTATCGCCTTTCTGACCAGCACTTTGCTGGCGGGCATGGCCCATGCCGAAGACGTGACGATTACCATCGAATCCTGGCGCAACGACGATCTTGCGATCTGGCAAGACAAGATCATTCCGGCGTTCGAGGCGCAAAATCCCGGCATCAAAGTGCTGTTCACACCGTCGGCACCTGCGGAATACAACGCCGTGCTGAATTCCAAAATGGATGCCGGTTCTGCCGGTGACATGATCACATGTCGCCCGTTTGATGCCTCACTGGAACTTTACAACAAGGGGCAGCTTGCGGATCTGTCGTCGCTTGCTGCGATGGCCAATTTCTCGCCCGTGGCCAAATCGGCCTGGCAAACCGATGATGCGTCAGCCACATTCTGCGTGCCGATGGCAAGCGTAATCCACGGCTTTATCTATAACAAAGATGCGTTTGACGCGCTGGGCATTGCCGTGCCCGCGACCGAAGCTGAATTCTTTGCAGCACTCGACAAGATCAAGGCGGACGGCACCTATATTCCAATGGCGATGGGCACCAATGACCAATGGGAAGCCGCAACCATGGGATATAACAATATCGGCCCGAATTACTGGAAGGGCGAAGAAGGCCGTCTGGCGCTGATCAAGGGCGAGCAAAAGCTGACCGATCCGCAGTGGGTTGCCCCCTATGCGACGCTGGCCAAGTGGAAAGATTATCTGGGCGACGGGTTCGAAGCGCAGACTTACCCCGACAGCCAGAACTTATTCACATTGGGTCGTGCGGCGGTTTATCCGGCAGGTTCATGGGAAATCTCAGGCTTTAACACCCAAGCCACCTTCAAGATGGGGGCCTTCCCACCTCCGGTGCAAAACGCGGGCGACACTTGCTATATTTCGGATCATACCGATATCGCTTTGGGCATGAACGCAAAATCGGCGCATCCTGATGAGACGAAGAAGTTCCTGGAATGGGTGGGCTCGGCTGAATTTGCGACGCTTTACGCCAATTCTTTGCCGGGCTTTTTCTCCCTCAACTCTGCCCCGGTTGCGATGGAAGACCCGCTTGCCCAAGAGTTTGTGTCTTGGCGCGATAAGTGCCAATCCTCGATCCGGTCAACCTATCAGATCTTGTCGCGCGGCATGCCGAACCTTGAAACCGAAACATGGAACGCCTCGGTGAATGCAATCAAGGGCACCGAGACGCCCGAGGCTGCGGGCGCGCGGCTGCAAGAGGGGCTTGCCTCTTGGTATGAACCGCAAAAGTGATCTGTTCCGGCGGCCCTGATCACCGGGGCCGCCACCCTTTTCCAAAATCGGAGGCTGCGATGTCGGGCCGCGCTTTTCGCTGGCATATCCCCGTCTTTCTGGCACCCGCGGTGCTGGTTTATACGGCGATCATGATCATCCCGCTTTTTGGCACGCTGAACCTGTCGCTTTACAATCTGGAAGGTCAGAACCGGATTTTTGTGGGACTTGCGAATTTCGCAACGCTTTTTGGCGATCCGAACTGGTCGGGCGCATTTTGGAATGCGCTTGGCAATAACGCATGGTTTTTTGTGGTTCACATGCTGGTGCAAAACCCCATTGGGGTGCTGCTGGCAGCACTGTTGTCGAACCCGCGTTTGCGGATGGCGGCCGTCTATCGCACCGCCATCTTTATCCCGGCGATCCTCAGCTTTGTAATTGTGGGCTTTGTCTGGAAACTGATCTTGTCGCCAATCTGGGGCATAGCACCGGGCATGCTGGACTGGGTTGGGCTGAAGTCGCTTTATCTGCCGTGGCTTGGCAAGGAAAGCTATGCACTGACCACGCTGGCGCTGGTGTCGGTCTGGCAGTTTGTTGGCATCCCGATGATGTTGATTTACGCGGCCTTGCTGAACATCCCCGAAGAGGTTCTGGAAGCCGCCGAAATGGACGGAATCACCGGGGCCAGCCAGTTCTGGAAGATCAAACTGCCGCTTATCCTGCCATCGATCGGCATTATATCAATCCTGACATTCGTGGGTAATTTCAATGCGTTCGATCTGATTTATGTGGCGCAAGGCGCGCTTGCGGGTCCAGACTATTCCACCGATATTCTGGGCACTTTCCTGTATCGCACCTTCTTTGGCTTTCAGTTGCAACTGGGTGATCCCCATATGGGCGCCACGATTGCCACCGCGATGTTCGGGATCATTCTGTTGGGCGTCTGTGTTTACCTCTTCGGCATTCAAACGCGGCTGCGCCGCTATCAGTATTAAAGGGAAAAGATGGCCACGCGCATACCGCTTTCCCGCAGCATTGCCGCCCATAGCGTGCTGATCGCGTATACGGTGATCTCACTGTTCCCGGTTTTCGTGGTCATCATCAACAGCTTCAAATCACGCAAAGCGATCTTTGCCGACCCGCTTGCGGTGCCGACTGCCAGCACATTTGATCTGATTGGCTATACGACCGTTCTGAAACAGGGTGACTTTTTCCAGTATTTTCTAAACTCGATGACCGTGACAATCGGCAGCCTTTTCTTCGTGCTGTTGTTTGGCGCAATGGCGGCGTTTGCCCTAAGCGAGTATCGCTTTAAGACCAACACGCTGATGGGGTTGTATCTGGCACTGGGGATTATGATTCCGATCCGGTTGGGCACCGTCGCGATTTTGCAGCTGATGGTGGCGTCGGGGCTGGTGAACACCCGAACGGCGTTGGTGCTGGTTTACACAGCACAAGGCCTGCCATTGGCGGTATTCATTTTGTCGGAATTCATGAAGCAGGTGTCAGACGATCTGAAGAATGCCGGGCGGATTGATGGGCTTTCGGAATACCGCATTTTCTTTACGTTGGTCTTGCCGCTGGTGCGCCCGGCAATGGCCACGGTCGCGGTGTTTTCGATGATCCCGATCTGGAACGATCTTTGGTTTCCGTTAATCCTTGCCCCCGCCGAAGAGGTGAAAACGCTGACGCTGGGCAGCCAGATTTTCATTGGACAGTTCGTCACCAACTGGAACGCCGTTCTGGCGGCTCTAAGCCTGGCCATCTTGCCGGTGCTGATTTTATATCTCATTTTTTCACGCCAATTGATCCGTGGCATTACAGCAGGAGCGGTAAAATGATCCGGGTTTTGGTAGCGGGATTAGGCAATATGGGGCGTAGTCATGCACTGGCCTATCATCACAATCCGGCGTTTCAGATTGTGGGTTTGGTGAACCGTTCGGTGGTGGAATTACCGGCTGACCTTCGCGATTACGCGATCACAACCGACTATTATCATGCACTTGCCCGGCTGAAGCCCGATCTGGTTTGCATCGCCACCTACTCTGACAGCCACGCCGATTATGCCTGCGCCGCAATGGACGCGGGGGCGGATGTTTTCGTTGAAAAACCGCTTGCCACGACGGCGGCCGATGCGCGCCGGGTTCAGGCCAAGGCAGTTGAAACCGGGTGCCGGGTGGTGGTGGGCTATATTTTGCGCCATCACCCCAGTTGGATCAAGCTGATTGCCGAAGCGCGTGCCTTGGGCGGGCCATATGTGTTTCGCCTGAACCTGAATCAGCAATCTTCGGGGCCAACCTGGGACGTGCATAAGGCGCTGATGCAGACCACGCCGCCGATTGTCGATTGCGGGGTGCATTATGTTGATGTGATGTGCCAGATCACCGATGCAAAACCGGTCGAGGTGCGCGGCATGGGCCTGCGGCTTAGCGCCGAGATTGCACCGGATATGTATAATTATGGCCATTTTCAGGTGCTTTTCGCGGATGGATCTTTGGGTTGGTACGAGGCCGGCTGGGGCCCGATGATGTCGGACACTGCGTTTTTCGTGAAGGACGTGATCAGCCCGAACGGTGCGGTTTCTATCCGGATGCCGGAAAGCGCGCGCTCGGATGATATTGATACGCATACGAAAACCTCGCTGTTGCGGGTTCACAAGGTGGCCAGCGGCGATACGGATATCTCGATGGCGGACGAGCCGGGCCATCAAGACCTGTGTGACCGCGAACAGGCCTTTGTTGCGCGCGCAATTTTGGAAAAGCTTGATTTGACCCGGCACATGCAAGACGCGGTGCAATCGCTGGCCATTTGCCTTGCGGCGGATGAAAGCGTGCGCTCTGGCCAGCCCGTGAAACTTTAGGAGGCCGCCATGGGTGCGTTGACGCTGAAAAATGTGACCAAGTCTTTTGGCGCAACAGATGTGATCAAAGGTGTTGACCTTGAAGTGCTGGACGGCGAATTTTGCGTGTTTGTCGGGCCTTCGGGTTGTGGCAAATCTACTTTGCTGCGGATGATCGCAGGGTTAGAGGATTGCAGCAGTGGCGAAATTCAGATCGACGGAAAACGGGTCAACGAAGTGGCCCCGGCCAAGCGTGAACTGGCAATGGTGTTTCAATCCTATGCGCTTTATCCGCATTTGACGGTGCGCGACAATATGGGTCTGGCGCTGAAACAAGCGGGATTTACCAAACCTAACATCATGGCGGCAACGGACCGCGCCGCTGGCATGCTGTCACTGGAGCCGCTGCTGGATCGCAGACCAGCCGAACTTTCCGGCGGTCAGCGTCAGCGCGTTGCCATCGGGCGCGCGATCGTGCGCACGCCAAAGCTGTTCTTATTTGACGAACCGCTTTCCAACCTTGACGCCGCATTGCGGGTGGCGACCCGGATCGAGATCGCGCGTCTGCACCGCGAACTTGGCGCGACGATGATTTATGTCACGCATGACCAGATCGAAGCCATGACGCTGGCAGACCGGATTGTGGTTTTGCGGGCGGGAAAGGTCGAACAAGTTGGCGCACCGATGGAGTTGTATAACGACCCGGCCAACACGTTTGTTGCGGGTTTTATCGGCTCGCCGCAAATGAATTTTCTGAAAGCCGGCGCATTGGGCATGCGGTCTGAAACCATGGGTGTGCGCCCGGAACATTTTGCGATCGCACGCGAGCAGGGCCAAATGCCCGGAACGGTTTCGCATATTGAAAAGCTGGGTGGAGAGACTTTGGTTTACGTAAATGTGCCAGATCAGGGGCTTTTGACAGTTCGGTTGTTTGGTGAGCACAGTTTCAATGTTGATGAAAGCGTGCATGTTACCCCCGATTCCAACCGCGCCTTCCACTTTGACGGGGCGGGGCTACGGCTTCGCTAAAAATTTGCCGTTGACCGCAAAAAAAACCAAAATCAGCGAATCGCAGCGTCACAAATAAGGGCGGCTAGATTGCGTTCACCAACCTGCGCGGGTGTAATATTGACCGGATTTCCCACGATCCGCGAGCGACCTGATTGGGTGGCAAGACGGCCGGATATCGTAATTTTTCCAAGGCAGTGGCGCGGTTTCTTCATCTTGTTCCGGCAGTGGGATGCGCTCCGCGTTAGGCTACCGGCGGAAATCCGCGCAATCTAGACGCGAACATCATTGCGCAAATACGCTTTTTTTGGTAACTATCCATCAAGAATCTTCGTTCGTTTAACGAGTTATTTCGGGTTTTCTGATTATTTTTTGATTTTCTTACGCATTCATTTTCCTGTCGACCCCCCTCCTGACTGCTCTGTCTTCACTGCGCCCTGAACCGGCGCATACTGATGAGGTATTGCTGTGAGCGACAACGCGATTGAGGCCTTTGGCCGTGGCTTTGCTGGTTTTGCCCATAGTCGGGCGGGTGACCTTGTCGGGTCCAGTTTCAACGACACCGGCGCGCTGGTTGCGTCGTTGTTCGATGGAACTACTGGCACAACGAAAGCTGCCTTCGCCTCGCTAAAGGCCGATATTGATGCTTTGGTGCCGCTGGTTCAGGCGCTGGTGACAGAGATTCAGGCCGAAATCGACAAGGGTAAAGCGGCCGTTCAAGAGATGGCAACGGAAATCGCCAAAACGCCTTTTGAAGTTGATGAATTGGCGCGGGTGCTGACGGCGTTGGGTAAGCTGTTGGTGGCATACGACAGTGCAATCAGCAAATGCGCGGATAAACTGGCGGAACAAACGCCCGTTGGCCCCGATCGCGACGCGAAGGTTAAGCAGATCAAGGAAGAAATCAACGGCATGAATGCGCCGATCAAAAAGCTGTTCTCAAACATCGGGAATGGCGTGATTGATGGGTTTGACAAGCTGGTAAGCCTTGTCCTGGGGATCGAGAGTGCATCGACGAAACTGGAAGACAAGCTTGAGTGGGACTATAAGGAAAAGCGCGTTAGCCTGACGTTTTTGCAAGTTTCCGCTAAATCAGTGCCGCCGCTGAACTTTGATGGTGGGCATCTTGAGGCGTTCTTTCAGTATAAAACCGATTTTCGTGCAGGGATCGAACTTACCACCAATCTGAAGGCAGGCTTGCGCAGCGACAAGCTGCTGGAAAAAATCATGCCAGGGCAGGCACCTACGGCAGACAGCGATGGCGTGGCCATTACTATTGACACGACGGACGGCATTACTTTTGGCAGCGGGCCCAACAAACGGTTGGTGTTGCCAGTGCGTTTTGCCTGGCCGGGGTTAGAACTGCGCGAGTTTGCAATCGAACAGCCCGCCGCCAATAACACAGATGCAAACAACCGCGTTAATGTGGTGTTCACGCTGGCGGGCAAGTTGGGCGACGTGTTTGCAGTGGTGGTCGAAGGCGGCGGCATTTCGATCCGTTGGGTGGATGGTGGCGATCCGCAAGTCACGCCCAAGATACCCTCTGGGGCCGGGATGCGCATCAAAACCGGGGTGGTCAATGGCGGTGGCTATCTGCGCTATGACGAAGTTAAGGAGGAATATGGCGGTGTGTTCCAGTTGGAAATCGCCAAGATCGGCGTCACAGCGATTGGGCTGATTGGCACAAAACCATTCAGTCTGGTGATCGTCATTGGGGTCCGGTTTGCACCAAAGATCGAATTGGGCTATGGGTTTACGCTTAATGGCATTGGCGGCATTCTGGCGATTGAACGCACTCTTGACAGTCTGGCGCTGGCCAATGGGTTGAAAAGCGACGTGGTGGGGCAGTTGCTGTTCCCCGCCGATCCGGTTGCGGCGGCACCGCAAATTCTGACCCAGTTGGGGACGATTTTCCCGCCAAAGGCTGGCGGCTTTGTGATCGGGCCAATTGCAGAACTGGGTTGGGGATCGCAGGCCGGCTTCCTTAAGGCGCGGATTGGGGTGGTGCTGTCGCTGCCCGATCCAAAGATCACTTTACTGGGGGCGATTCAGATCGGCGTGCCATCGGCGGATGTCGAGCCAAAGCTGCGCGTGGTCGATCTGAACGCCAACATCATGGGCGAGGTTTCGCCTGATTACTTCTTCATCAAGGTGTCGCTGGCAAAGTCCAAGGTGTTCAAACTGGACCTGACCGGCGATATCGCCCTTTATGTGCAATGGGCGGGCGAGGGGGCGTTCGCGCTTTCGGTTGGCGGCTTCTTCCCGGGCTATGAATACCCCAAACTGCTGGGAACGATGGACCGTGTCGGCATCAAGTTTGCACCACCGGTAGACTGGCTTTCGATTTCGGCGGTTTGCTATTTTGCGGTAACGTCAAATTCGGTGCAGTTCGGCGGTAAAGTAGACATGAAGGCCAAGGTTGGCCCCGCCTCGGCCGAAGCCTGGCTGCAACTGGATGCGTTGTTCCAATGGGCACCGGTGTTCTATTTTGAGATCCGTCTGGATGTTGGGATCAAGGTCAAGGCCTTTGGATTTACCCTTGCCGGGGTGCAGTTCACTGGCAAACTTAGCGGCGATCAGCCTTGGCATCTTGAGGGCAACGCGGTTTGCGAAATTGCCTGGTGGGATGTCGAGGTGCCGATCGGCCCGATGGAATGGGGCGAACCGCGCCCAGCCAATGCGCCCGACATCGACAGCGCCTCGCAGGCCGCACAAGCCCTGCGTTCGGATGAAGCATGGACCCCGCAACTGCCGCCGGGTGCCCAGCATATCGTGCGGCTGGCCGCCGAAACGGATGAGCCGCTGTATCATCCGCTGGGGGAATTGCTGGTGCGTCAGTTGCAGGTGCCGCTGGAAACCGAAATTGACCGGATCGGATCAAGTGCTGTCAAATCACGGCGGATCAACTTGCAAAACCCCAGGCTTGGCGGTGTTGTTCCGGCGGCGGTCTGGCACGTTACCGACCGCTTTTCGCCGGGGCATTTTTTGCGGCTGACAGATGCAGAAGTGCTGGCACGGCCAGAATTCGAGGTGTTGCCATCTGGCATCGGCCTTGCTGCGGCGCGCGGGGCCAAATTTTCGGCGGCCACCCATGCGGCTTATCGCTGGAACACGGTGTTTCCGCACCGCAGCACAGCATCAAACCTGCAGTCCTGGGCTCTGAAATCAAACGCCACCAAATACATTGGACAAAACGCAGCATCCAGTCTGCGAGCCGCCGCGTCCAATCCCTACATGGTGGCCAAACCGCGCCCCGAGCCTGATCTGTTGCGCGATCGGGGCGTGGTGCAAGTCGTGCGGGCTGACACATTACAGCCCGTCAGCGGTGTGTTTGTAACGCCAAGTGCTGCGAATTGGACAACACAGGCCGAAGCGGGTCTGACCACTCTGGCCCCGGGGATGATGCGATGATCAAAAGTCTTAGCCAAACCGTCAGCTTTGTCACAGATATGCGCCAATTATTGGCCCCGATCTACAAACCGGAAGATATCAAACTTGGTGACTATGCGTTGCTGCCTTATGTCCGCACCGGCCTTGCTGCGGGAATAAATGAAAACCCGGCGGCGGGCAAATTGCGCGCCAGCGTTGCGGCGGGGTTTGAGGTGGCCGCATCGGATGGCACTGGCCAAGCCCATGATGTGTCGCGCAAGCTGACATTGTATGGGCCGGGCGATGTTACCGGCATTGATCCCAGCCAAATCATCCGGCGCGAACCCGCCAAGGATACACCGCAAGCCGAAGAGACGTTTTTGGCGCATATTGAATTCGACCGCCCGGATTTTCCGTGGCTTTTCACCCCTTTGCCAGCGGTTGGGCATCAGTTAAAGCCGTGGATCGCGCTGATACTGGTGGAAAAGGCGACTGCAGTGCTGGCGCCGTCTGCGGATGAACGTCCAATGCGGCTGACCACTCAGTTGGGTCAGTTGCAGGATCTGACAGACAACTATCTGTTTGCCCATGCCCAATGCGTGGGGGCGAAGGTCAATAAAACGGGGTCCGCGCAAGGGATCGCGATGGACCTGCCCGCGACCGACCCTGCAAGTCTGGCAGCCCGCCTAAGCGATGAACATGGCCCGGCCAACTTGTCGCGGCTGATCTGTCCGCGCAATCCGGCACCGTCAACAACCTATATCGCGGCACTGGTGCCGGCATTTGATTGCGGGGTGCGCGCAGGTCTTGGGCTGGGGGGTGGCACACTGGCAAATGCCTGGACCCGCGCCGCCAACCAAAGCGATGCCGACGTGCAGATCGTGTTGCCCGTTTATGATTTTTGGGAATTCACTACGGCCCCGGCGGGCGATTTCAAATCGCTGTCCGAAAAGCTGCAAGGTATCGCGGCCCCGTGGCCCATCGGTCGACGCATGATTGACATGAGCCAGCCGGGCAGTGGCATTGCGCCGATGGCGCTGGGCAGCCCCGGCGCGTTGCAAGTGCTGGAATGTGCCCTCTACTCGCCCGCAGCGGCACCAGCACTTGCGCCTGTTGATGCTGATTGGCCTGCGCCACAGCGCGCGGCGTTGCGCGACCGGGTCAATGAAGGCAATGAGTCGAACCCCAATCTGCCCCGGGTCGGGCCGCGTCTTTATGCGCGCCATCAGGCGGGGCGAAACCGAATTGATGTGCCTGGTGCCCCGTTCAGGGTCGCCGAGGCAGATGCCAAATGGTTCAGCCAGTTGAACACCAATCCGGCACACCGCGTGGTGGCAGGTTTGGGAACCCGCGTGGTGCAGCGCGATCAAGAAGCATTGATGCAGGCCGCCTGGGCGCAGATTGACGGCGTTCGCAAAGCAAATCAGGCGATTAACTGGGCGCAATTTGCCGAAGTGATGGCCAACTCGATGTATGACCGGCATATCGCGCCGCTTGATCTTGGACGCCTGACGCAAGTCACCCGCAATATTCACAACCGTATCAAAGTGGCGGCGCGACCAATGACGCTGGCCAGCAGCATCGCGCGCAGTCAGACGGCAGAAGCTGTGACAACGATTGTGTATCGCCGCGCGTTGCGGACGTCGTCGCCGGTGGCGCAACGTGAAGCTGCCGCAGCGCCGGGGCTGGACAGGGCCGTTGTGCTGGATGATCACCGCTTTGCCTATCAGAACCCGGACGGGATTACCGGGCTGTCAATTCAAGGGATGGCCTATTTTTCCGACGCGCAGATAGGGGCGGTTTTGGGTGTGGCAGCCCCGGATGCCAGATCGGTTCTGGCAACCCGAATGAAAGCGCTGGGCGTTTCTGGCACAACATTTTCGCAACTGATGACCAACGATCAGGCATGGAAGGTCAAGCCGAATATCAAGGCAGGCGATGCTTTGGCCGGCGTGCTTTTGCAAGCTGCGACCAGTGGCATTGATGTTGGCGCAACGCCGGGTAAGACGGTGGATATCGGGCCACGGGCCGCAGTTCTTGCTGGCCTTGCCGCCACAGATACGGCTGTTGGCACCGCCGCAAAAGGCAGTCTTGGCATCATGGTCACCCAAGCCCCAAAGCAAACCCTGCGGCAAGATTTGATGACACCCGTTGCGCCGCAATTTCGCGATGGGGGCATCGCTGCACCATTGGACGCCCCGTTTGGCGGCGTGCGCAGCAGTGTGCAACCGCGCGGCAGAATCCTGCCACTTGGCCGTCGCACCGGACCGCAAATTGTCGCCCCGGAATTGCGCGCAGATATCAGGGGTCCGGCGCTTGGCGCCGCAACGAACTTGAGTCCCGAAAAACGGTTCGAACAGCCGATGACAACGGTCATTTCAACGGCAATCGCGCAGTTGAACAGCCAACCAGCGGCACGTGTGGTCGACGGACTGCGAAGTATTGTTACCGGAATTCTGACGGCACCGTCTGTGACGACAGAGTTGCCACGGCTGAACATCACCAAGCCGCAGCTTTTGGCAGAACTGAACCCGTCGGTGCTGGCGCACAGCGCCTTCAAAGGGCGTGTCCAGGTTTTGCCGGATGTGGTGCCGCACAATTGGTTCGACAAGGCGGCATTGCGCCCAATCATGGCCGCCCCGGTATTCAAACGCGCGATGTATCAGGCACTGGAAGCATATGATAGCGATTGGCTGGTGCCGGGTCTGGGCAGCATCCCCGACCGAAATTTCGTGACGCTGTTAAAGGTGAATGCGGCGTTTTGTGAAAGTTTCCTTATTGGCGCATCTGATGAATTCGGGCGCGAGTTGCTGTGGCGCGATTACCCGACCGATCAGCGCGGCACCTATTTCCACCGGTTCTGGGATGCTGATCAGGATGAGTTGGTAGATAAGATTCACCGCTTCGATCAAGATCTGCCCTTGGGGCGGCACTTTGCCCTTGGCGGCACCACCGTGGGTGGGCCGGAACGGCTGGTTCTGGTCGTCCGGGGTGATCTTGTGCGGCGCTATCCCGATCTTGTTGCTGCTGCGGTGCAAGAAATGCCGCCCTTGGGGGGTGACATCGCCTTTGCCGACGAAACCGATGCACCGATCCTGTTTACCGCGCATTTGGCACCCGATTACAAACTGGTGGGTTTCGATCTGACCGAGGCGCAGATTGCCAATGGGAACTGGTGGTTCCTTTTGGCAGAGAACCCAACAGCGCCCCGCTTTGGTCTTGGCGTGGAAAACAACATAACCACAGCACCCTTGACCCATGACAATGTCGACTGGGATGACTTTTACGCCAACGCGGCGCGCCCGGTTGCCGGACAGTTTTTGCTGCCAAATGCCCGCAGTGTGACCGTTACCGACAGCAGTCCGGACGGCAGCAGACCTGCGTCTGTGCAGTGGCCCGGACATGCGGGCATCGTTGCGCGCACTTTGCTGCGCAACCCGGTGCGGGCAGCTTTTGAAGCAAAGACCTTGATTGATCAGATCAAAGCCGTTTCCTGACCCACTCTTTTGCGAATGGAGGCAATCTCGTGCCAGACCCAATTCAAACGCTTCAGACCGACATCGCAAAAGCCCGGCTTGCGGTTGATAAATCACAGGCAAGACTTGCGCGGCTGAACGAAGACCGCCGCCTTGCGGATGCCACCTTGATTGCCGCCACAGCACGCGGCGATACGGCCGCCGCATTGCTTGCCGAACGCGCAAGCATAAACGCAACCGAGAAAATCACTGCTGCCACGGTTTTGGGTGATCAGTTGGACCGGACGTTTCTGGACATTTTGAAAGACCCGATCTTGCGCGTGCTGGACGCACCCGCGGATGTGCCGCTGTTGCTGTTGCCGGTGCGGCTGGAGACGCGATTTTCTGAGGATCGCAAGAAATTGAAGGTGCGTATCTTTCCCGATGATATTCATATTGACGGGCTAGAGCGTGGTCTGACCGACCCTGAAATGGCAGCCGGCAAGATGTATTGGACATCGGTTTGGTCGGCAGGTGATACGGGGGCAGATGCCGCCTTTGTCACGCTTTTACAAATGGTCGGATCGGCAAGGGCGGCTTGGGTTTCGCAAGCGCTTCGGCCGCTGAACTGGGATGCGCGTGCGCAGGCGGCAGGCCCGGATTTTCCAGCGGTCAGCGCCCCGCTTCGCAACTCAGCCTTGGCGCGGCTTTTGCCGGATTACTTTCACGTAACGGCGGTGCAGGGCACAAAAACAAACACAGCCGTCACAAGCCGTGTGGCATCCGAAGTGAAAATCGGCTTGATCTCGCAAGATGACAGCGCATTGGTTGACATGAACGGCTTGCGTATTCTTGCGGGCACCGAATGGCTGCATGATTTTGATCTGGCCAAGGCGATGGGGCTGGCAGTTGAACTGACCTTGGCACGGCCCGGAAAGATTGACAGGCTTTACGTCTATGGCCTGACGGCCAGTCGGGATGGCGTGCAGTCGGCAGCGGCCTTTGCTGATCTGTTGCAAGCGCATGCCTGCACCAAAGGTTTTGCCTTTGCCCCGCAGGGCACCCCGACCAACAATACTGAATCTGATCCCGCCGGTTGGCAGCGCCGCATTACGCCGCGCGCAGTGCCCCCTACCCCAAATGCCTTGCCACCTGATAGCAATGCCGCTGTGCTGGCAGACGCCTTGGGTTTTGATGCGCGTGACTGGATGGGTGCTGCTGACCATGGCCAGGATCGTGAACAAGGGGCCGCGCGTGCGATGATGGGCGCAATGTGGCCCGCGACATGGGGCTACTTTCTGGAAACGCTGGATCAGGGCCAAAACGCCCTTTCGCCGATTATCGTCGATCAGACGCGCGATTTCCACCGTAGCCACGTGCGCGGTCGTGGCCCGCTGCCGGCAATCCGCATCGGCAATCAGCCCTACGGCATTCTGACCGCGACTGTGCACAATAAGTTTGTAGCCGGCAAAGGCGATGCATTTGAGGCAACGCTAAGCAGCTTCTTGAATGATGTTCGTCGCAATTGGGTCAATGGACACGTGAACCTGACGCATGTCGGTAATCCCGGCGGCAGTGGTCCTATTCCCTACTATATGCGTGCCGCAGCGGTATCGTATGGGGTGCGCACCCGTAAAGTGTTGTCTGGCAATATGGTCAGCATGATCGGGGCCACAACGGCCAATCCGTCGCCAGCCGCCGCCAATGAGGCCCTGCTGACCCAGTTGTTCATCGAGGCCAGCAAAAACCTGAGCTTTGCAAAAACCGTGGGCACGCTTGACACCAAGGCCAATCCTTTGATGCTGCCCTACGCCGATCCTGCGCGCGACAGTACTTTTTTGCTCGCGTTGATGGATACCGGCAGCGGCGGTGCGGTTTCCAGTCTGTTTCAGGCGCTGGTATCAGAATCGTGGAAACGCAGCAGCAGCGGTGCCGCGGTGCCCGTGGGCACCGTTGAAGCCATCCGCGAAACGCCCGCAATCGCGGCCGATGTCAGCGAAAAGCTGGTTGGCATGTTGGCCAGCGCCGATCGGTTTGGCAAAGACGACTTCGATGCAGTGATTGCGGTTTTGCCCGGCGCAAAAGACCCTGTCGCCCGCCCCGCCGCCGCCGCCGTCCTTGTAACGGCGTCTTCGGCGTCGCAGATGATGCAGTCGGCGCGTCTCGCCACTTCGGTCGCCGAGCGTGATTTCATGACGGTGCTGGCGGTCGATACCATTTTCCGCGGGCAGTCGCGCAAGGCTGATCTGCGGGCGGCGTTTCAGGCGTTGATTGATCTGCCCGAAGGGGCAAAGGACCGTGATTTCACCCTGCTTACAGCCGAGGCGATTGATACGGCCTCGCATCGGCTTGATGCATGGTTAACGGGTTTGGCCAGCCGTCGTCTTGCCACGCTGCGCAAAGCCAAGCCCGACAGCATCACAATCGGAGCCTTCGGTTGGGTCGAAGATCTGGCCCCACAGCAGCGGCGGCCCCGCGATGGCGGCTTTGTCGGTGCACCCAGCATGGCGCAGGCGACCACGGCAGGAATTTTGCGCAGCGCTTACATGAACCACAATCCGGTCGGCGGCGGTGACAGCGCCTTTGCGATTGATCTGTCCAGCAGACGCGTGCGCGACGCGCTTTATCTGCTGGAAGGTGTGCGGCAGGGCCAGCCGATGACGGTTTTGTTGGGTTATGCGTTTGAGCGTCTTTTGCACGAAGCCGGTTGTGACCGCTTTATCCTTTCATTCCGTGCCATCGCGCCCTTGGTGCAAGGGGCGCTGAATGATGCCGATGATAAGGTGGAAAACGAGGCCGTTGAGGCGATTGCCGCTGCCAATGTTACAGATGCCCTAAAGCTGATAAAGCTGTGGAAGAAAGAGGGCAGTGGCACGATTTTTGGCAGGCTGGCTGATCGGCCTGAAGGCAATCCCTACATTGATCCGGTTGCCCTGTGGGTTGGCCCGACGGCGACTGAACAAACAGCGATCATTGCAGCGATTGACAAGATCATCGCGGATGTTGATGCAACTGCCGATCTGATGCTTGCCGAAGCAGTGCATCAGATGGCGCAAGGCAACCCCAAACGGGCCTCGGCGGCGATGGATGCTGCCGGGCGGGGCGAAGGGCCGCCACCCGAGGCTGATATCATCTCTACCCGGACGGCACCCGCGATGGTGACGCATCGGCTGATCAGCCTTTTGCCCGAGGCGGGGGGTTGGTCAACCATCGCGCCGCGTGCGTTGGCGCAGCCTTTGTTGGAACACTGGGCGGGGCAGCGTATCGGTGCGCCCGAAAACATCATCCTTGCAAAGGCATCACGGGGCAGACACGTCACTTTGGCAAATGCCGAGATATCGGCGCTTGATTTCATTGCGCTTTCGGCAAACCAGGTGGCGCTAGAGCGCCTGTTACGCGCACGCCTTCCAGAGCTTGCCGGCGATGCCGGGTTGCTGCAGCCGGATGCGGGGCCTTTGAAAGACAATCAACTTTACTTTGCCGAGGCTGTTTTGGTTGCGCAGTCGGTGTTGGCGCTGCTGGGCACCGTGAAGGCAGCTGATGAGATGACCTTTGCAATTCCGGGTACGCCGGGCTGGCGGTTGGTTGAAGGCGCGATCAAGGACGGCATTTTGCGGTTGCAAACGGCACTTGGTATGCTGGCTGTGCGGTTGGACACACTGGACGCTCTGCTGCAGCAAGGCCAA
This sequence comes from Cypionkella sp., assembly GCA_031384605.1. Classification (GTDB taxonomy): domain Bacteria; phylum Pseudomonadota; class Alphaproteobacteria; order Rhodobacterales; family Rhodobacteraceae; genus JANNAT01. The sequence goes on from JANNAT010000050.1 coordinate 93,648, forward strand.
GTTGAACGTGATACATTGGACTTGGCGTTGATGGCTTTGGCGGAATTTGGCTTGGTCACGCCACCGGTCGGTGTGGCATCAGAGGCCGATATGGCCTATCTGATGCTGGGGGAAGGCCGCGCGCGGCAGGCGCGGGCCGAGGCTGCCTTGGCGGCAGGCCCCACAGCGGCCTATCAGCTTGATGATATTGCCAAAACCATTTTTGGCCGTGAATTCGCCTTTCCGTTGCCGGTGATTTATGATCCCGCTATTCCCGGCGCGCTGCAAGGAAAGCGGCCTTTCGCCGCGCCATCCGATGGCAGCTTGCTGCAGTTTCTTGCAGACTGGGGCAGCATCAGGCCATCCGTAGCAAGCCATGGCAAAGTCATGCTGCTGACAGCCATTGGGGGGAATGCGCCGCCGCTGTGCCTTGATCAACTTTGCGGGCTTGGGCAGATTTTGGCGGATCATTGGCTTGGCGCGCCGCTGCCGGCCGATGCGCCCAGCCCGACGGCCCCTGTCGTTTCGTTGATTATGGATGGTGCGACAAAAGTTGATCTTGATGGCCCGCTGCTGGCGTTAAGTGTGGATGAATGGACTGAAACTCTACCTTACCGGGAACGGCGTGGTGAAGACCCGGCCGATCCGGTCGACAGCCGAACAACCGCCGGTGTTGCGTTGCATGCCGATGCCCCCAATGCCCAGCCGCCACAAGTGATGTTGCTGGCAGTTGCACCCGATATGGCAAAACGTTGGAACGCTGAAACCCTGATTGCGTTGTTTGATGATACGCTTTCCTTGGCGCGAACGCGGATGGTATCGCCCGAAACACTGCCTTTGGTCGGGCGGATTTTGCCCGCGATCTACACCCAAAGCACGTCGCTGCAAGGACAACCTTCGCCGGATTGGTCAGTGGTGTCCCTTGATCTGGTTTCGGCAGCCTTGGTGCCGAACCTGAAGAATTTCACGATGGTAAAGGAAAAATAGATGTCCGGATCAATCGTCCATCCCACCTTTGAAGTGATGACGCTAAAGCCTTTCCCGTTTAAGGGAATTGCAGATATCGTCACGACCCCCCCCGCATGGACCCGGCTGGAACCGCAATCGCACAGCGGTAATCCCGATGAATGGCTTGCCACACGCATTCATGATGCGGCTTGGATGTTGGGGCGGCAATGGCAGGCCGGGGAATTTGCAGGCGAAGACTGCGGCACGCCACTGTCGGTAGAGGTGACGGTGCGTAGTCGCCCGGTGAAAGGGTTTCGGCCCGGCCGTCTGGATCAAAACCTTGCCCGCAGCGTATTGCCGCAAGATGCAGTGATCGAACCCGAAGTGGAACGTGAACCCTGGGCGATGCCCGGCCTGGCAGATCGCGCAACGGCGGGGCGCGCGCTCGCTGCGTCTTTGACCGCGGCGGGTCTTCAAACGGCACTGCCGGGATTTCCAGACGCTGATTTGGCGGCGGCCGAAAAGCAACAAGCAGACCCTGGCTGGATCATGATCGCCCGGCGCAGCCCGGACGGCGAAGCCTGTGCCACTGCTTTGGAAGCCGGCACGCCGGGTTGGTTGGCAGGCGCGTCCGCCGCTGTGCTGAAGACTGTAGAGCAATGGCGCGAATGGTATCGGCGCAACGTGTCGGACAATTCTGCCCGCACAACCAGTTGGCAGACCCCGCGATTTGAATACAGTTTTTCCCTTGATACCGGCACAGGTGCTGGGGCAAGGCAATTGGTGGCGCCTTTGCATGATGGCGGGTTGATTGATTGGCACAGCTTTGATCTTGCCCCATCAACGCCGGGTGCTGCGGGTGCTGTTGTCACGCAATCTGCCCGCAGTCACGCCGGTCGGCTGCGTTATGCCGGTATGCCTGCAGACCGTTTGTGGGAATTTGAAGACGGGTTCGTGAACTTTGGCGCCATGGATGTGCAAGCCAATGATGTGATCCGGCAGTGTTTTTTGGAATTTGCAACCCTTTGCGGGAATGACTGGCTGATCGCGCCGATTGATCTGCCGCGTGGTATTCTGGCCGAAGTGACGGCAGTGACGTATCGCACGACTTTTGGCGAAACAGTGACGGTTGCCCCTGCCGGGGATGTTGGGCGGCGCGGGCGCTTTTCGATGTTTACCACAAATCAGACTGGCAAGCCGGTGGTAACCGAAGCGGCCTTTTTGATTCCACCGGGCGGGCGCAGCGCGCAAGAAGGTCCGGCCCGTGAAGAAGTTGTATTTGCCCGTGACGAGGCTGCCAATATGGCTTGGGCCATCGAGGTGATGGTTGAAGGGCCCGATGGTCTTTCCCGCGATCGCCGCCGCGAGCCAACGGTGATTGCCCCCAGTGCCCAGCCGATGGCTGGAACCGAACTGGTCTATCGGCTTGAAACCGAAGTGCCGCCGTGGTGGATACCTATGGTTCCCATCGCCAAACCGGGCCTTAACGGCGGGTTCACCCTGCGCAAGGGCAGCTTTACCGACGTTGACAGCGCGGTTGGCAGGCTTTTGCGTCCGACGCCTTTCGATGTCTTTGACGAAGAGGTTCCGCGCGAAGGCGTTCGCGTCAGGCGCGTTCCTTCCTTGATGCGCGACGAGGCGGGCGTTTTGCAACGCTGGATCGCCCGCCGCGTGGCCCCTGCAGGGGGCGAAAGTGCCAGTAACCTTGCCTATGACAACACGTTCAAGGCAGAGTGATCGATCAGATCGCCACCGGATCTGCCTCATCCGGTTGCTTTCCGGCGAAACCCTTGGGTCGCCGCAAAGGGCGTGGCGTTCGGTGGTATTCCGTTGACTATAGCAAAGCGAAGTCTGCGCTATATCTGATGCGGCAGTGATCACCATGCACCCGGCACTTGGGCCGAATGGATACACTGGATAGGCATTCAGCCGAAGGGCATTCTTTAGGCAAACCTAACACCACAGCCTAAAATACGGGCACTCTGGGTGCGTTGCGCGCTGGCGCTTTGAGAAATTCCCAACATCTGCTTTTCAATGCAAGTGCGATGCCGCTTTGGCAAAGCATGGCCCAACGACTTTCCATCATTGTCGTCGAAAAAGACCGCGAACGCGCTTTGCTGATCGTTGATGGCCTGCGAGACGCAGGTGATTTTGACGTGATGGTGATAGCCGAAGAAGCCGGACTTGCGCGGCGCATCGCGCAACGCAATCCTGACATTGTGCTGATAGACGCGGGCAACCCATCGCGCGATGTGTTGGAAGAACTGACGCAGGCCTCTGCACCGATGGAACGCCCTGTGGCGATGTTTGTCGATCAAAGTGACCAGACCCTGACCAAAGCCGCGATCGAGGCCGGGGTGTCAGCCTATGTGGTTGACGGGTTGCGAGGGGATCGGATCAAACCGATCCTTGATGCCGCGATTGCCCGGTTTCACATGCTGAAAAAGCTGCGGATCGAACTTTTTGAAACCCGCCGGGTGTTGGAGGAACGCAAAGTCATAGATCGGGCAAAGGGCATTTTGATGCGCGCCCGTGGCATGACCGAGGAAGACGCCTATGCCCTGATGCGAAAAACCGCCATGGATCAGGGGCGCAAAGTTGCCGAGGTTGCGCATGCGCTGGTCATGACAGCGGATTTGCTGAAATGACCGTCGATCTGCATATCGGCTATGTGCCGCTGATTGATGCCGCCCCGTTGATTGTGGCCGAAGCGCTGGGGTTCGCGCAAGAAGAAGATCTGCGGATTGTTCTGCATGCCGTCCCCAGCTGGGCCAGTTTGCGCGATATGCTGGCGCAGGGTCAGGTTGATGCGGCACAAATGCTGGCCCCGTTGCCGGTTGCGATGGCTATGGGGTTGATCCGGGGCGCGGCCCGCTTTGATGTCTTGTCGGTGTTGAACATCAATGGGAATGTGATCGGGGTCTCGGCACCGCTTGCAGAACGCATGCGGCAAGCGGGCCATCGGTTTGATTTCCAAGATGCGTATCAGGCCGGGCAGGCATTGCTTCGTGCCGCCGATACCATTCGCATCGGGGTGCCTTTTGCCTTTTCGATGCACAATGAGCTGATCCACTACTGGCTGGATGCGTTGGGGGCGGATCGCGAAAGGCTGGATATTCGCACAGTTCCACCACCCAGAATGGCCGAAGCGCTTGCTTTGGGCGAGATTGATGCGTTCTGCGTCGGCGAGCCTTGGGGATCGGTAGCAGTTGATATCGGGGCAGGCGCGTTGCTGTTGCCTTGCGCGGCAATATGGGCAAATGCGCCTGAAAAGGTGCTTGCGGTGCGTGGCGGTTGGGCCGAAGATTTTCCGGCAATTGCGGGGCAAATGCTGCGGGCGGTGTGGCGGGCCGGGCGTTGGCTGGGTGCGATAGAAAACCGGATGATTGCATCTGAAATGTTAGCAGCACCAGGGCGACTTGCGGTATCGCCCGAGTTGATCGAGCGCGCCTTGTCTGGGCGTATGATTATTTCTGCCGCAGGCGATGAGCGACACACGCCCCTACTGATAGAGTTTTATGCGGGTGCCGCAACCTTTCCATGGCGCAGTCAAGCGGCGTGGATCGGTGCGGCACTGGCGCGGCGATACGGATTGGACCCGGTTGCAGCCGCGCAGACCGCCGCATCAGTCTTTCGCAGCGATCTTTACCGGCTGCATCTGCGCGCCGCAGGGGCCGATTTGCCGGGTGCATCCGAAAAGCTGGAAGGCACTGTTGCCGCGCCGATCGGTGTGGCGTCAGAACATGGACAGTTGATTCTACCCGCTGACCGCTTCTTTGACGCACGTATTTTCGACCCAAGCTGCCCATAAAGCTGAAAAAAGCGGCATCTGATGCTGCAAGTGCAAAGTAATTGCGGCTGAATCAGAAATATTTCAGCGATATGTTGACGCCGCAGCGCGGCATTGGCACCTTAGTCAAGACAAGTCCGGCAATGACGTCGGAACTTTCTACCCCCCAAAGTTGGGATTTATCCGAGCAGCGCCGCTCGATCCTTTGCCCCAGTTGGGCATGGGATCGGCGGCATTTTGCAGTCAACGTCCCTGATTGGGGACCAGCGGGAACCAGACATGACACGCATCGCAACACTTCTAGCCTCAACCGTTCTTTTCGCAGCGCCCGGTTTTGCCGAAACCGCTGGCATCGAGAAATCTGAATTGACGCTTGGCTTTATCAAGCTGACCGATATGGCCCCGCTGGCAATTGCCAAAGAAAAGGGCTTTTTCGACGACGAAGGCCTGTCCGTTACCTTGGTCGCGCAATCGAACTGGAAGGTGCTGCTTGACGGTGTGGTGTCCGGCGAATTGGACGGCGCGCATATGTTGGCGGGCCAACCGATTGCCGCCAGCATTGGGTATGGCACCAAAGCCGCCCTTGTAACGCCGTTTTCGATGGATCTGAACGGCAATGCGATAACTGTTTCCAATGCGGTGTGGGAGGCGATGAAACCCGGCGTTGCGATGGTGGATGGCAAGCCCGCGCATCCGATTTCGGCCTCTACCCTAAAGTCGGTGATCGACGCCTATGCCGCCGAGGGCAAGCCCTTTAACCTTGGCATGGTATTCCCGGTTTCCACCCATAACTATGAATTGCGCTATTGGCTGGCGGCTGGTGGGATTAACCCCGGCCTTTATTCAGCCGATGATGTGTCGGGGCAGATCGGTGGCGACGTGTTGATTTCTGTAACCCCCCCACCACAAATGCCCGCGACGCTGGAGGCAGGCACCATCGACGGCTATGCGGTGGGCGAGCCGTGGAATCAGGCTGCTGTTGCCAAAGGCATCGGCGTGCCGGTCATCACCGACAATGACATCTGGAAGAACAATCCCGAAAAGGTGTTCGGGCTGACGGCTGAATTCGTTCAA
>JANNAT010000051.1:0-95605 GCA_031384605.1 Cypionkella sp.
AAACCGCCCCCGGATTGGGCCGCGCCATCGACGCCATCAAAGTGGCCGCAATATCATCGACATGGATGCGGGAAAACACCTGCCCGGGTTTGATGATCCGCCGCGCCGACCCGTCGCGCACCTTTTCAAACGGCCCCCGACCGGGTCCGTAAATCCCCGCCAGCCGAAAAATATGCACGGGCAATCCCGTGGCCAACCACTGCTGTTCCGCCAATATCCGCAGCACTGCACGGGCAGATTGCGGGGTGGGGGGCGTCGTCTCGTCAACCCAAGCGCCCTGATGATCACCATATACGGCGGTGGTGGATAGATACCCAACCCAAACCGGCCGCGCCGCCCGTATCGCGTCCAAAGCCGTCCCTAAAAACGGATCGCCATTTCCATCCGGGGCCGCCGTTGCCAAAACATGCGTCGCCCGCGCCAAAGCCGGGGCCAGATCAGCGGGCAAAACCAGCGGCTCTACCCCCTGCGCCACCAAACCTGCGGCAGCGTCTGCATGCCGGATAGTGCCGATCACAGTCCATCCCTGCGGCACCAATCGGGCGGCAAGGGTGGCGGCGGAATAGCCATAACCAAGACAAAGCAATGTATCCATCTCCATAGTATCACCGGGCAACCGAAAGCCCGCAAGGCAGATTTCCCCCAATTCCGCCCCTGCGGCGAACCGTCATCAAGTCGTCACTTGCGAAACCCATGCCATAGGCGCTAGATGCCCGATCAAATTTCGAAAAGATAATGCCATGAATGATGACTCTATCCCGCTGCTAACCCCGCCACATCCTGCCCCGCAGGCGTTTACTGACGCTTCGGCGGCTGTTTCCATGCTGGAACAGCTTTATGCCGAGGCCACCGAGTTTCTGGCCAAACACTTTAGTGCCGCCGTTTTGTCGGGCAAACAGGCGATCCGGGTACGCGCCTATTACCCCGAAATTCGACTGACCGTTGTTAGCCATGCCAAAACTGACAGCCGGTTGTCCTATGGCCATGTTGCCGGCCCCGGCAGTTATTCCACCACGGTCACCCGCCCCGACCTGTTTCGCAATTATCTGATCCAACAGTTGGACCTGTTGATGCAAAACCATGGTGTGCCGGTGCAAATTGGCCTGTCAGACACGCCGATCCCGGTGCATTTCGCGGTCGCGGGCAACCCCAGCGTTTCGGTGCCGCAAGAAGGCGTGTTAGAGTTTTCCTTGCGCGACGTGTTTGATGTGCCAGATCTTGCCACGACAAACGATGATATCGTGAACGGCACCCGCACGCATCATCCCGATGGGTCGGCCCCGCTTGCGCCATTCACGGCCCAACGCGTTGATTATTCACTGGCACGGCTAAGCCACTATACCGCTACAGACCCCAAGCATTTTCAGAACCATGTCCTGTTCACCAACTATCAGTTTTATGTGGATGAGTTCGAAACTTTTGCACGTCAGGCGCTGTCAGACCCGGCGCTGGGCTATACGGCGTTTGTTGCGACCGGAAATCAGATTATCACCACGGCGGATGGTGTCATAAAACCAACGATCAAGATGCCACAAATGCCGACCTATCATTTGAAACGCGCCGATGGGCAGGGGATTACCCTGGTCAATATCGGTGTAGGCCCGTCCAATGCCAAAACCGCCACCGATCATATCGCCGTTCTGCGCCCACACGCGTGGTTGATGGTTGGGCACTGTGCTGGGCTGCGCAACAGCCAGTCGCTGGGTGATTTCTGTCTGGCGCATGCTTACCTTCGCGAAGATCACGTCTTGGACGACGATCTGCCGATCTGGGTGCCGATCCCGGCGTTGGCCGAGATTCAGATCGCGTTGCAAGAGGCAGTGGCCGAGGTGACGCAGCTGGAAGGATACGAGCTGAAACGCATCATGCGAACCGGAACTGTCGCCACGATTGACAATCGCAATTGGGAATTGCGCGACCAATCCGGCCCGGTGCGCCGCCTGTCGCAAAGCCGCGCCATCGCGCTGGATATGGAAAGCGCGACGATTGCCGCCAATGGCTTTCGGTTTCGGGTGCCCTACGGCACCTTGCTGTGCGTGTCGGACAAGCCGCTGCATGGCGAGTTAAAGCTGCCCGGCATGGCGTCTGAATTCTACACCACCCAAGTGGCACGGCACCTTCAGATCGGCATTCGCGCGATGGAGCGTCTGCGCGAGATGCCGATTGAACGGATTCATAGCCGAAAATTGCGTAGTTTTGAGGAAACAGCGTTTCTTTGACAGCAAGCTTTGCTTGGAAAACAGGCGGAAAACGCTTGCTATCTTCGGATAATCCGTCAAAAGCGGCGGTATTGGCCGTTTAGGCAGGAACATGGCTCGGCCTTGCGCACAAGGGCCAGAAAAAGGGATACAACGATGTCAAAACCGATGAGCAAGTTGCAACTGGTTGCCGCGATTGCCGAAGCAATGGGGTCTGACAAAAAGACCGCAGGCGCTGCCTTGACCGCAATTTCTGACGTGATTGCACGCGAAGTTGCCGCTGGGGGCGCTGTCACTTTGCCGGGCTTGGGTAAAGTAGCTTGCCGTGAGCGTCCAGAACGCCAGGTTCGCAACCCGGCCACAGGTGAAACCATGACCAAAGCTGCTGATAAGATGGTGAAATTCTCTATCGCCAAGACTTTGAAAGATATTGTGAACGCCTGAGCGGTCTTGAACTGAGATTTCTGTAGGATTAGGGTCGCCGTGAGCGGCCCTTTTCTTTTGCCGGTCTATCCAAGCAGAGGTGCGGCATGGCGAAAGTTACCGGCATCGGCGGAGTGTTCTTCCGCGCAACGGACCCCAAAGCGTTGGCTGCATGGTATGACCAGCATCTGGGAATTGATCTGTCACAATCCGGCGTTTGGACGCAGGGTGCTGGGCCGACAGTTTTCGCGCCTTTCAAACGCGAAACGGATTATTTTGCGGCAGACAAACAATGGATGCTAAACTTTCGCGTGGATGATTTGGCGGGGATGCTGGCGCAACTTGCGGCGGCAGGCATTGCGGCGGAAACCCGGGCAGATTGGGATGGCGATGGCAGTTACGGCCATTTCGCCCGTATCCATGACCCCGACAACAATCCAATCGAACTTTGGGAACCCCCCATCAGCGCATGAGATTTGATTTTTACGCCATGGCGATGGGGATTGCGTTTTCCCTGATGTGGTCTTCGGCCTTTGCGACCGCTCGCATCATAGTGGCTGCCGCACCGCCGTTAATGGCGCTGTCGGTCAGGTTCCTGATTTCCGGACTTATCGCTGTGATAATCGCCCGCGCCTTGGGGCAAAGCTGGCGGTTGACCCGGCCCTTGATGCGCAGCGTGGTGATTTTTGGATTGTGCCAGAACGCGCTGTATCTGGGACTGAATTTTGTTGCCATGCAACATATCGAGGCGTCGCTTGCGTCGATCATCGCCTCATCCATGCCGTTGATCGTGGCTCTGCTTGGATGGCTTTGGCAAGGGGAAAAGGTTGGGCCTTTGGGGCTGGTGGGTCTTTGCGCGGGGTTTGTGGGTGTTGCGCTGATTATGGGCGGGCGGGTGTCTGGCGGCGCTGATCCAATGTCGATTGGGCTTTGCATCATTGGGGCAACGGCCTTGGCGGTTGCCACGTTGACAGTTAAATCTGCGTCGTCGGGGGGAAACCTTTTGATGATTGTCGGCCTGCAGATGCTGGTGGGGTCGGCGACACTTGGGGTGGTTTCTGCGTTTACCGAAACGCCGCATGTCACGCCAAGTCTGGCGCTGGTGGTGGCGTTTTTATATCAGCTGCTGATCCCCGGCTTGGCGGCAACGGTTTTGTGGTTCACGCTTGTGGCGCGGGTTGGGCCGGTCAAGGCATCGACCTTTCACTTTTTGAACCCGTTTTTTGGCATCACCATCGCGGCCTTGCTGTTGCATGAAAAGGTCGGAGTGTTGGACATGCTGGGTGTTTCGATTGCCGCAACGGGCATTTTGGCCGTGCAGATGTCGCGGAGGCGCAGTGTGGGCGATCTGTAACATTCCTTCACGCAGGCTTCATGTGACAGTGATCGGCGAACCCGCCATCTTGTGCCTTGAAACGAGGTCGCGATGGATCTGATCTTTGCCTATCTTGCCGGGTTGTTGACGCTGATCAACCCTTGTGTTTTGCCGATCGTGCCGATTGTTTTGGCGTCGGCCTTGCAGGCCCACCGGTTGGGGCCATTGGCCTTGGCGGCGGGTATGGGCGTCAGTTTTGTAATCCTGGGATTGATGGTTGCGGCGGCGGGGCGGGCCTTGGGGCTGTCGGATCAAACCTTGGCGCAGGCGGGGGCGTTGGCGATGATCGGTTTTGGGGCGGTGTTGTTGGTGCCGCGCCTGAACACAGGCTTTGCGCTGGCGACGTCCGGGATGTCCAGCCGCGCCGATGTTCAGATTGATGCGGTCAATCGCACAGGCCTGATGGGCCAAGCCGCAACGGGCATATTGCTGGGCGCAGTCTGGAGCCCGTGTGTTGGCCCAACGCTTGGCGGGGCGATCAGTTTGGCGTCCCAAGGCGGCAGTTTGATAAGGGCAGGGGCAATAATGACGACTTTTGCGCTGGGTGTAACATCAGTGATGCTGGCATTGGCCTATGGCGCGCGCGCCGCCTTGATGCGCCGAAGGGCGGCAATGCAAACCATGGCTGCACGGGCTAAACCGCTGATGGGGCTGACATTGGTTGCGGTCGGCCTGATGATCTTCTTCGAACTTCACCATGCTGTTGAAGCATGGGCGCTGTCTGTGCTGCCCGTTTGGCTGCAAGACCTCTCCGTTATTCTTTGAAAGGATGTCTCCCGATGAACCGTCGTGATTTTATGTATCTGACCGCCGTTGTCACCCTTGCCCTGCCCGGTGCCGCGCGGGCTGGTACTGCTGATTACAGCCCTGCATTGCTGGCGTCTGAACTGGCCGCTGGCAAAACGGTGTTTCTGGATTTCAAAGCCAGTTGGTGCAGCACTTGCGCCGCCCAAGGCCGGGTGATCGAGGCGCTAAAGGCCGCCAATCCGGCCTATGACCAATCCATCAGTTTTCTGAATGTCGATTGGGATCAATGGGGTGAGGGTGAATTGGCCAAACAGCTGAACATCCCGCGCCGGTCAACTTTGGTGGTGCTGAAAGGCAAGGAAGAACTTGGCCGCATCGTGGCGGGCACGGCCAAGGCAGATATTCAGGCGTTGATGGATCTGGCTCTTCAGGCAGCGGCCTGAGCCGTCAACTTGGCGTCATAGTCCTTGGCATAAATCAGTGCTGGGCGCGCTTGATACCGCGCCAGCCAATCGCGGATCAGCGCGTCGTCGGGTATCAGTTGTGGCATAAAGGTAAACGCAGATGCGCAGATCAAGTCCGCCGCCGAATACTCACCACACAGCCACGGCCCCTTTTGCAACGCTGCGTTCAACCGCGCAGTAATTTCCGCCATGCCACGGAAATTGCGCATCAATCCGGGGTGTTTGATGCCCATAACTTCGGCCATCATGACCGGTTCTACCACGCCCTGATACCAGAACAGCCAGGTCAGGAATTCACCGCGCAAGGCAAAGCCCGGCTTTGGTGCCAGCCCGCTGTCGGGGAACAGAGCCGTCAGATACAGCATGATCGCAGCACTTTCGGTGATGATTGTGCCGTCATGGATCAGCAGCGGCACTTTGCCTTCGGGATGCGGATTATTGGGGTCGGCTTGGCCACTGCCATCGCGGTAAACGATGCTGACCGGGCGTATCGTGATCTTGTCCCAGATCCCCATCTCGTCGATCAGCATCAAAATCCTGGTCGACCGCGTGTTCGGGGCGTGAATTAGTGTAAGCATTGGGTTCTCCTTTGTATGGTTGATAAATATAGTATAGCAGTTGCTGCTGTCAGTTTCCGTCAGGATGGTATGGCCCGGTCAGATCGCCTTCTTCGTCTTGTCTCGACACTGCGGATATTGCCGCAGCCGGTTACAGCTGCGCGTTTGGCCGAGGAAACCGAAGTATCCGAACGCACAATCTACCGCGATATTGAAACCTTGCGGGCAGCTGGCGCATTGATCGATGGGGCGGCGGGGGTTGGCTATACGTTAACCGAAGACCCCGCATTGCCGCCGCAGATGTTTACCCGGCTAGAGGTTGAAGCCTTGGTTCTGGGGTTGGCTGAGGTGCGTCAGATGGGGGATCCGGCCTTGGTTAAGGCGGCCGAAATGGCGATGGCCAAGATCGTCGCCACCCTGCCCGAACGGGTGCAACGGCAAGCTGTTCATGCGGTGTCGCGCTCGATCAGATTTCAACAGCGCTCCGTCCCGCCGATCCATGTGGCGCTGCTGCGCGAAGCGTCTTGGGCCGAACAAGAGATTGCGATGACCTACCGTGATATGAGTGGGGCATTGACCCAACGGCATATTTGGCCGCTTTCGATGGTTTACTTTGATCAGGCGCTGATGTGCTTGGCATGGTGTTGCTTGCGGCAGGATTTCCGCCGTTTTCACCTTGATCGGATGCAAGATGTTCGGCTAACCGGACACAGCTTTCGTCCCCGCCGCGTGCCGCTGCTACGCGATTATGTCGCCAAAGTGCGCGCACTCGCCCCGCGTTTGGCCGAGGCAGTTCGTTAGCCAATGTGACGCGGAATCAACTTTGAGGGCGGTTCGCCAATGATAAAAACGGCTCTATTAACGCCCAAATGGTAAAAAATTAGCAATCACATCGCTGCGGCTGCAAATGATGCCAATTTGTTCAGAAACATACCCAGCGTTTTTATAATCTGCAGTGTTAGAGCCAGTTCACGATGAAACACGCCGCTCTTGTTCCCCATATGTGACGTTGATAAACGTGAACGTAGGGATCAAAAAACGCAGCACATTTCGACGCGGTATGGTTGGCTGGCAACGGGTATAGTGAAATCAACATGACTGAAAAAGCGATGACTGAACGCACCCGCGCCAAGCGTATGCACAAACGCGCGCGGTATGATGAAGAAACCGTCCACGCCATTCTGGATGCGCAGCCAAGCTGTACCGTGACCTATGTGATCGACGGCGCACCCTATGCGACACCTACGCTGCAATGGCGCGAAGGCGATACGATCTATTGGCATGGATCATCGGCCAGTCGGATGTTGCGCAAAATTGTGGCGCATCAGGTTTGTGTTTCGGTTGTGCTGCTTGATGCCATGGTGATGGCCCGGTCCGCCTTTAACCATTCGTGCAATTACAGGTCCGTCATGGCGTTTGGTGAGGCATTTATGGTGACTGATCCTGCCGAGAAACGGGTGAAACTTGACCGATTTGTCGAGGGGTTGTTTCCCGGGCGGACCGCCCTGTTAAGGCCTATGACGGATCAAGAGGTAAAGGCCACGACGATCCTTGGCCTTAAGCTTAATGAAGTGTCGGCCAAAGTGCGGTCTGGCCCGCCCGAAGATGATGACGCCGACTATGCTTTGCCGATTTGGGCCGGATTAGTGCCGTTTTCTATACAAGCGGGGCATGCAATTCCCGATCCGCGCCTGATAGAAGGGGTAGAAATGCCCAAACATGTTACCGATTTTCGCATTGGCTGACTCAGCAGAATTTTACCCCCAAAGGCCAACAGGCTGGGCGTCAAATCCGGGGAAAACTTGCGCCACATCTGCCAGTTTCATGTGATTGTTCAGCAGTTCGGCCAGAACCGTGCGGTAATCGGTGATAACGGCCAGATCGGCCCCCTCTTCCAGCACGTCGTTGGACAGACCGGGCCAGCGGCCAACCATCCGGCCCCCTTTGGCCTGCGGGCCAAGCACCATCATCACATTGCCCCGCCCATGATCGGTGCCGCCTGCCGAATTAGACCGCAAACGGCGGCCAAATTCTGACATCACAACAACGGAAACGTCTTGCTGCAAAGGCCCAAGGTCTTTCCAGAACGCCATCACCGATGCGGCAAGCCAGCCTGCGTTTTCGGAAAACTGGCCGGCCTGCAACACATGGGTATCCCAGCCCCCCACATCCACCGTCGCCACCCGCAAGCCCATGTCTTGTTTGATCGTCTGCGCGACGGTCATCAAGGACGGGGTGATCGGGTTTTCGGGATAGGGTACGCTGGGGGCATAGGTTGCGATGGCGTTGTCGGCTTCGGACCACAGGCGTTGCCCAATCATTTCAGACAGTTGCAACAACCCTGCCACAGGTGTTGCCAACGGCCCATGATCACCAAATCCCGTAGCCAGCCGGGCGCGCAAAGCGGGGGCCAGCCAATGGCCCGCGCCCACCATCAGATCACCCAACGCTTCGGATACTGCCGGGGTCGCCCCCATAAAACTGCCGGGCTGCGAGGTGCCAACGGCCAAGGCGGGCATCGCCCCTCCCGGATTTGCCGCCATTAACCATCGTCCTATCCACCCTGTCGGATCACCCGGCACTGTGCTGGTGCCAAACACGCCGCGTTCAATCCGGGCTTCGGCATCGAAATGGCTGCGCGTGGCTTCGGTCAGGCCCGAGGCATGCACCAACGACAGATCACCCGCGTCATACAGATCGGCGAAATCACCCATCGCATGATGAAATCGAAAGTCGATATCAGCGACCTCTTGTTTGATCACCCGACCCGCCCGATCCCCGGTTCGCGTCACCCGCAAATCTTCGGATCGCGCAGCAATCAGGTTTTCATCAGAACTTGGGCACACAAGGCCAAGCCCATCGGCCCCACCCCGCAGAAAAACAACCACCAGAATTGGATCACGCGCCATACTGCACCTATCGCAGAAGAAATTCGGGGGAAATCGCCGCAAAGGCGATAGCGCCGGCGGCTATTCCCCGGCGGTCATCGACGGAAAGCGCTGCGGCCTGTGCTGACGGGTCTAACCCCATCGCGTCAGCCAGATCAGCCGGGGCAGACCCCAACCGCCCGGCCCAGCGATTGACCAATTGATCAATCGTTTCGCTGTCTGACGTCACATTACCCAGATCAGCAGTTGCCACGCCAAACCAATCATCATGGCCATAAAACGCGAAATCCACCAACCGGTTCAAACTGCTGGCCCCGGTCCATTTATCGGCCGTATCGGGATGGCCCGTCGGGGGGCCGTATTCATGCTGTTTCCAGCCCGCCCGTATCAACTGCCACTGAAACCCATTCTCGGTGCTGGTGATGTCGGCCCCTGTTGCGCGATACATTGCCACCATGAATTCAAAGGGACGGCGCAGCTTTGAAGGCGGCGTTGCTGCAAACGAAGGATGGGCAACAATGGCCCGAATAACCTGCGCCATTTGATCCGGCGCATCTTTGGCCGCCAAGAACACCTTTGCAATTTCGTCCACTATCGCGGGGTCTGGCGTATCGGTCAGCAGGCGGCGGATTAGTTTGGTTGTGATAAATTTGGCGGTTCCCGGATGGGCGGCCAAAATATCCATCACTTGGTCACCGTCCTCCATCGGGGCGCGGTTTGGATCAAATTCTATCCCAAGTACTCGTTTTTGATAGGGATCATGCCACGCCTCGATATAGTGAAACCGCCCGGTTTTTGGGGCATCTACGCCCTCATTAACATAGCGCCCATCGCCAACGGACCATCCTGTGAAGGCCCGCGCTACTTCGTAGACATCGAGATCAAGATACCCTTGCGCCAAACCATCGGTTGCACCGGGCACCGATTTCCAATCGTCATAGCGATCATTCAGGTAATTGCCCGCCCCAAGGGTGTGCAATTCCAACAATTCGCGGCCCCAGTTTTCATTGGCCGGGGATGCCCGGCTGTCGGCGTTGTTCAAATAATACAGCATCGCGGGCGACCGGGCCACTTCGCCCAATAACACGCGGAAATTACCAAAGGCATGGTTGCGCATGATGGCGTCATGGGTAGGAAAAAACACAGCCGTCAATTCATCTTTTTGCGAATTAACGCTGAAATGGTCATGCCAAAACTGCGTCATCACCTCGCGCAGTTGTGCGGGCGCATGCACCGCGCGGATCATCGAGGCGGCAATCACCTCGGACGCCGGACGAGTGCGTTCGGCGTAATCCATGCCCTGTTGCCAGTCGATGCAGTGCAACTGATCCGCTGGGTCATTCGTCAGCGTTGTCAGCGGACGTAATTCGTCCATCGCCCCCCAGTTGTGCTTATTTTCATCCGACCCCGCCGCATAGGAAATCCGCAGACGGGCGGCGGCAAGTCGCGCATCCAGTCCAGCATCTGACACGGGCATTGCCAATTGTGCATCAAGCCAAGCGAGCGGGTCACTGAATGTGGCGCGGCTATCAGGCGTGGCCCCGAATGTAAGGCGGTTCAGCCAAAGATCAGATGCGCTTGTAACATTTGCCCGCAACTGAATTGGCAAGGCAGACGCCGCCAAACTGGCGATCAAACGGGTATGGAATTGGCGGCGTGTCAGCATTTTTGCACCTATCGTCTTTAACTTGATCGTAGCAGCTGATCGTAAAACGCCAATCCCTTGATAAAACCATCTGCGGAAATCTGCCACTTGGCGAGGCGTAACAATCGGTTTAGGCAGAATAAGATCGCAAAACTGGCAGGTGCTGCATGTTGAACGCCTATATCTACGCAAATGGCCGGTTAGAGTTGATGGCACCATCAGCCGCGCTTTCAGACGCAGAATGGATTGATATTCTGCACCCGACCCCCGCGCAGGAAGCTGCCGTTCGTGCGTTGGGTGTGGATGTACCCAGCCTTGCAGAAATGGAAGAGATCGAAGTTTCAAACCGCCTGTATCACGAAGGCGATGCTGATTATCTGACAGTGGTTCTGCCCGGCCATGATGTGCAAGTGCAGGATAAATCCGATGGGCAGATCATGGGGCCGGTTTGTTTTGTCTTGCGTAAAAACAGCATTGTCACCGTGCGCCACCACAGCCCCCGCGCCTTTGAAACCTATCCACCCCGCGCCGAGAAAAGCAGTCTGGGGTGTTCGACACCAGATCGGATCTTTCTGGGGCTGATCGAAGAGGTCATCGGTCGCCTCGCGGATCATCTTGAAACGGCGGGGCGCGGGTTAGACGATGTTGCCCGGGCCATTTACAATCCGGGGCCACGCGGCCATCGGCCAAAAGATTTGGAAATGGCCTTGGCCAAATTGGGCAGTGAAGGCGAACGCCTTAGCCGGGTGCGATTGGCGCTGCTGACATTGGGCCGTGCGTTGAACTATGTCGATCAATTGCTGAACCACCGCCTAAATGCCGAAGGGCTGGGGTTGGTTTTGAAAGGTCAGGTGAGGGATATTGACGCGCTGGAAGTTCACGCCGATTTTCTATCCTCGCGGCTGGCTTTGGCGTCCGACGCCACATTGGGCACCATCAATCTGTCGCAAAACTCTACCGTGCGGATCGTGTCGGTGGTGGCGGTGCTGTTCTTGCCACCCACGTTGATCGCCAGCATTTACGGGATGAATTTTGTGCATATGCCCGAACTGGCGCAGGGGTGGGGCTATCCCATGGCATTGGGCCTGATGGTGGGATCGGCGGCGCTGACATGGGCCGTGTTTCGCTGGCGTGGGTGGCTTTAGCGTTGAAATGGCCTGTTGGCATGACTGATTTTGGCCGATTGATCCTACAACTTTCAGGCGAATATGGGCATCGTCTTGGCTTGGCAGTGCGACATAAATGAATCCAGATGTAGCGGAAAAACCGCAAATATGGCCAAATTGAGGGGGAAATTGGACAAAAAATATTCAGCCGCACTCAAACCACTGGAATTTGCGTCCAAAGCTTTGTATTCGTTGCCGCAAGTAGTCCCCATCAGAGGGGCTCATAACACGCCGGGCGCTAAAGTTCGGTTTTGAGGCGGAGTAGTAAAGATGGTATCAGCGATTAATTTCGCTGTCCGCAATTTTGCGGGCGGAACGCAGCATGGCACAGTGTCCGGTGAGGCGCAGGGCAATTTCATACAAGTAGGGTCTGGCGACTCGGTCTCGCTCAACCTGTCGCGGTCCAGCATCGTGGCCTATGAACAATCGGGTCAGGACCTGGTGATCAGGCTGGTCGATGGCCGTACCGTGGTTCTTAGCAACTACTTCAACGAAGCTGCGGGCGACGTGAACCATCTGTATCTGTCATCCGACGGCCAGATTGTTGAAGTTATGGTGAACGAAGGCACCGATGGTGTGCTGTTTGCCGATTACGGTGCCGTGCAGGGGTGGGATAAGTGGAGCCCGCTGGACGATCTGCGCTATACTGAAGCTGATTTGACACAGCCATTGGTTGTAGCCTCTAACGAACCGGCTGGCATGGCACCGTTTATTCCGGGCCTCTTAGGCGGGTTTGGCGGCATGGGCACGGCTGCGGCACTTGCCGGTGGTGCGGCCGTCATTGGTGGCGGTCTGGGTGGCGGTGGCGATGGGCGCGCAACGCCTACGGTTAATCCACAGACCACAACCACGATTACATCCAACACGGTTGCGCCGGTTCTGCCAGTGTCAGGCACAGGTGAGCCGGGCGATAAGGTTGTTGTGACCATCGGCGGCAAGACCCAAGAAGCGGTCATCGGCACAGATGGCAAATGGGTGGTCTTGTTCCCACAGACCGGGTTGCCAGCGGATGGCAATTACACAGCATTGGCCGTGTTCACGAATATTAAAACCAACACCACCACAACCCTTGGCGGGCCAAACTTTGTGCTTGATCTGACGCCGCCTGTCGTTGTGGTCCAACACGGCACGAAAAGTGTTGGTGACGTTGAAAACCTGCAAGAATACCAAAATGGCGTCAGCATTGATGGCAAAGGCGAGGCCGGGGCCAGCATTCTTGTGCAGGTCGGCAGCTTTAGCCAATCCACCACCGTTGCCGCCAATGGCACATGGTCGGTAACCTTTACAAAAACGCAGATTGCGGGCGGGGAATACGAAATTCCGGTCAAGATTACGTCGAAAGATGTGCTTGGCAACACCACCATCGTAAATGAAATACTGGTGATTGATACCGTTCCGCATCCCATCACCTTTGATGCGGTCACCGCTGATAACAAAGTCAACTTTACCGAATCCCAGTCTGGTCTGGTTGTTACGGGCACGTCAACCGCCGGGGCGTCGATGGAAATCACGCTACACGGTGTCAAGCAAACCGCGATTGTCGGGGCTGATGGCAAATGGTCGGTGACCTATGCCGCAGGCACGTTGCCGGGCGGGGAATATACTGCGACCTTGACGGCGAAGACGACGGATGCTGCGGGAAATGCGTCAACCGTGACGCATGGTTTTCAGGTTGATACCCTTACCAATGTTGGCTTTACCGGCACTGTCGCAACCGATGGCACGGTCAATGCAACCGAGGCTGCAGGTGGCATCATTCTTACAGGCACTGCGCAAGCCGGATCCAGCGTTAACGTCGCTTGGAACGGCACCACCCTTGCCGCCGTTGTTGGCAGCACAGGGGCATGGTCAGTAACCTTCCCCGCCAGCGCAATACCTGCGGGCACCTACGCGTCAACGGCCACCGTTACGGCAACCGACAGCTTTGGCAATCAGGCCTCGGCCACGCGCAGCATCAAGGTTGATACCGAGACAAGCGTGGCCGTGAACGCAGGTCAGGTTGGCGGCGACAACATCATATCGGGGGCCGAAGCCGCCCGCGGCATTGCCTTGACCGGCACTGCAGAGGCCGGCGCAGCGGTTGCCGTTACCTTCGAAGGCGTCACCCGCACCGTGACCGCCAGTCAAAGCGGCACATGGACGGCAAACTTTGCCAGCACCGAAATTCGCAGCGGCACTTATGCAACAACCGTCTCGGTTCGGGCAACGGATGTAGCAGGTAACGTGGCCACCGCCAGCCATGGCATCAACGTTGATACAGAAGTAAAGCCGTTCACCCGCACGGCGATGTCCGCTGGACCCGATAACGTTGTAAACGCCGTCGAAGCTGCCGCTGGCCTGACCGTTTCGGGCAGTGTCGAGGCAGGATCTTCGGTTCAGGTCAAATTCGGCAACGGCGCATCGCGTGCGGCGGTGGTTGACGCCAATGGCAACTGGTCACTGACCATTCCGGCGGGCGATATTCCGGCAGGCGAAAGCAGCGTCACCATGACGGCCAGAGCCACTGACCGCGTTGGCAACACATCGACGCTGACCGAACAGGTCGCGGTTGATACCATTGTGCGCAACTTTGCCCGCACCGGCGGCACGATTTCCGGCGATGGTTTCGTCAATGCCGAAGAGGCATCCCGCGGGATCACCTTTACCGGCACCGCCGAGCCGAACTGCACAATCAGGGTTACTTTGGCGGGCGGTGCGGTTGTGAACACCACCACGGGTGCCAATGGTTTGTGGACCGCAACCTTTGCCTCGGCTGACATTCCGCGCGGCACCTTGAACAGCTCTGTCACCGTGCAAGCAACTGACCGGGCGGGCAACGTGGCCACGCTGACCGATGCCTTCAAGATTGACACCGTTGCACCGGGCGCGCCCGAAGTGACGGCCGTGAACAAATCTACGCAAGGCGATTTGCGCAGAATTTACACCGACGAAACCACCGATAGCTATGCCTTCCACGAGATTAAGGCCAATGGAACCACGGCGACGGTCAGCGAATCCCACAGCACCACTGGGGGCGAAACCGAATTTGTCTTTGGCAGAGGCGTGCCAGATGGCAGCTATCTGGTGGTGAACACCCAAGATGCGGCGCAAAATGAATCCAGCACATTGCTGATCGTGGACAACACCAACACGCCGGTGGTTGATCTGAACCGCGCGGGTCTTGCAGCCTTCGATCTGTCAGCGATTGATCTGACGGTCGCACCGCAAGCACAGCTTAGCATCACCGAAGCCCAGCTGAAGGCAATCACCGGACCAGATCACAGTCTGATCATCAAAGGTGGGGCCGACGATACCGTTACCTTGATAGGCGGGGTTGCGACCACCACGACCAAAGACATCAACGGCGAAACCTACAAGCTTTATATGCTTGGAACCGGTGCCAGCGTTCTTATCGACGATGACATCACCACGTCCCTAAGCGCTGTCATCTGATCAAGGAGAAGGGCAATGCCCTTGGGCCGCAAAAACGGGTCTGGTGCTGGGGAAGTTTCCCTTGGCACCGCACTTGGGACGTGTATCTTTTTGGCGGGCTGTGTGGGTGGCGCGGATGTGCCATCGCGGTTTAACACACTGCCGGGTCAATCCGCTGTTGCTGCGGATGCCGGATCCCTTGCACCGCAGGAAGGCGCGCAATCCGCGTTGATTGCCGATCTTTTGGCGCGACAAAGCGTGCTGCCATCGGCGGGGTCCTTTGCCCAAGTTGCCGATGCCGTGCTTGATAACAGCTCTGGTGCCGCAGCGGCCGAATTGCGTGTGGCACGGCTGCGGGCCGAAGCACGGGCCAAGAACTGGCTGCCGCAAATCGGTCAGTCGGTGAATTTGACCTCGCTTTCGGGGCTGGCTGCCAGCCTGTTGGTGGAAACGGCGCTGTTTGATCAGGGCCGCCGCAAAGCCGAACGCGAATTCGCGGTGGCCGATGTCGAAGTCGCCGCCGTTGGTCTGTCAGCGACAATGAACCAGCGCGTGTTCGACGGGTTGACCCACTACATCACCGCCGAACGCGCCCGTGCGCAATTGGCGATTTCCGGCCAAGCTGCGGCGCGTCTGGCAGAATTTGAAACCGTTATGGGGCAGCGCGTAGATGGCGGCATTTCTGACCGGTCGGAACAGCGGGTGATTGCCCAAGCACAGGCCGAAATGCAGGCAACCATGGCCGCCGATCAAGATGCCGAAGCGTCCGCGATGGCCGAATTGCAGGCGATTGTCGGGCGACCGATGGCAGGCGTTCACGGTCTTGATACGGTTGGATTGGCGTCTGCCGCGTCTGAACCCCTATCGGTGCTTTTGGTCCGTGGCGAGGGATCGCGCGCCTTGGCGCAGTCAAGACTGGAACGATCCGGCATGATGCCGGGGATTTCTGCATCAGCTAATGTCGGGCCAAGTGGCATGGCACCGGGGCTGCGGATGACGGGGGCCGGGCTGTTAAACCCCGGATCACGCGCGGAACTTCAGGCGTTGGATGCCACGGCGGATGTGGTTGATCGCCAAACAGCTGAGGCCGCCGAGGCCGCAAACCGCAGGCGAGTGGCGATAGAACGTCAGATCGCCACGCTGTCATCGCGTCAGGCGCAGGGCACCGAAGTTTTACAGCAAACCAAAGGCAATCTGGCGCTGTTTACCGAACAATATCAGGTTGGTCGCCGGTCGTTGCTGGAACTGGTTGGCCAATACGATGCTTTTGCGCGTCTGGAACGCGATCAGGTGTCGCTGCGCTATGATATCGCCTTGTTGGAACTGGAACTGGCCCGTGATCATGGGCAGTTGATAGACGGGGCACGGATGTGAACGACCGGGTTGTCGCCTTTGATATCAATGCCGCTCTGGTGCCGTCAGCGGCCCCAATCGCGGCACGGCCATCGGTTCCGGCACCCGCATCGCGCACCCGCCACACTGGCCGCGTGCAAAGTCGCGCCCAATTGGCTGTGGTTTATGCAGGGTTGCTGGGCAACGAAATCGCCGCCGCTGATGTTTTGGAACAATTGCAGGTCACGGGCGGCAATGCTGACGCCGGTCTTGAAAATGTTTGCAGTGCTTTGCGCGCCATGGGCATGACGGCGCGGGTGGATGGTGTGCCAAAGCCCAGCAAAACCCATTGGCCGGCACTGGCCGAAATGTCGTCTGGGCAGATTGTGCTGGTGTTGGGTCAAACCGACGCGACGTTGCAAATCTATGACACCACTTGCCAGGACATGCGCGCTGAAGTTTCAGTTGCTGACTTTGCCCAGGTTTACGCAGGCCGCCTTTTGCGGGCGAAAACTACGCTGCACGATCTGGAAACCCGCCACGTCGAGGCCACCAAGAAACGCCATTGGTTCTGGGGTGAATTTGCCCGCTATAAACGCCAATTGGGCGAAGTGGCGGCAGGGTCTTTGGTGGCCAACATTTTGGCCGTCGCCGTGTCCCTGTTTTCGATGCAGGTTTATGACCGCGTGATCCCCTATCAAAGTGCGCCTACGTTGTGGGTTCTGGCCATCGGCGCGCTGTTGGCGGTTCTGATGGAGGCGCTGCTGAAACTGGCGCGGTCCGGGTTGATGGATGTCACCGGAAAACGTATCGAACTGGCCGTGCAGAGCCGTTTGATGGACAAACTGCTGGGCATGAAACATGGTCCCGGCACGCGCAGCCCAAGTGGGTTGTTCAGCGCCATGCGTGAGTTTGGCTCGGTGCGTGAATTTTTTACGGCCACCACGATTGGTACCTTGGCAGATCTGCCGTTTATACTGATCTTTCTGGCGCTGGTCGCATCAATTGGCGGCAATCTGGTTTGGGTTTTGGTGGCGGGTGGCATCTTGATGGTGCTGCCGGGGTTCCTGTTTCAAAAACGGATGGTCGCGCTGACCATGGCAACCCAAGGTGCCAGCACCCGCGCGGCGCGGTTGCTATATGAAGCGATATTCGAATCTGAAACCGTCACCACCCAGCGCGGTGAAGACCGCATTCAACGCATTTGGGCCGAACTTTCGACGCTGTCAGCGGTGAAATCGTCTGAACAACGCAATCTGACGTCGATGCTGGGCTATTGGGCGCAAAGCGTGCAGCAGGTGACCTATATCATGGCCGTGGTTTGCGGGGCTTATCTGGTATTTGCGGGCCAGTTCACCGTCGGCACCATCATTGCCATCGGCATTCTGACCGGGCGCACCTTGGGTCCATTGGCGGCGCTTTCGTCGACCATGGCAAAGTGGACGAACGTAAAAGCGGCTCTGGACGGGCTGGAAGCGATTGCGAACGCCACACAAGCCGAAGAAGAAGGTCGCCACTATCTGCGCCGGGATCGACTGGTCGGCGCATTTGAAATGCGCAATGTTGAATTCCGCTATGATCCGCAATCAGCGGCAACGGTGGAAATCCAGGGCCTGTCGATCCCGGCAGGGCAGCATGTGGCGGTATTGGGCACAAATGGATCGGGAAAATCGACCCTGTTGCGCATACTGGCAGGGCTTTATGACCCCACGGCAGGGCGTATCTTGATCGACGGCGTCGATATGGGGCAGGTGCATCCCCGTGATCTGCGGCGGGGCATCGGCTATCTGGGACAAGAGGTGCGTCTTTTCGCCGGATCCTTGCGTGACAATCTGAACATGTCGCAGCTGGAACGTGATGATGACCGTCTGTTTGAATCGCTCGATTTCGCTGGGTTAGGGCCGTTTGTGCGGGCCCATCCGCGCGGATTGGATCTTGAGATCAAGGAAATGGGCGAGGGCCTGTCAGTAGGCCAACGCCAAAGCATCGGCTGGGCGCGGCTGTGGTTGCAAGACCCGGTTGTGGCGATTTTGGATGAACCCACGGCGGCGCTGGATCAGACTTTGGAAAGCACCTTGGTCAGCCGCCTGAAGGTCTGGCTTGAAGGCCGCACCGCCATTATCGCCACCCACCGCATCCCGATTTTGCAACTGATCGCCCGCACCATCATTTTGCAAAATGGCCGCCTGGTGGTGGACGGCCCCCGTGATGCAGTTCTGGCACACCTGAACGGCACGCCGGCCCCGCCGCAAGGCGGCATAAAGATCAGCGCCATTCGCGCCACGGCCATTGGCGGCGGGGCAACCGGATGAGTTTGGCCACCTTCGACGATGACTTTGCCGAAAAGATGCGCGGCCCCAGCCGGACGATCTGGATGATCGGTTTGGCGGTTGTGGTGTTTGTGGTCTGGGCGGCTTTTGCCTGGGTCGATGAAATCGTGCGTGCCTCTGGCGAAGTTGTCTCATCCTCGCGTCCGCAGATCATTCAAAACCTTGAAGGGGGCATTCTGGCCGAATTGAACGTGGCCGAAGGTGATGTGGTGGAACCCGGCCAAACGCTTGCCCGGCTATACGGCACGCAATATCAATCTGCGGTGGATGAATTATCAGACGAAATCGCTGCATTGGAAATCAGGCGGTTTCGACTGGAAGCCGAAATTGCAGGCGAGCCGGGTTTTGATGTGCCACAAAGTCTGGCCGTGCGGGTGCCAGATATCGTTGCATCCGAAAAAGCATTGCTGACAGCCCGCCAAGCCGAATATCAGGCGCGGGTTGAAGGTGCGGGGGCTGTCCTTGAGCAAGCCACGGCAGAGTTGGAGCTGCTGGAAAAGATGTACAAACGCGAAATCGCCCCCTTGATCGAGGTCACCCGCGCGCGCAAAGCCAACAGCGATGCCGAAAACCGCTTGTCCGAAGCGGTGACCACCACCCAGTTGGAGCGCGCCAACGACTATTCGAAAACCCAAAGCGAACTGGCAGGCCTGCGCCAAAAACTGACGCTGGCCCAAGATCAGCTGTCGCGCACCATTCTGGTGGCCCCGATGCGCGGCGTGGTGAACAAACTGTCGGTCACCACAATCGGCGGCGTCGTGCGGTCTGGTGAAGAGATTTTGCAGATCATCCCGCTGGACGAAGAACTGTTTATCGAGGCCAAAGTGAAGCCGCGCGATATTGCGGCGGTCAAGCAGGGGCAGGATGCCACGATCAAACTATCGGCCTATGATTATACGATTTACGGGTCGTTGAAGGCCAAAGTTACTTTTATATCGGCCGACACGTTCAAAGATGAACGGTCGCGCAACCCTGATGGCGACCCGCATTACAAAGTGATGCTAAGTGTTGATCGCACACAGCTGAATGACCGGCAGCAGAATTTGCAGATCAGGCCGGGGATGCAGGCCGAGGTGGAACTGCAAACCGGTGGCAAGACGGTGCTGACCTATCTGACCAAACCGCTGTACAAAAGCAGCGAGGCGCTGCGCGAACGCTGATTTTCAGTAATTAAATTTGCGGGCCACTGGTATTTTGACGCCGCTTTGACGCATCGCTCACATCGCATGGATTTACTGCACTGCGTCATTATGGTGCAGAGTGCGATGCAAAACACCAACATTCACCCACTGAAACACCCTGCTACGCCGTTCTTCGTTGCGCATGGTGCTTTACCAAAGCGTCTGGCTGCGTCACTCTTGGGACGGAAACATTGCCCAGATAGTGTAAGTGCGCCACCCATGTCACAGCCAAAGCCAGTTGCGTTTTCGATGTTTCTCTTTGGGCCCTTTACGGTTCAGGGGCTGGATGGCCAGGACCTGACGCCAAAATCCCGCAAATCGCGGGCCATCTTGGCGATGCTGGCGGTGGCGCCACGAGGATCACGGTCTCGCGTGTGGTTGCGCGATAAGTTGTGGAGTGACCGGGGCGAAGATCAGGCTTCGGCCAGCCTGCGCCAGGCTTTGTTGGATATAAGGTCTGCCCTAGGCCCGGCTGCGGCGCATTTGGTGTCTGCCGACAAACATACGGTTTCGCTTGATCTGGCCGCCCTGCAGATTGATGCACTGGATGCCCTTAAACCAACCGCTGCAAAAAGCGCGTTCGGGCAGACCGAAAATTTTCTCGAAGGCATTGATGTTCGCGATCCTGAATTTGAAGAATGGCTGACGCTTGAACGGCAGTCCTGGCACCGCCGTATCGAAGAAGCGGGCTTTGCGCATGATTTGGCCCCCAAAGGCCAGACAGAAGATCACCGCGCAGAATCCGCCGCCGTGCCGCGCACTATGGCATCGACTGCCGGTCACCCGCCGATTGCGCCGCCGCAAATGAATGCAGGACAAGGCGGAGCGCAGGGCTGGCGGGTTGCTTTGTTGCCGCCGGTTATTCTGGGCGGCGATCCGGCAGCGGTTATTTTGCAATCCGACGTGCAGCGCGCGCTTTTGGCGGCATTTCAGGATACCGGCGAATTGCGAATTTTCGATCTGGCCCCAGCGCCGTTCAGTGATCTGATTGGCGGCGGTTTTGCCCGTCTGCCGGAACAGATCAACCTGACCGTACAAGTCAGAGTTTTCGCCGATCCTGCCATTGTGCGGCTGGCGATACTGTTGCAGTCGGCGGTCGATGGTGCGCTGGTTTGGGCGGATGAGGTACAGTTTCGCCGCCAACAATTGGGCGATGTCACTGCCGCGATGCCCCTGATTGCCCGCGCCACCGAAGAAGCCCTGCGGCATTTTCTACGCCACACCGATTGCGAAGCGGCTGATGCCGATGGGCGATTGGCATCAGCGGTGTCGTCGATGTTCCGGCTGACCCGCGCCGATCTTGACCGATCAGAAGCGACCCTGCGCCGCCATATTGCCACCCATCCGTCGGCGCAGGGCTATGCGTGGATGGCGTTTCTGAACACCTTCCGGGTGGGACAAAAGTTCAACCATCAAGACGCGCCGTTGATCGAGGAAACCCAGCACTTTGCCCGCCGTGCTCTGGATCTGGAGCCGAACAATGCGCTGGTGTCGGCACTGGTTGGCCATGTGCATTCGTATCTGTTCGGTGAGTTTGACTATGCGGCGGGGTTGTTTGAACAATCATTGCGGGTGAACCCGGCGCAAACGCTGGCATGGGATTTATATGCCATGTTGCACGCCTATGCGGGGCAACCAAAACGCGCTTTGGCCATGGCGCGTTGGGCGCGGCATTTGGGGGCGTTCAGCCCGCACAGATACTATTTTGAAACCACCCGCGCGATTACCGGCAACTTCAGTGGTGAGCATCACACCGCGATAGAGGCTGGCCGCGCCGCCCTTGCCGAACGCCCCGATTTCAATTCTTTGCTGCGGGTCTTGGTATCCAGCCACGCCCATCTTGACCGGCCAGACGAGGCGCGGGTTTTCCTGAACAAGCTGTTGATGGTTGAACCCAACTTTTCCATCAGCTCGCTGCACGACGGCGGATACCCTGGATTAAACACCGAAGGCGGACAGCATTTTCTGCAGGGCTTGATCAAAGCCGGGGTTCGTAAACATTGATTTTGACGGAGAGATTTATGCAAAACGCCGCGCCCACCACCATTGCCAGTTTCCTGAACGCACATCCGTTCGAGGTGTATGCCGATCAGATCCAAGCCGTTCGCGGTGGTGCCGCGCAAGGTCTGGGTGGCCACGGCGATGCCGGCATGGGCGGTGGTGCGCTGGCATCGCAAAATAAGATGGTTCAGAACAAGTCGGCGCTGAATAAGAACAAGAATAAAAACAAGAACAAGAATAAAAATAAGAACAAAAACAAGGTGGGTTTTGACGGCGGGCAGGCCGCAACCGGCCTTATCCCCGCACTGGAATTGCGGCGCTTGCATCAGTTGCCGTCGGATAACGCGTTTACCGTGTCCAGCCGGTTTGCCTGGGAATGTCTGGATATCCCCTTGCCCCCCGGCCCCGACTATACCCGCCTTGAAACGGCGGTTGTGCTGTCGATGCAGGCCCGCGACAAGGAACGCATGCGCCGCCAGCCAGAAATAGAGGCGCAAGCGGCCCTGTCTGTTGATGAATTCATGCGGCCCTTGGGCATCGAAGGTATCGGCGGCTATGGTGCGACCGAAGGGCTGTTTCTGAACATTCTGACCGCCTGCGAATATGTTGGCCTTTTGTATAAGGCCCGCATTGATCGGGATCGCCCAACAGTGGTGGAACCCCGCCTGCGCCCGTTGTTGGCCGTGCCCGCGCATGAAAGCTATCCCTCAAACCACGCCTTTCAGTGCTTTTCGATCGCCTTCGCCTTTAACGCCATCCTGCCTGAGCACCCGGCCACGGATGAGTTGGCCCGCGTGGCCCAAAATGTAGCCGAAAACCGTGAATGGGCGGGATTGCACTATCCGTCAGATACCGAGGCCGGAAAAGAATTGGCGCGTCGTTTTGCCCCCTATTTGCGTGATGCCTTTGGGGCTGCCTTTCTGGCGGCCCAAGGCGAATGGCATTAAAACCCAAGGAACAAAGATGATGTCAATTTCTCCAACCCCTCCACGCTATTTCTGGCTGTGGCATCTGGCCGCGCTGAACGTCATAAAGGCTGATTTCGGACCAATCCCTGCGGAAGTACCTGCCGAAAACGAAACCAGTATCCGCCCGCAACATGCCCCGCCGATCACTTCAACCCTTTGGGATCAAATTCCTACTGCCGGAAAACCGGCAGCGACGGCGGCGCTGATTGATACCGGTGTCAGCCGGATGCATCCAAATCTTGCCAGCCGCATTGATGTCGACCGCTCGATTGACCTGACAAGCCATCGTTATGGTGCGCAAAATGCACCGATTTTGCCTAACACAATGCCCACGACCCGCGAAGAAAAACGCAACTTTTTTGCAGCCCTTAGTTTGGATGGTTTGGGCGCGTTGCAACTTGCATCGCATGAAATGGAATATCTTGAGTCGATGGTGGCCGAATATCGTGGTGCCAGTGGCGTTGTGCGGCGCATGATCGACCCCGAAGAAACCTTTGCGTCGCATGGCACCAGTTGTGCAGGGCTGATCGTGGGCGAACCTGCGGTGGCCCCAACTGCGGCTGGCGAAACCGACACACCCGTTAACCCAAACCTGCTGCCCTATTTCGGCGTTGATCCTTATTCGAAATTGCTGTCGATCCGCACGTCGTTTGAGGCCGATCCCCATCAGTTTATCGCAGCCTTTCTGTATGCTTGGTCGTGCCGGGTTGACGTGATCATCATGCCGCGCGGGTTGCCCGATCCGATCCGGTCACGCCTTGCGCCCAAAACCGATCTGATGGCCGATCTGGAAACCTGGCGTGGTCGTCAGGCTGCCGACCTATACGCGCGCCTTGGCACCGATCTTGCCCCGGAAATTGATCCGACCGCAGCACAAGCCGGTCATCTGCCAGATCGCCCGTGGATCATTCTAAAACAACTTATCTTGGCAATTTCCCGTCAGATTCCAGTGGTTTGCGCGGCAGGCAATGATGGCGAAAGTCAGCTGATTTATCCCGCCTACCTTGCCGCGGATGACAATGGCATCATTGCTGTTGGCGCGGTAACGCCTGAAGGCTTTCGGTCTGGTTATTCCAACTATGGCGATGGGCTAACCTTGGTCGCGCCGTCGGATGATTATGAGATCTACAACCGCCATCAGACCCGGCTGGATCAGATCGACCCACTGCGCGCCATGCACGATTATTCTGTCGGCAGTGCGCGTGAATACGCGTTTTCGCCGCTGGATCTGGTGACAACCGATTTACCCGGCGTTTTTGGCTATGATGCAGGCCTCGCGCCGTGGTCGTTTGTTTTGCCCGGTCAGGGAAATCTGGGCGTCGGTGGCGGCTATTATGCAGCGTTTGGCGGCACATCCGGCGCCAGCAGCCTGATCGGTGGTGTGGTTCTTTTGGCGCAACGGGCGCGCAAGGCGGATGGCAAGCCATCCCTAACCGGGTTGCAAGCCAAAGCATTGATTTGTCAGACAAGTTCGATATTGGCAGTCGTTGCACCCGGCACGCGGCCCCTGACACCTGATACCATGAACGCCGATGATGAAGATCAGATAGAGCCGGAGTATTTCTTTGGTGCCGGACTGCCAGATGCCGCAACCCTGATTGAGGCGGCAATTTCTTTGTGAAACCGCAGCAAATCGCGCAAACGAACGTGGTTTGCACAAGAATTGACGCAGGTTTGACGCCGCCGTTACGGGCGCGTCACATCATCGGGCGCAAGATGGTCAAGTAAATTGAAAACCGGAGTGAACAGATGACCCTAGACATCGCGCGCCCAGCAGGAACCGTTTTGCTGGTGAATCCCGTTTCCGCAGAAATGCTGCCTTTGGCAACCTCAACTCTGTCGCGGCATTTGGCAATTTCCAAGGCGCAAGACGAAGAACAGCTGCGCAATGGCACGATACAACTGGATGACATTGTTGACCCAAAAACCGAAGAACAGCTCTTTGCGCTTTTGGCGGCATTGGGCCTGACCCGGCAAAACGCCGAAGCGCAAAGCGACCAATCGTTATCAGTGCAGCTTACCCTGCCTGCGGATTTGGCCTTTCTGGCACCGAAAATCGCAACGATAACCAAATTGCCGTTGTCTTGTGTGCAGCAGGCATTGCAGCGCCCGGGCGGCGTTGTTCTGGAAAACCTGACGGCAACCGAAGCAACCCAGTTGCGCAAACAGATTCGGCGCGCCCAAGGGATGAAAACGGCGCAGTCCAGCATGAACGCTGTCTGCGATCTGTTTGTGATTCAGGCGTTGCCCATCACTGTCAGCCGCACGTTGGGCCGGTATCTGGCGCTTATGGGGGCGACGTCTTGTCGGTTCAGCGGGGCGCTTGCGTCTGGCCTGACCTTGCACCAGGCAAAGCATATCTGTGCGCGGTTTCCGCATTCCGGATTGATCGCGCTGGATCGGGCGTTTCAGCGGTTTGACCTGTTCCTGACAGGTATTGGTGATCTCGCCCCGCAAGATGTGGCCGAATTTTTGTCTACCCGCGCCAACCTGTCAGGGGCGATGGTGGAATGTGTGACGCCACTGCAGCCTTTGCAGATCGAAAACGGTCTGACGCGCGGCGTGACGCAACAGTTCCGGGCCGATTATGCCGCCATCGGATTGCAAACCTGCGCGCGGCTTTGCCGGCAGTGACGCCGCAATATACTTAAAATTTCATCCCTTAAGCCCCTGTAAACGCTGATCCTGTAGATCTGGCCTTGGGTGTGAAACATGGGTGTGCGAATGGCTGGGCAATCAAATGCCGCGCCAGTCATCATCAAGCGTAAAAAGATTATCAAGGGCGGCGGGCATCACGGTGGGGCGTGGAAAGTGGCCTATGCTGACTTTGTGACGGCCATGATGGCCTTTTTTATGCTGATGTGGCTGTTGAACGCGACAACGGAAAAACAACGCAAAGGTATCGCGGATTACTTCAATCCGACGATTCCAGTGAACCGCATTTCGGGCGGCGGTGATGGGGCGTTTGGCGGCGATTCGATCTTTTCGGAAAACACCCTGACCAAAAGCGGCACCGGGGCCAGCGATCAACGGCCCACAGAAGAAAATAAGGCAAGTGGCGCGACGGGAACCGCCGAAGATGCCGACGCGGCAAAAGCCGAACAAAAAGCGCTGGCCGAAGTCGAACAAGCTTTGACTGCGCGGGGCGGTGAAAGCATGACGATGGAACGGTTGCTGCGTCATGTTGTGACGCGGGTCACCGATGAAGGCCTTGTCATCGAGATTTTTGACGTGCCCGACAGCGCGCTGTTTCTGGACGACACCGCCGAGCCCACGGGCGACATGCGCAAAATTGCGGCGTTGCTGGCCGAAGTCCTTGGATTGGCGCAAAATCAGATCGCTGTGAACGGTCATGTCCGCAGTTATCCCATCACATTGATCGACGATCCGGTCTGGGATCTTTCGGCGGCCCGCGCCCAGGCCATGCGTTTGTTGCTGCAAGGCTATGATTTGCCAACCGCCCGCATGCAGCGGATTGCCGGAATGGCCGACAGAATGCCAGCAACGGCTGATGAAATGTCGATCCGTAACAACCGCTTAGAGATAATCCTGCTGCGAAAGGATCGCTAGAGTCCGGCCAATACATCGAATTTTAGACGTTAGGGCGATCTTAAGCTGCATGCCGCAAGTTACGTGAACAACTTGGTCGGGTCTGCAGAAAGGCGCATTCGATGACAATCTCTTCTTCGCTAAACGCGGGGGTGGCCGGGCTGAACGCCAATGCCAACCGCCTTGCAACCATCGCGGATAACATCGCGAATTCTTCGACCTTTGGCTATAAGCGGGCACAGGCCGATTTTCATTCCGTGGTAATCAACGGCAATTCCCGCGCCAGTTATTCGGCCGGGGGCGTGCGGGTTTCCAACATGCGGATGATTGATGTGCGTGGCCCCCTGATTGCCAGCACAAATTCGACCGATCTGGCCATAGACGGGCGTGGATTTCTGGCTGTCACCAATATCGCCGCCTTGAACGGCGCGGATACGAACTATCCGATATCGCTGGCCACCACCGGATCATTCCGCCCCGATGCCGAAGGCATATTACGCACCAATACCGGTTTGGTCCTGATGGGTTGGCCCGCCAATCCTGACGGCACCGTGCCGACGTTCCCGCGTGATACGATGTCGGCGCTGCAACCGGTGCGGATCAATGCCAATCAATACATCGGCAACCCCACATCAGAAATGCGGCTGGGCGTGAACCTTCCGGCCTCGTCCAGTGTTGCAGGCGCGCCCGGCACGCCGTTCAATCTGACGGTCGAATATTTCGGCAATCTTGGCACGTCCGAGACAATGGATTTTACGTTTACACCAACCGTGCCGCTGGCGGGGGCCTCGAACAGCTGGACGATGAAAATCCAGGATTCCGCGTTGGGTGGGGCAACGGTCGGCGAATATACGCTGACTTTCAACGCCACCCAAACTGCCGGGGGGGCGCTTGCCACAGTGACGCAAATCACCGGCGGGGCCTATAACCCGGCCGATGGCACAATTTCGGTGGCTGTGGGCGGTGGTCTGGTTGCCCTTGATATCGGGCGGCCCGGCCAACCCAATGGCATGACACAGCTTTCCAGCACATTTGCCCCGGTTGCGATCAGTAAAAACGGCTCACCTGTGGCCAGCCTGACGGCGGTTGAAGTTGACGAAAAGGGCTATCTTTCAGCCATCTACGATCAGGGCTTTACCCGCCGGATTTATCAGTTGCCGGTGGTTGATGTGCCCAATGCCAATGGGCTTTTGGCGCTGAACAACCAAACCTATCAAGTATCGCCCGGCTCTGGCCCGTTTTATCTGTGGAATGCAGGTGACGGCCCAACCGGCAGCGTTGTCGGCTTTTCGCGCGAAGAATCGTCCACCGATGTGGCCGCAGAACTGACGCAGCTGATCCAAACCCAGCGCGCCTATTCGTCGAACGCCAAGGTTATTCAAACGGTTGACGAAATGCTGCAAGAAACCACCAATATCAAACGCTGACGCAGATGAGCATCACTGGCACCCTGTCTTCGGCACTTTCCGGTCTGACAACGGCTGCGCGCGCCGCCGAAGTTGTCTCGTCCAACATCGCCAACGCGATGACCGAAGGGTACGGGCGACGCGAATTGCAAACCGTTTCCCGGTCGGTTGGATCATCCGGAAACGGCGTGCGCGTCACGGGGATTACGCGGCAAAGTGATCTGATCTTGTTGGGCGATCGCCGGATTGCCGCTGCGGGCAGCGGTGCGCGCAACGCGGCCGCCAGTTTTTTAAATCGGCTGGAGGGCGTCTTGGGCACGCCAGACAGTGCAACCTCGCTGGGCGGCAGAATTGCGGCCTTTGACACCGCGCTTATCGAAGCCAGTTCGCGTCCTGACTCAGAAGCCCGGCTTTCCAAAGTTGCCGAAACCGCCAAGGCACTGGCGGCGCATTTGGCCTTTGCTGGCAATGATATCCAAACCGCCCGCGCCCAGGCTGATGACCGGATAGAATCCGAAGTGGCGCAAATGAACACGGCCCTTGCCCGCATTGCCGATCTGAATGGTCAGATCCGCTCTAGTTTTGGTGTCGGCCGCGATGTCTCGGCCCTGTTGGATCAGCGTCAGCAACTGATCGACGGCATTTCAGGCATCATCCCGTTGCGCGAAGTGCCGCGCGACAATGGATCAATTGCCCTGTTCACCACCGGCGGCGCGGTTTTGCTGGATGGCGCGCCGGCCCAGTTGGGCTTTGCGCCGGTCGGTGTGATCGTGCCGGGCATGACCCAAGCCAGCGGTGCGCTGTCGGGCCTGACAATCAATGGCAGGCCAGTGTCTACGGCAGCAGAAGGCAGTCTGATTTCCGGCGGATCCATGGCGGGAAATTTCGCAGTGCGCGATGATCTGGCCCCGCAAGCCCAAGCGCGGCTTGATGCGGTTGCGCGCGATCTGATTGAACGGTTCGCCGATCCGGCTGTCGATGTCACCCGTGCGCCGGGGGCCGCCGGCCTTTTCACCGATGCGGCGGCTGCGTTTGTGCCTGCCAACGAAACCGGTCTGGCACAGCGCCTGCAGTTGAATACCGCCGCCGACCCCGCCAATGGCGGCGCTTTGTGGCGGTTGCGCGATGGTCTGGGCGCGAAAATGCCGGGGGCAGCGGGCGATGCGCGGTTGATTAAGGATTTGCAATCTGCATTGACTGCCCCGCGCAATCCGGCCTCTGGCGGGTTTATGGCGGGCGCGCGCAGCCATGCCACCCTTGCCGCCGACATGCTGTCTGGCGTGGCACAATCGCGATTGACCGCCGAAGGCGAGGCCAGTTTTGCCTCGGCACGCCTTGATACTTTGCGCGAAATGGAGATGGAAGGCGGCGTTGATACCGATCAGGAAATGCAAGCCCTGCTGTTGATTGAACAGGCCTATGCCGCCAATGCAAAGGTGATGGCCACGGTGAATGACATGATCCAAACCTTGTTAGGGATTTAACGCATGGGCTTGGTTTCCCTAGGCGATATGGCCCAGTCCTTTATGTTGCGGCGTCAGAATGTGGCCTTGAAATCAGACCTTCAGCGCCTGTCGTTAGAGCTTACAACAGGCCGGGTTGCCGACACCGCCGCGCGTGTTTCTGGTGAT
The DNA here is from genome assembly GCA_031384605.1 of Cypionkella sp. GTDB lineage: Bacteria > Pseudomonadota > Alphaproteobacteria > Rhodobacterales > Rhodobacteraceae > JANNAT01. Next base: position 29,273 of record JANNAT010000051.1, read on the forward strand.
TTAGTGCCGCTTTCCGCGATTGACGCCTCGCTTGCGCGGCTAAACGGCTATCGCGCTGTGACAGCCGAAGCGGGGCTTTTTGCCGGATCCATGCAAACAGCACTTGGTGTGGTTGATGAGGTGGCATCTGACCTTAGCCGGACGCTTTTGGCCGCTGCCAGCACTTCGACGCAAGCCTTGATTGACGCGGCAGGAACCGAAGCCCGCTCGCGGTTGGAAACGGCGATGTCTGCGTTGAACACCCGCGTCGGGGACCGCAGCCTGTTCGCGGGAACGGCGACAAACGGTCCGGCCATCGTGCCTGCGGAAACGATGATGTTGGCGTTGGACGCCGCAATCATCGGCGCTGCGACAGCCCAAGACATTGAAGTGGCAGTATCGGCTTGGTTCAACGCGCCCGCGGGGTTCGCCGCCACGGCCTATACCGGGAATGTGGCGTTAGCGCGTGTAAATATCGCACCCGGGGAAGAGGCCGCCCTCGACATCACCGCCACCGATCCCGCCATTCGGGCAACCCTGAAAGGGTTGGCTTTGGCGGCGCTGTTGGGTCGGGGCGCATTGGCTGGCCAACCCGCCGAACGCCAGAGCCTTGCCAACCGCGCGGGCCTAAGTCTGTTGGAAAGCCATACTGACCGCACATATTTGGCGGCGCGGATTGGCACAGCGCAGGCGCAGATTGATGCCGCCGCATCGCGCAACGCGGCCGAATCTACATCGCTGCAGATCGCAAGGGCCGATATAACCGCCGCTGATCCGTTTGAAACCGCCTCAAAGCTGCAAGAAACCCAACAACAGCTTGAAAAGATTTACGCCATCACCGCGCGGATCACGCGCCTTAGCCTAATGGATTACTTAAGATGAAATTAATTTTTGCGGCTTTGTTGCTGACCTGTTTGCCGTCTGTGGTTTTGGCAGGGCCCATCCGCATCAAGGATCTGGTCGAATTTGACGGCGTGCGCGCCAATGATCTGGTGGGTTATGGCCTTGTTGTCGGCCTGAACGGCACCGGCGACGGGCTGCGCAACGCGCCCTTTACTGAAGAGATGATGTCAAATTTGCTGGAACGCCTTGGCGTCAACGTGGCAGGCGAGGAATTTCGGCCCAAAAACGTGGCGGCAGTGTTCGTGACGGCCACATTGGCGCCGTTTGCGCGGGCGGGCGGGCAAATTGATGTCACCGTATCAGCGATTGGTGACGCAAAAAGCCTGCTTGGCGGCACTTTGATCATGACCCCGCTGAACGGTGCGGACGGCCAGATTTATGCAGTTGCCCAAGGCACCATTATCGCCGGCGGCATTTCCGCCGAAGGTCAGGCGGCGCGGGTGGTGCAAGGTGTGCCAACAGCAGGCACAATCCCCTCTGGCGCGCGGGTGGAACGCGAGGTTGAGTTTGACTTTTCGACCCTGAAATCGACGCGTTTGGCCTTGCGAGAGCCTGATTTCACAACGGCCGCCCGGATCGAGGCCGCGATCAACACCGCTTTGGGCGGGCGCGCTGCGGTGATGCTGGATTCTGGCACTGTGGCGCTGAACCTTGACCTGAACGGCGCATCGCCAGCGCAAATCATCAGTCAGATTGAGAATATTCTGATCGAACCCGAAACCCGCGCCCGCGTTGTGGTGGATCAGCGATCTGGTACCATTGTGATGGGCCAGGATGTGCGGATCAGCCGGGTTGCCGTGGCGCAAGGCAATCTGACACTGCGGATCGAAGAAACGCCGATGGTGGTGCAGCCGAACCCGTTTTCCGAAGGCGAAACCATCACCGTGCCGCGCAGTTCGGTTGGCATTGAAACCGAGCCGGGCACGGGGCTGGCCGAAGTGTCGGCGGGCACCAACCTGTCCGAAGTGGTGGCGGGCCTGAACGCGCTGGGCGTGGCCCCGCATGATATGATTGACATCTTGAAAAGCATCAACGCCGCAGGCGCGCTGCACGCCGAGTTCTTGGTAAACTAGAGCCTGTTCTGGCCAAAACCGACGATCTGACCCATAGTTGGCCGCGATATAAGGGGATGTTTGCCCAACACGCGCTAAAAATAACTGCGCACCAAGGCACTGGAAATCAACGTCCAGCCATCAGCCACCACGAAGAACGCCAGTTTGAAGGGCAAGGATACGACGGCGGGCGGCACCATCATCATGCCCATCGACATCAGCACAGCTGCGACCACCAGATCAATGATCAAGAAGGGCAGAAAGATCAAAAAACCAATCTCGAACGCCCGTTGAATTTCTGATAAGATAAAGGACGGCACCAACAACGATAGCGGCGCATCCACCGCAGCCGACAGGCCCGAAACCGGCCGCAAATCGCGCAGGGCGGCAAAGGTATCGGGATCAATCCGCGCCGCCATAAACACCCGAAACGGGGCCATCACCAGTGGGATGGCCTGCTGCACGTCCATCGCACCCCGGCTTAGCGGTTCGATTCCATTCGCCCAGGCCTGGGTAAAGACCGGGTCCATGACAAACCACGTCAGGAACAGCGCCAGACTGACGATCAGCATATTCGGTGGCGCTTGCTGTAACCCAATGGCTTGCCGCAAGATTGACAAAACCGTGACGATGAACGGAAAACACGTCACCATCACCGCCAATCCCGGCACGATGCTTAGGATCGTGACCAAGATCAACAGCTGCACCGACCGCGTCGCAAGCGAGGTCTGATCGCCAAAATCAATCGCGATATCTTGTGCCAGTGCGGGTGCGCTTGCCGCCAATACCACAAATGCTGCCACCCAAATCGGGCGCATTTACAGCCCGCCCCGCAGGTTTGCCACCTCGGTCAGCCGCACAGCCAACTGGCCGCTGGAATCGCCGTCCAATTCCTGCAACTCGCCGCGCGCAATCAACCGATCCCCGACATATAACTCAACCGGATCGTCGACCCGGCGGTCCAGCGGCAACACCGCATCGCGCGTCAAGCGCAGCAAATCGCGCACCAAGGGCCGGGCCTTGCCCACCGAAATGGTCACCTCGATGGGCACTTGCGCAAAAGGGTTGGCATCGGTCAGATCGTCAGTCATGGGGTTTTCCTTTCTGGAAGGTCAAAAAAGCCGCGTACAGCGGCGGTGATTTCGGCGGTGGCGCGATCAAGATCGACAGCGGTTTCGGCCCCGCCCATGCGCAGATAAACCTGACCCTCGCCCAGACTTGGTTCTTCGATCAAGGTTAGGGGCATGCCTGTTGCCTGCTCCAACAGGCCTTCTACTGCCACGCGGGCGGCTGGATTAAGCACCAGCGTTACCGGCGCATCAGCCATTTTTTCGACCATCGGCATCAACACGTCCAGCACGATAGGGGCCAAAGTATCGCGTGCCAATTCGGGCAACAACCGCCCGACCATTTCTTGCAAAAGCGGCTCTATACTGCGCAAAATATGCATTCGGGCTTCTTGATAGGTGAAGCCAAGGCTTTGCAGATTGCGGGCCAGATCGACCTTGATCTGCGATTGCTCGCCCGACTGTGCCGCCGCCGCATCTTCCCAACCGGCGGAATAGCCCGCGTCATAAGACCCAAGCTTGGCCTCTTCCAAGGCCATCGTGTCCAGCACAACCGTATCCGGCACACTGCCTTGCACGTCGGTTTCAAAGACTTCAAGCCGCAACATCTTCATGCCCGCTCTTCTTCAAGTTCCATCCACCCGCGCAGAATTTCGACGGATTCGACCTGCCGCTCTTCGATCAACCGGCGCAACCGTGCCGCCGGATCAAGGGCTTGCGACCCATCTGCGGATAACAATGCGATGTCACGCGGATCGCCGGCATCCTCGATCACCCCTGTCAGCACCCGCGAAGATGCGTCTGCTTGCGCGTATCCCGGCAATGCAAGAACCGCATCGGGGGCGGCCAACGCGGGCACACGTCGCGCGGTGCTGGTCAGCAGCGGGCGCACAACAAACAGCCCCAGAACAACGGCGACCATGGCCAAGACCGCCGTCTGGATCAGCGTCATCAGATTGATCGGGCCAACCGCGCCGAACATACTGGCTTCGGTCAATGGGCCAGCAAGGGGCGCGGTTTGAAACGCCAGTGACCGCAAAGTCAAAACATCGCCACGCGTCTCATCCAACCCGACAGCCGAGGCGACAAGTTCGCGCAGAATGGCCAGTTCTTCTTCGGGTCTGGGCGTCAAGGTTACCGTGCCATCGGCGGCAGTGGTTTCCTGACCATCCACTAAGACTGCAACCGAGATTTTGCGCAAGGTGCCGGGGGCCTTGACCACTTCGCGCGTGGTTTCCGACACTTCGAAATTCACCCGTTCGCGGGTTTCGTTGTTTTCGCTTTTGCCATCACTGCCGCCGCCAGCAGCCCCGGCAGGCAAGTTCGACGCCACTGTCACATCGCCGCCCGGTTGGGTATCAGACCCCGACCGCGTTTCGGTATCGGTAGAAATGGCAACACGGCTTTGCGGGTCAAAGACGCGTTCGGTGATCGCTTCGGAATCGGTCACCACGTCAACCATAACTTCAACCACCGCGTTGCCCGCCCCCACGCGTGCCGCCAGCAGACGTTCAACATTTGCCTTAATCTCTGCCGCGCGGGTATCTGCGGCGGCATCGGGACGGGTCTGATCGGCGTCTGACGGGATCAGACCCGCCACAGAATCAATCACCGCAACCTGATCTGGTGTCAGGCCCGGCACCGATGCCGCCACCAGATGCCGCACCGCGCGGGCCTGAACGGCGGCCAAACTGCCTCCAACCGAGGTAACCGTCACACTGGCCGTCGGGGTGATGTCGCGTTGAAAGGGTTGCGCCGGGGCCTGGGCAATCATTACCCGCACCGCCCTGATCTGGGGGTTGGCCAAAATCGTGCGGGCCAATTCGCCCTCTTTCGCCCGCCAATAGGCCGCGTCAAACATCTGTGATGTGGTGCCAAAGCCCGACAGCCCATCCAACAGTTCATACCCGGTGCCGCCGTTTGCGGGCAGCCCTTCGGCGGCAAGCGTCATGCGCAAACTGTCCCGCTGAGCGTTATCGACAAAAATCGAATCACCACGAACCTCATAGCTGACGCCACGCTGATCAAGGGCGGCCACAACATCGCCTGCGGCCGCACTGTTCAATCCCGCATAAAGCAAGGTCATGTTCGGTGCGCCCGCCATACGTGACAGGCCCAGAACCGCCAGAAACATTGCAATCGTTGCCCCAAGAACAATCGCCCGTCTGCGGGCATCAAGGCCGCGCCATATCTGCATCAGGTTTTGCAAGAACAGCCTCCATTTTGGGCTTCTGCCCGGATGGCCCAGCATTGGCGGATCGGTCTTAACAATCGGTTAGTGACCAATGATCTATATTTGGTCTTGCACGCCGAAACGGAGGATTCTTGTGGCTGATCCCGAAGACCCAGTTCCAACCGCGCCGAAAAGGTCGAAAAAGCCTTTGTTAATCGGGCTTTTGCTGGCCATTTTGTTGGGCGGTGGTGGGTTTTACGCCACTTGGTCGGGGATGATTCTGGGGGCGGCGGCCAGCCATGCGGCGGCTGCACCCGAAAGCGCCGATTTGCCCGATATCGCCTTTGTGCCGATTGTGCCGTTGGTCATTTCTATCGGGCCGCTGGCCGAAAAGCGGTATTTGCGGTTCGCGGCGCAGCTGGAAGCGACGGCTGCGAATGTCGAAGACGTGACGTTGCTTTTGCCGCGGATCACGGATGTGCTGAATGGCTATCTGCGGGCAATTGACCCTGCCCAGTTTGATGATCCGGCAGCCCTTGTGCGCATGCGGGCGCAATTGTTGCGACGCATTCAGATCGTCACCGGGGATGGCCGGGTGCGCGATCTTTTGATCACTGAATTCGTGTTGAATTAGGAACGCACCATGACGGTTATTGCAGATATTCTTTTGGTGGCGGGGGCCTTTGGCGCCGCGATTTATTGCTATGTGCTGGCGGGACGGCTGAAGAAATTCACCACCCTGGAAACCGGAATGGGGGGGGCGATTGCGGTATTATCGGCGCAGGTCGATGACATGACCCGCGCCTTGGAAAAGGCGCGCGTGGCAGCGATTGGATCGTCAGATGGGCTGGTGGCCTTGACCACCCGTGCCGAATCCGCTGCCGCCCGGCTTGAGATTTTGGTGGCGGCGCTGCACGATCTGCCGCAATCGCCCGTGACACCGCCCACCGAACCAGAGCCTGAACATACCGAGGATGAACGCCGTTTGCGATTTGTGCGCAGACGCAACCAGAACACAGATCTTGAGGCCGCAGAATGATCCGCCGGATGCGCGGTGGCCGTGGAGCGTTGGTGATATTGGCGCTGTTTCTGGCCTCGTCAGGCGCGTTGCGCATTGGCGCGGGCGTGGGCCAGGCTTTGGCAAATGCGCCAGACCCAACTGAACCGGCACCTCTGGCGGCAACGGGCGCGTGCCCTGAAGCACCGCTTGCCTTGGCACAGGCCTTGCAGGCGCGCGATGCCGAAGTAACCGCGCGATCCGCTGTGCTTGAAGATCGCCTTGCTGCATTGGCCCTTGCGGAAATGGCGATCACCCTAAGGTTGGCCGAAATGCAAGCCGCCGAAGACCAACTGAAGGCCACTCTTTCGATCGCAGACGGTGCGGCAGAAGAAGATCTGGCGCGGCTTACTGCCGTTTATGAGGTGATGAAACCCGCCGATGCCGCCAAAATATTCGCCACCATGGCACCGGAATTTGCCGCAGGATTTTTGGGCCGGATGCGCCCCGAAGCTGCCGCAGCCGTCATGGCAGATATGGTGCCCGATCAGGCCTATTCGATTTCTGTGCTGATCGCGGGCCGCAATGCAATCGCCCCAAAAGAGTGACGTCAGGGTTTCTTAACCCGGCTCTGGCACTGTCACAAAAGCAAGGATGGATGGGAAACGCAGATGTTTGGTGTTGTGGGTATCGTTGTCATTCTGGTTATGGTGTTTGGGGGGTTCATCCTTCACGGCGGCAATCTTGGCCCAATCATTGCGGTGTTGCCCTATGAATTTATCATGATCGGCGGCGCGGCGGTTGGAGCGTTCTTGGTGTCAAACGATCTGGCCGCCGTGAAAACCACGGCAAAAGATACCACCAAAGTTTTCAAAGGCCCGAAATGGAAGCCGGGCGACTACCGCGATCTGCTGTGCCTTTTGTTTGAGCTGATCCGTTTGGCACGCTCGAACCCCGTTGGTCTGGAAGAGCATATCGAAAACCCACACGACTCAACCATTTTCAGCCGCTATCCGAAAATTCAGCGCGATCATGAAACCGTTGAATTGATTGCCGATACCATGCGTGCGGCTGCAATGAACTATGACGACCCACATCAAGTTGAAGAGGTGCTGGATAAACGCGTCGAGGCGGCTTTGACACACGCGTTGCACTCAAGCCACGCTTTGCAATCTGTCGCCGATGCTTTGCCGGCTTTGGGCATCGTTGCGGCGGTTTTGGGGGTGATCAAAACCATGGGATCACTGGATCAACCGCCCGAGATTTTGGGGGCGATGATCGGATCTGCCCTTGTGGGCACATTTTTAGGGGTATTTCTGGCCTATGGCATCATGGGCCCGTTTGCCGCCCGCGTGAAAACCGTGGTCGAAGATGATGGCCATTTTTATCAACTGGTGCGGGAGGTTCTGGTTGCCAACCTGCACCGCCATGCCCCCAATATCTGCATCGAAGTGGGTCGCCAAAACACCCCGCATCACGTGCGCCCCAGCTTTGCCACGGTCGAGGAATCATTGCGCGCACTAAAGCAAGACGCCGCATGATGATCCGCTTGTGCCTTATCTGGTTTTGTCTGACAGCGCCAATGGCCGCCGCTCCGGTAACCGTGACGTCGGGCGAACATGACGGCTTTACCCGGCTGGTGTTGGATTTTGGCACCCCCGTGGATTGGCAGGTTGGCCGCACGCTTGACGGCTATGCCTTGCAACTGCGCGCAGCCCAAGGCGGTCAGCCGCAACGCTATGATTTAGCGAAAGCTTTTGATCTTATCGGCAAGGGCCGGTTGGCTGCGATTTGGGCTGATCCGGAAACGGCGCAATTGAACATCGGCATCGCTTGCGCCTGCCATGCCATCCCGTTTGAATTTCGGCCCGGCATTCTGGTGATTGATCTGCGTGATGGTGCTCCGCCGAAAGGGTCTTCGTTCGAGCTGGCGATAGACGGCGCGTCGGTGCCTGTGCTTAAGGTCAAACCCGCGCCCCGGCCGCGTCCGCGCCCGCGTCACGTTGGGCCTTCTTATGATTGGACCACCCGCGCCTTGGCGGATCTGAAGGCGCCGCCCCTCGCGCCGTCAGCGTCACTTCCCAAATTCGGCGATCCGACACTGCAAAATCTGCGCGACTCCCTGCTTCTTAATCTCAGCCGTGGGGCTGCCCAAGGCGTGGTTGACCTTGCTTTGCCGGCCTTGGCGCCAAACACCGGTCGAAAGGGCGCAGATCCTGCGGTCGCACGCATTGCTTTGGATCAATTACCCGGCCTTGCACTAGGCACCGGACTGCCGGATCACGGGGATATTGCCGCGCAGGGGCAAGATTGCCAAAGCGCCGAACTGTTGGCGCTGTCAACTTGGGGACCCACAGATCCGATATCCGGGCAACTCTTTAGCGCAACCAACGGGCTGGTAACCGAATTTGACAAACCAGATCCGGCGGCAATTTTAACGGCGGTGCGGTTCCAGTTGTTCCTCGGTTTTGGCATCGAATCGCGACAATTGATGCACGCCTTTGCGGTGGATTTGCCTGACAAAGCAACGTTGCTTAGTCTTGGCTATATTCTTGACCAAGATAGTGATCCCGATCCCGCGTTTCGCGGCCTTGCCGCCTGTGATACGCCTGCGGCGCTGTGGGCCGTTTTGTCTGATCCCCCCCCTGCACCAGGCGATACGATCAATCTGAATGCCGTTCTGCGGGCGTTTTCCGAACTGCCCATCCATCTTCGCCGGCATCTTGGCCCCGGTCTTGCACAACGATTTTTGGCATTGGGTGATGACAAAACTGCGATGACAATTCGCAACGCAATAGCGCGTGCGTCCGGTGATGCCGGATCGCAAGTGGGATTGATGGAAGCGGAAATTGCGATGGCACAAGGTGATCCGGCAACCGCCGAAACCCGCCTGAAGACCATTTTGGTCGATCCCGGGGCCCAGGCACCTGCCGCACTTGTCGCCTTGGTTGAGGCGCGCATCGCACAAAACCTGCCGGTAGACCGCGATCTTGCGACGGCGCTTGAATCCCTTTTGATCGAGCAAACCGAAACGGATCAGCAAACGGTAACGCGCCGGGTTTTGGTCTTGGCACAAGCGGCGTCTGGCGACTTTGACCTTGCCTTTGCCGGACTGGCCAGCAGCCCGAACGCCGCACGGGATCTGTGGCGAATTTTGTCAAAAATCGGCTCTGATCAGGCGGTTTTAGCACATGCTGTGTTACCGCTGGATCAAAAAATTCCAATCGTTGAACCTGAAACCAGCACAACCCTGGCCACCCGGCTTTTGGGTCTTGGACTGGCTGACGAGGCGCTGCGCTGGGCCGAGTCGGGGGCGGAAAACAGCGGGCTACTCTTGGCCCGGATCCAAATTGCCAGGCGCGACGGGCAGGCAGCTTTGGCTGCGCTGGCGGGCCTTTCGGACGAAAGCGCAACCGCCCTGCGGGCAACCGCACTGGACATTCTGGGCGAAAATGCCACCGCCGCGCAAACCTATGCGATAAGTGGCGATGAAGAGGCTGCACGCCGCGCCCTCATCCGCGCGCGTGACTGGCCGCAGATTGCTGCGCTTTATCCCCAGGATTGGGGCGCGGCGGTAGCAAGCCTAAAACCTTCCACACCAGAAATCATCCCGCAGCCACAAATCGCATCATTGGCACGGGGGCGCAAAATCGCCGGGTCTGCCGCACAGACGCGCGCCGATATCACTGCTTTGTTGGCAAAGATCGCCGCCCCCTAGTCGCAGATGGTTGAAATTTCGCGCGTCTTGCAAATAGATGTTCAATAGCCCCAGTTTCGTTACGCTTTCGAAAGATTCGCCCGATAGCTTGGCCCAACACAAGGGCGCAAAGCGTTGGAAAACAGGGTGAAACCCATGCAATCAGATCAGGCTTGGCCGCGCGCCCGCATCGGGCGGGCGATCGGATTTTCCTGCGTTTTCTGCGCATTTGCAAACACTGCTTTGGGACAAAGCGCAGCATCGACCTGCGATCAGGCGGCGATCACAGCGGCCCAAAACAGTGATGTCCCTGTAGAAATCTTACTGGCAATCACGCGGGTCGAAACCGGGCGCGCCCAGGATGGCGGCGTGGGTCCGTGGCCTTGGGCGATAAATCTGGATGGCAAAGGCTATTGGTTCGATGATCGCGATCAAGCGATTGCTTTCGCTGATCAACAACTGGCGCTGGGCGTCGAAAACTTTGATGTTGGCTGTTTTCAGTTAAATCTGCGCTGGCACGGGGCAAAATTCAGCAGTTTGGCAGATGTTTTTGATCCGCAAACAAATGCCGCCTATGCGGCACAGTTTCTGTCTGACCTATACATCGAAAAAGGCGGTTGGGCGCAGGCGGTTGCGGCGTATCATTCCAGAACACCGGAATTGGCGGCGGTTTACGTTCAGAAAATCGAAGATGTTATGGGCGAAATGCGGCCGTTCCCGGCAGACGTCAACACCACACCTGTTGCCGCCGCCGCCCGGCCGAACCGATTTCCCTTGTTGCAGGGTGGGGCATCAGCCGGGGCAGGCTCTCTTGTGCCAATTCTTGATGCGGCAACACCCTTGATCGGCGAGTTTTAAGGATGCCAGACCTGAAACTGACATTGGCGGCGATCTTTCAGCCCACCATTCTGCTGGCTTTGGCACTGATGGCTGTCATCGTGATGATGATTTTGCCCATGCCCGCTTGGGCGCTTGATCTGGGCCTTGCGCTGTCGTTTGCTTTGGCGATCTTGATGCTGACGGTCACGCTTTTCATCGAACGCCCGCTGGATTTTTCCGCTTTTCCCACCATCCTTCTGGCATCGCTTTTGCTGCGATTGTCGCTGAATATTTCGTCGACCAAACTGATCATCGGGCAGGGTCATACCGGAACGGATGCGGCCGGCCATGTGATTGAAGGCTTTGCAGAGTTCATAATGGGCGGCAGCCTGTTGATGGGTGTGGTGATTTTTTGCGTTCTGATGATCGTGAATTTCGTCGTGATCACCAAAGGTGCGGGACGGATGGCCGAAGTTGGGGCCCGTTTTGCGCTTGATGGCATGCCCGGAAAACAGCTGGCGATTGATGCCGATATGGCTGCGGGGGCGATTGATCACACCGAAGCGAAACGGCGGCGTGAACAGGAACTGGCCGAGACGAACTTTTTCGGCTCACTTGATGGCGCATCGAAATTTGTGAAAGGCGATGCGATTGCTGGTTTATTGATCACCGGGTTGAATATTTTTGTAGGCTTGATCGCAGGCGTCGCCATTCACGGCATGCCCTTTGGCAAGGCCTTTGAAACCTATGCCATTTTAACCATCGGCGATGGATTGGTCAGCCAGATTCCTGCCGTTATCATCTCGGTTGCAGCGGCCCTTTTGCTATCGCGCGCAGGCGGCAAGGGCGCCGCAGATGTATCATTCTTTGCGCAGTTGGGCCGCTATCCGGGCGCGCTGGGCACTGTTGGCGTGTTGATGGCGCTATTTTCATTGGTTCCCGGAATGCCGTTTCTGCCCTTTATGAGCGCGGGTGCGGCACTGGGGTGGTTGTCGTGGCGGATGATTAAAATGAACCGCATTGCCGCCATAGAAGCCCTGCCTTTGGCCGAACTTCCGCCAAAAAAGCAATTGGGCGACGTTCTGGATTTTGATGAAATTCACATCGAATTTGCGCCCAATCTTGTGGGTATGGTGCTTGATCCGGCCACTGGGCTGGACATTCGCATCGCCAATATGCGCACGCATGTGGCCACCGCTTTTGGTTTGATCCTGCCGGAAATGCGCCTTACGGATGAGGCGGCTTTGCCCCCCGGCACCTACCGCATCCGCCTTCAGGGCGTCGAACGGGTGCGCGACCGGCTGGTGCCGGACCGGGTTTTGGTTTTGCTGGCAGACGGGGTTGCGGCCCCCGATGGGCAAGACATCCGCGAACCGGTTTACGGCGCGCCCGCCCGTTGGATACGGCCCGATCATCAGGAAGACGCTGCTTTGCTTGGCTTAACTGTGGTCTCACCCGCCGAAGTTTTGGCCACCCATCTGTTGGAAGTGATCCGCGGCAATTTGGCCCGCCTTTTGTCGATGCGCAGTTTGCGCCGCCTGCTGGATGAGTTTTCGAACCTGTCAGATCCTGCACGCAGCGAATCGAACCGTCGGCTTTTGGATGATCTGGTGCCGGATAAAGTGCCGCCAGAATTGCTGTTAACCGTGTTGCGCCTGCTGCTGGAAGAGCGGGTTTCGATCCGAAACTTGCCGCTTATCCTTGAATCCATTGCCGAGGCCCGCGGTATGGGTACGCCCGAGGCGATCTGTGAACATGTCCGTCAACGGTTGGGGTTTCAACTGGTGGCAGAGTTAAAGCGCGACGATGGCACCATCCCGTTGATTCAACTTGCCCCGGAATGGGAGAAAACCTTTGTCACCTATCAAATGGACAGTGAAAAAGGTCTACGCGATGTGGCCTTGCCCCCCGAACAATTTAGCCGCCTTGCCAATGCCATAGCTGAACGGTTGAACCGCGCAGCTGACACTGGCACCTACCCGGCTTTGGTAACTTCAACTCTGCGCCGCCGCTTTTTGCGCACGGTTTTGGGGGCCAAAGGGTTAACCGCGCCGGTGTTGTCTTATGAAGAAATCGGCATGGATGCCCGCCCCGCAATGGTGGGTGTGGTGCCGGCGTGACTGAGATGATGCCCCTGCTGTCCGAGTTGAGCGGCATGGGTGCCGATATGCTGTGGGCGGCTTTGCTGGTATTTCTGCGCATCGGGGCGGCGATGGCGCTGCTGCCGGCTTTTGGCGAACAATCCGTGCCGCAGCGTCTGCGGTTGGTGCTGGCGTTGGCGTTCACTGCAATCGTGGCCCCTGCAGCAGGCCCGCTGCCCGATACTGAAACAGGCATTTTGCTGCCCTGCATGGTTGAGGTTCTGGTGGGGCTGGCCTTGGGCATTTCCCTGCGCCTGTTCATCCTTGCCCTGCAAATCGCTGCCGCAATCGCCGCCCAAGCCACCAGCCTGTCGCAGCTTTTTGGCGGCGTTGGCCCCGAACCCCAGCCGGCGATCGCCAATTTGCTGGTGATGGCCGGTCTTGCCTTGGCGGTGGCATCGGGCCTGCATGTGCATGTAGCACAACTGCTGATCCTGTCTTATCAGATGCTGCCGGCGGGGTCGGTGCCGGGATCAGATGACATGGCGCAATGGGGGGTTGCCCGGGTCGCACATGCGTTTGCATTGGGATTTGCATTGGCGGCGCCGTTTACCATCGCCTCGCTGCTTTACAACATTGCCCTTGGCGTCATCAACCGCGCCATGCCCGCGCTGATGGTGTCGTTCATCGGCGCGCCCGCCCTTGCTTTGGGTGGCATCGCGCTGATGGCAATTGTGACCCCGCTTATTCTGGTGATCTGGCAGCAGTCTTTTCAGGCTTTTCTGGCCCAACCCTTCAGCGGTGCCCAATGAGCGAGGAAGATCAGGACGACAAGACCCACGATCCGTCGCAAAAGCGGCTCGATGATGCCCGAAAGCGGGGCGAAATTGCCAAATCGGCCGACCTGGCTGTGGCCGCCAGCTATGCCGGATTGTGGTTGGCGTTGGCGGTCGCTGGGGGGGCGATTGTCGATGGGTTTGGAACAGCCGGAATTGCGGTTTTGCAGCGTGCAGATCGGCTTGCACCCTTGATGCTGTCCAGTGGCAGCACCGTGGGGGCGGGGTGGGCGGCAGCCAATATCGCCGCCTCTGCCGCTTTGTTTGTCGTTCCTGCTTTAGCGGTTTTGTTGGCGCTGGCTGCACAAGGGGCCATTTTGTTCGCGCCGGAAAAGCTGGAACCAAAATGGTCGCGCGTCTCACCGCTGGCCACCGCCAAACAAAAATTTGGCCGTGAGGGGCTATTCGAATTCGCCAAATCCATGCTTAAAATGGTCGTGGTGTCGGTGTTTCTTGGCTGGCATCTGATCGCCCGCGCGCCGCAAATTCTGGGTAGTGCAAATCTTGCCCCCGCCGTTAGCATGCAGGTGATGCTGACACTGATGATCGAGTTTTTGGGGCTGGTGCTGTTGATCGTCACGGTGTTTGGCGCGGCCGATTACCTATGGCAGCGCGCGCAACATCTGCGCCGCAATATGATGTCGCGCAAAGACCTTATGGATGAGATGAAAGAGTCTGAAGGCGATCCGTATGTGAAAATGCAGCGTCGCCAGCGTGGGCAAGAGATTGCAACCAACCGGATGCTGCAAGATGTGCCGAATGCCGATGTGATTATCGTCAATCCCACCCATTACGCTGTCGCGTTGAAATGGAACCGCAAGGCCAAGGGCCCCCCCATTTGCGTGGCCAAAGGCGCTGATGAGATTGCCGCGCGCATCCGTGAAAAGGCGATTGCTGCTGGCGTTCCGCTGCATTCCGATCCACCAACCGCCCGCGCGGTATATGCAACGGTCGATATTGGCCGACCAATTTTGCCCGAACAGTACCGCGCCGTGGCCGCCGCCGTGCGTTTTGCCGAATCCATGCGCAAGCGCAGCAAAGGTATGGTGCGATGACCAAACAAGATCAGATGCAGCGCTTGCAGCAAGTGGCAGGGCTGCTGTTCGACAGCAAATTGGTCGACCTGAAGGCGGCCGCGCGCGCAATGCAAGAAACCAAAGATCACCTGGTGGATTTGATTGCCCTGCCCGTGCAGGCATGTGAATTGCCTGCGACCACAATGGCAGTTACCGGGTTGCGGTATGACCGCTGGGCAGATGTGCGGCGCGCAGAACTGAACCTGACTTTGGCGCGCCAAACAGCTGAATGGCTGGACGCCCGGGATGCCGCCCGTCTGGCCTTTGGCAAGACCCGAGCACTAGACGCTGTCAAAGCCAAAATGCGTGCGGCCGCAGCGCGTCAACACCAGTAACGCGGTTCAACCCGCCTGATCCTGCCGCGCGATATCGCTGATCAGCACATCCGTTACATCATCGCCCAAAGTTGATTTGGCCGCCTCTAACAAAGCCGTGCGCAAAAACACCAGATTTGCCCCATCGGTAAAAGCACCTTCAAACCCGCCTGCGTTGGCGTGATCAAACAGCACTTGCAACAGCGCATCCCGCACTTTGGGTTCGCGGCTGTAGATCTTTTCCGCCGCCCCCTTTTTCACTTCCAGACTTAGGGCCAGGATCACCATCGACGTCACGCGCCCATCTTGCAAAACCGGCACAACGAACTGATTGTTCAATTTGACATACTCGGGCAAAGACTCGGGGTCTAATTCAGTCTCTGCCTTGGTGGGCGCGGGGTCTTCCGTTGTGGCAGCATCTGCGGCGACCTCGGGCTTGGGTCGCAAGTATAAACCCGCCGTTAAGCCCGCGCTTAATCCTACCAAGGCCAGAATAATAGGGAAAAGTTTTTTCATCAAATCGTCCTAAAAGGGCAACAAAACATCAGCCACTTGCTGGCCATAGCGGGGTTGCTGCACATCCGATATCTGGCCGCGCCCGCCATAAGAAATCTGCGCGCCTGCGATTTTGTCATAGGTGATCTCATTCTGGCGTGAGATATCGACGGGGCGCACAAACCCCGTCACCAAAAGCGCGCGCAACTCAAAGTTCACCCGCACCTCTTGCTGGCCTTCAATCCGCAAAACCCCGTTTGGCAATTCTTCCACCACAGTGGCCGCCACCCGCAGCATCAGCTTTTCGTTGCGCGCAACAGATCCATCGCCCGAATACGTCGACGCAGAGTTGATCGCCACCGCGTCTGCACTGCTGGCCCCGTCAGGCAATTGCCCGTCAATCACCTGTGGAATGCCAAAAAGCGATGGCACCCCCATGGTTTCCTTGCCGCTGCGGCTGCGATCGGTTGAATTTTTGATCACCGCAGACTCATCGATTTCGATCACGACTGTCAAAATATCACCGCGCCGCGTGGCCCGCCTGTCGCCAAACAATGAACTGCGCCCTGCCGTCCACAAAGACGCCTGATCGCCGGGGCCTTGGGGGGCCACATCTTCGGGCAGCGGGTTAGAATACATCGCGAAATTCTGATAACTGCCCTCCAGCGGGGTAAAGTCGGGCGCACGGCCAACTTGTTCCAGGCGCCCGCAGGCGGTAAGTGTAATTAAACATATAAAAATCAAACGCATAGGGATTTTCCTTCACGAATTAGGACCAACACGCGCCACACCGTCTGCGCCGATTTCGGCACTGACCGTCGTGCGTGAGGCCAGGTTCATCACCTCTATCACCGCGCCCACCCCGCCACGGGACAGCGCACGGCCTTCGGTTAGTATCGTCAAACCGCCGGCAACATAGGCCAGTGGGATGATCTGATTGCGTTCCACCAACGCACTTTTGCCCAGATCGCCGGCGCGGATCGGCCGGCCCGGATAGATCGCCACCCGCGCCTCTTGGCCAATGGCCGCAGCCGCGTCTGACAGGGCACCCGGAATATCCATCGCAACCAGCGTCATATCTTCGGCGGTAAGTTCGGTCTGCGCCCTGATCACCCGCGTGGCGACAAGGCTATCGGCCAGCGCCGGAAACGGGGCCAGTATCAACAGTATCCGCCACATCAGCGCACCTGCGTGGTGGCAGACAGCATTTGATCGGCGGCTGTGATAACCTTGGCGTTCAACTCATATCCGCGCTGCGCCTTGATCAATTCGGACACCTCGCGCACCGGATCAACGGTGCTTTCCTCAAGATAGCCTTGCCGCAACGTGCCCAAACCATCCAGCCCCGGCGTGCCCACCAATGGCGGGCCGGACGCGGGGCTTTCCAGATAGAGGTTCGATCCCATCGCCTCCAGGCCCTTTTCGTTGGTGAATCCCACCAGCCCGATCTGGCCCAGCAATTGCGAAGAAACCTGACCACTGAAAAACGCATAAACCTCGCCATCGGCATTGATCGTCACACTGCGGGCATCCGACGGAATCGTCATGCCGGGGGCCACCTGATAGCCATCGGCAGTCACGATCAGCCCATCGCCCGTGCGTTTCAATGACCCATCGCGCGTATAGCCCGACGCCCCCGAGGGCAGCGTGACCTCAATATACCCCCGCCCTTCGATGGCCACATCCAGATCACCGCCGGTTTGCGCCAAAGTGCCTTGGCCCAAAACCACCGATACCGCAGAAGGCCGCACGCCCAGTCCCATTTGAATACCGGTCGGCAAAATAGACCCATCCTGCGCCGAAACCGTCCCCGGTTTGGCCAGCTGTTGATAATGCAGATCGGCGAAATCGGCGCGCCGGGCGTTATACCCAGTGGTCGACATGTTGGCCAGATTGTTGGCCACCACATCGACCCGCATTTGTTGCGCGCTCATACCCGAGGCGGCGATTTGAAGGGCGTTCATCGTGGTTTCCTATCGGCCAAGGGTTTCAACAACGGCGCGCACGCGCTTATCTTCTTGATCCATAAAGCTTTGTCCCAATTCATAGGCGCGCTGCACTTCGATCATCCGGGCGATTTCCATCACCGGGTTGACGTTGCTGTCTTCCAGATAGCCCTGCAGAATGGTACCCTGATCGGTGGGCTCCATATCTGCGGCCGAAAACATCGTGCCGGCCTGATGTTGCAACGTCAGCGGATCACTGGGCTGCCACAGCCCGATGCGCGCAACAGGCGCCCCATCGGCAGAAACCGTGCCGTCTTGCGCCACCGCCACCGACCGCGCAGTTGGGGGCACGAATACCGGCGCACCCCCCTGATCCAGCAGGCGGTAGCCGTCATTGGTCATCAACTCGCCCGCGGCTGACGGTGTGAAATTGCCCGCCCGCGTCAGCCGTTCGCCTTGCGGCGTCTCAACCAGGAAGAACCCATCGCCTTGAATGGCAAAATCAAACGCGGCCCCGGTCTGGCTGATCCCGGCTTGGGTCAGATCCACCACGCGCCCGGACGCATGCGCCATCGACAGCGACGGCCCCGTATCCATTCGGGCCACGTATTCCTCAAACACAACGCCCTCGCGCCGGAACCCCGATGTGGAAATATTGGCGATGTTGTTGGCCACTACCTGCATTTCGCGCATCAAACCCGATTGCCGGGTCAGCGCCGTATATCCTGCGGCGTCCATCTAAACCCCCGCAATCAAAGGGATAATCTGGTCAGTGAAAAATGAAACCAGCGTGGCCGTCATGAAACTCATCGACACCCAGAACACCACCAGCATTGCGCCAACTTTGGGCACAAACGTCAGCGTCATTTCCTGAATCGATGTCAGCGCCTGAAACAACCCGACAACCACCCCCGCCACCAGCGCCACCACCAGCAACGGGGCCGACATGATCACCGCCGCCCACAGGCCTTGGCGCAAAACATCATAAATCATCTGCTCGGTCATACCGGCATCCTCAGGATTTCCTGATACGCCTCGACCACTTTGTCGCGCACGGTTGCCACGGTTTCGACGGCCAGTTGCGATGACGCCAAGGCTTGCACCAAGGCATGCGGATCGGCCCCCCCCGTCATCGCCGAACGCGCGGTTTGTTCGCCCTGCGCCAAGGTTTCGGCAAACCGCCCGACAAATTGCGCGAACCCGGATTCCGCGGCACTTGGTTGCGGTGACGGCGCCGCCGCCGTTCGGGCTGCCGCATAGGATTGGGCCGCAAGAGAAGCTTTAACATCCATTCTGGATTTCCTTACCTGCGCAGCAGATCAAACAGGCTTTGCGTCATCTGCCGCGCCTGATCGAACATTTTCAAATTGGCCTCGTAACTGCGCTGGGCTTCGCGCGCGTCGGCGATTTCGATCACCAGATCGACGTTTGACCCATCATAATTGCCCGACGCATCAGCCAGCGGATTGCCCGGATCATAGATACTGGTCAGCGGGCTTTGATCCAGTTGCACGCGGGTGGTTTCCACCAAACCGCTGTCCATCGCCGCCTGAAACCCAATCACTTTACGTCGATATCCGGGTGTGTCTGCATTGGCGATGTTTTCCGACACATGCTGCAATCGCGCGGCTTGCGATTCCATGCCAGAGGCGGCGAAGGATAAAGAGGCTAATAAATCAGACATTTACCGAACCCCCTACCGCGACCGGCCAAGCGCGGCGCGGATGATGTCAGAGGTATTGCGATAAATCGCCAAAGCCATTTCGTGATCTTGCCGCACACCGGCGGCCTTGACCATTTCTTGTTCCAGCGACACCGAATTTCCATTCGGCGCGCCGGTGTTTTTGTCGCGCCGCACCAGGGGTTCCATCAGGCTGTCGCCCGCGTTCGCATGCCCGGGCCGCGTTGTGCGCATTCCCCCCGCCTCTGCATAGCTTTCGGCAAAGGACGGCATGTCCATCGCCTTATATCCCGGCGTATCGGCATTGGCGACGTTCCGGGCAATCACACCCATGCGCGCCCCGGCCTGCGATGCCATTGTCTGCGCCATTCTGGTCAGCTCTAGTTTTTCAAACATCGGGGCTTCTCCCTCGATCCACTTCACCAAGCCTTAAGGGTGATTCCTTTAGAAAGGGTAAGCAAAGAACAAAGAGTGATTCTAATGAGCGGTATTTTTGATGGATTGCTTGCAGAAATCAGCAATGTGCAGGTGTCGCGGGCCGTTGGCCGCGTGGCCGACGTGGCGCGCGGCACGGTGCAAGTAACGGGTCTGCAGGCCAGCGCGTGCTTGGGCGACCGCGTCTTGATCGGCGGCACTTTGGGCGGCGAAGTGCTGCGTATCGGGGCGCATGGCGTGCAGGTGTTGCCCGATGGCCCCGCCGATGGCCTGGCTTTGGGGGCCGAAGTGGCGCTGGTTGGCGCGTCCGGCCTTGCGCCTGATGATGCCTGGATCGGCCGGATCATTGATCCCTATGGCCGCCCGATGGATGATCGCCCGCTGTTTCGCGGCCCGGTTCTGCGCAGCCTGATGGCTGATGCCCCGCCTGCCTCACAGCGCAGACGGCTGGGCGCGCGAATGTCTACCGGCGTGGCGGTGTTTGACACGCTGTTGCCGATTGTGCAGGGCCAGCGGATTGGCCTGTTTGCAGGGTCAGGCGTTGGCAAATCATCGCTGCTGGCCAAGTTTGCGCGTGGCGTGCAGGCCGATGTTGTGGTTATCGCGCTGATTGGCGAGCGGGGCCGCGAGTTGCGCGAATTTGTTGAACGGGTGCTGGGACCGGATGGCATGCGCCGGTCGGTGATCATCGCCGCCACCTCTGATCAATCTGCCCTGTCGCGCCGCCGCTGTGCGATGGCCGCGATGGCGGTGGCGGAACATTTCCGCGATCAGGGGCTGCATGTGCTGTATCTGGCAGATTCGATTACCCGCTTTGCCGAAGCCCACCGCGAAGTGGCCCTTGCGGCGGGCGAATCTGCCAGTCTGCGGGGCTTTCCGCCGTCGGTGTCGCAGGCGATCATGTCTTTGGCCGAACGGGCGGGTCCGGGGCCGGAAGGCGCAGGCGATATAACCGCCGTTTTCACCGTTCTGGTGGCCGGGTCAGACATGGATGAACCGATTGCCGATATTTTGCGTGGCGTTCTGGATGGCCATGTGGTGATGGACCGTAAAATTGCCGAACGGGGCAGGTATCCGGCGATTGATTTACTGCGGTCGGTGTCACGCAGCCTGCCGCAGGCGGCAACGGTTGATGAAAACGCACTGATCGGGCAAGCCCGTCATTTGTTGGGGGCGTGGGATCGGGCCGAAATGATGGTGCAAGCCGGGCTTTATGCCAAAGGGTCAGACCCCGTCGTTGATGCCGCCATAAAGGTTTGGCCCGCTTTGGATGCGTTTCTGGCCGAAGACGCCCCCGCCGATGGTGTGCCCGGCAGTTTTCGGCGGTTGGCGGCCGCATTGGCAATCAGCTAACGGTTTAGGATCAGGCAAACCGGTTCCTTGACGTCGCAACTGCCTGTTGCATCAGTTGCAGGGCGGAATTGCCGCTGCCCGATTGGGCAAAACTGTCAGCCTCGGATCGCAGTAAAAACCGTCGCAAAAGCCCATCAACTGCGGCGGGGTCGCTGAATTGGGCCATGGCATCGCTGCCCAGTTGCGCGCGGGCTTTTTCTTTGAACGCGCCAAGCTGCTGGTCAAGATCCAGCGCACCCAATCCGGCAGGCAGGCCCAGCGCCTTTTCAAACACCCGGCGCAGCCCGGTATTGCCCATCACCGAAAACCACTTCGCCGTCTCTGTGCTGCCAGCTTTGGTTGCTATCGCGGGCAATTCGCGCTGCAGGTTCAGGGCAAGCCGCATATCGGGGTTTTGCTCACCCACAGCCACTTCGAACTGTCGTGCTTGATAGGCTGCCAAGATCTTGTCGGGAAAGGTCGAAACCTTGGTTGCGGGGATTTTGAAATCACCAAACCCAAATGTCGCGGACAGTTTTTGATACTGTTTGTCCGCCAAACGGTTGGCCAGCGTGCCGGTTTTCAGTGTGCCATCCTCCAGCACCTTGCGGATGAAAAACTTGTTGTTGATATCACTGTCCAGCCCAAACGCACCAAGTGCCACGCGCAGCAACCGCCGATCATTGACCAATTGTTCGGCGGTGTCGATTTTCCCGATTGAGGCGCGAAAGTAATCTTCATCGCGTTTGATGGCGCTTGATCCGGCGAAAGCGGCGGTTTGCGCGGGCATCGTGCGTTTCAAAAACGCCCATCCCGCATATCCGCCCAAAGGAATCGCCGGGGCAAAAGTCATGATGCGCGCGCCGCCGCGAAAAGCCGTTCCTCGCGCGGCAAAAGACCCCGCAGGGATTTCAACGCCTGATAATGCTGATCTTCCAGAACAAATGCCGTGGCTTGCGACAACAAGGTGCGGCTGTCAAAATCGGTCAGAACCTGACTTAGCTGTTCGATCCCGCGCAGCAATTGCAGCCGCGCATCGGCCGCCGCAATATCGCCCGACAGCACCGTTTGCGCGATATAGCAGACGCGGCGCACCGGGGTGTTCACCTCTTCGGGATGGATCGCATCGCGCAGCCGTAAGATATGGGCATTGGGCGTCATGATGGCCAGCCGGGATCGCTTTTCACCGTTTTCGATCACGGCCCCGTTGATCAGCACCCGTTCATGGGGCCCCAGTTTCAGAACCAATCCTGTCATGCCACACCGCCATCGCCGCGCAGGCCGCGCATGACGGCGGTGTTGATATCCACCAATACCTCAATAGACGCACCATCGTCGCGGACCGCCCGGCTGTGTTTGGCGGTGAATTCATACAGATAAAACAGCTGTGCGCGCAGTTTTGCGGGCAGGCCATTGCTGGATTCGGCCACATCGGCCGCCAGAACCGACCAAAGCCGAAGGTTATCGTCCAGCGCCGTCAGCATCGCCGCATAGTTGGTGCGGCGCTGGGCCCAGGCGGCGGACAATCGTTGCGTGATCCGGGCCAGCAGATCGTATTCAAGCGCACGCGGCGTTTTCTGCGGGGCTTCGGGGCGTGAATAGGCGCTGCGCACGGCCATAGATTGGGCTGTCACATCATTTCCTTCCTGGAAATTGGGGCTTGGGGAGAGGTGTCTTGGACGGGGCCGTCAGGTGGGGTTGGCCGGAAGGTTTCCCCTCCAGCCAAAGGCGTTACCGGAACAGCGCCAGAATGTTCTGCGGCGCCTGGTTGGCAATCGAAAGCGATTGCGTGGCCAGCTGTTGTTGCACCTGCAGCGCCTGCAACCGCGCCGAGGTTTCCTCCATATCCGCGTCCACCATAGACCCAATACCGGCCTTCAGCGCATCCGACAGTTTGCCCACGAAATCGCTTTGAATTTCGATCCGCTTTTGGGCCGAACCAAACTCTGCCGCCGCGTTGATCGACCGCCCGATCATGGTTTCAATGTTCGACAACGCTGATTTGGCACCCGCTGTCGTTTTGACATCAATCGCGTCCAATCCAAACAGGCCGCCAGACGCTTTGCCACCAGCATTGCCAGTGCTTGAAAGAACAAGGCTGGATGAACCTGTGCCATCATTGTCGATGTTCAGCGTCCATTGACCTGATGTTGCGTCCTGGGTCACTTTTGTTGACACCCCCGGCTTGCCTGCGGAATCTATGGCCACTTTCAGGCCGCGCGCGACGTCTTGCATTGTCTCATTTTTGCCAGCGATATAGTTGTAGGACGCATTGCCAACAGTTGCTTTATAGCTGTCACCTTCGGCCACGTTTGCCGCCGTTGAAAAATCAATCTCTTCGCCGCGTTGACGGATTGTGGATGCTGCCGCTGTGTTTGCCCCCGATGGGGCCGCGCCGTTAACGGCAGTGATTGCAGATGTGCCGCCCGCTGACACAGATGTCTGTGCAACGGTCAACTCCTCAAACGCCCGGGTTGAGGTGATCGTTAAGACACCCGCCGAATTTGTGGCGGTTATGCCGGCTAAGCCCAAAGCATTGATCTTTCCAGCAAAGGCCGTTGCAATGTCTGTAACCGACGCACCGGCTGCAGTGTGCGATACCGAAACACCGGCAACTGTCAGGTTGGCCGTATCGTTTGCCGCCCAGGTGGACGCAAATGTAACGTCTGCGGTTTTGCCCGCCGAGGATACCGCAGTTGCACCATTCTGCACCACTGCATTTGCCGCCAGTGACGTGCCCGTGCCGTAAGTGCCTGCTGCCGTTGTCAAATCCTGCCGCGCCACTTTGATATTCGATGCAGCCACGTTGCCATTGCCGGACCGATCCAATGACGCCAACACTTCAACATCATCCGTGCCACTGATCATGTTCAGCCCGTTGAACTGTGCTGCGCCAACGACGGTGGCGATTTGATCGCGCAGCACGGTGATGTCAGTTTGAATTTTGCTGCGATCCACGTTTTGCTGCTGTGATGCGACGATCTTTCCCTTAATTTCGGTCAGCAAATCAGTAACTGATTCCGACGCTTGCCGTGCCACCGAAATAGTCGACGATCCCAAGGCAAGGCTGTCGGAAATGCCCTTGAACCCCTTCACATCCGATTCCATCACTTTGGAAATCGCCCAGACGGCGGCGTTGTCTTTGGCGTTGGAAATCGACTTACCTGTCGAGATTTCGGATTGGGTTTTACCCATATTCATGTTGATGCTTTTCATGGTCTGCAGCGCAACCATGGCACTGGTGTTGGTCAATAGAGACGACATATTCCGTTTCCTTCACGTTTCGCCGACGCTTTGCGCGGCATGTTTAAGCCATCAGGCGATGGCACAAAGGCCGTTCTAAGCGATGCGTCGGGGGGCTATCCCTGATGCGCCACCCCGTCGTGGGATGCAGGGCCATCAAGCCGTCATAGGTTCTAAGACATTGCTAATAGCGGGCCGACGGCGGCGATTTCTGTTCCAAGAATTTGAAGAAAACTTTCAGAATCGCCGCGTCAACAGGCCCGTTGCACCGAGGTCAGCCCGCTTGCCTGCTCCATCATAGGTGATCAGGCCCGTGCCCGCGCCCTGCACTTCGGCCAACCTGCGCAAGGCTGATCGCACCCCCCGCCCGGCAGCCAAAAGGCAGGCGGCGTTGCGTTCGGCTTTTCGTTGGATCGCCTGCAAACCTGCGTGATTGCCCGTCGGGCCAAAGCCGTTCAGCGCGGCCTCCAGCTGGGGGGTCAAAAGCCCCAATGCCAAAAAATCTGCCGCCAGAATCGCGCGATGCATTTGGTCCAACACCTGCGCCGCCACTATATCATTCTGCATGGGTTTCACGGGCTGAAAGCGATGCAAACAACCGTTCGGCCAAGCCGATACCACCCTTGGCGACCATCTGTTTGGCCTGCTCTTGGCGTAGAAAACTGGCGAACTGATCCTCGCCGATCCCGCCGCCAAACGAATCACGCGCTTCGCCCATGCCGGCATGCCCCAGCATTTCAGACAAAAAGCTGGCCTCAAGCGCGCGGGCCTGATCCAGCAAAAGCTGATCACGCGGGGATAGTTTGGGAAGGGGTGGCATCGGGGGGGTGGAACTGACCTGCATCATACTCTCCTAATTGATCAGAATTTTCTTACTATCTGCGATGCCGGTAAACAGGTGGTAACCAGTTGCAAGAATAATGCCCTGATCATCAGCAGAAGTTGGTGCAGATATCGGGGTAGTATGACGCCACAGTTTCAGCAGGGTTTTGCAGCGCCGATTATCGGGGCCGGTGTTCACGCCGCCCTTGCGCCCGACATGCGTGGCGAAGATGGAATGCCGCAGACGGGGCAGCCGTCGGATGATCCCTGCGACAGCTTTGGTAAACTGATGCAGGCCGATGCGGCCGCTGTGTTGGGCATCCCTGTGCCCGTGCCGCAAACAGGTCCGCAACCGGTTGAATTTGTGGCACAGGCTGCGGTGGCGATGCAAATGCTGTCATCACCGAGTGATGCAGAAGTTCAGAAAATAAGCGCGCCAGTTGTGGTGGCACCAGATCTGAGCGCGCTGGTTGAAGAGCTTGATCTTGAACTTAATGCAGAACGTGATCCGGCAGTCGGTCTGGCCGATGCTTTTGTGGTGCCCTTGCTGGTAACAGCAGCCCCTGTCGAAAACCTGAAGCCAGCTATGCCTTTGGCGGCATCAAAACCAGATTTTGCAGCGCGGGTTAACACGGGTCACCCACCGCCCGCGCCGCCGATAACACCGTTGTTGGCCGAACGGGCATCCCCCGCACTTGGTTTGACGCCGATCATTGCTGAACCCGAAATTGCAACCGCAGATATCGCAGAGTCAATTCCGACGCCTTTGCCAACGCCGTCACCTGTTCTTGTTGCAATTGGCCCGGCACTTATCACCGGCCCCGCCATCAGTGCGTTGCAAGCGATGCCTGCGCAGCCACATCATGGCGTCATTTCTGCGTCAGCACCCCCGACAAAAACAGCAAAAACGGCACAGAACACCACGCTTGAACCGCTGGAAAGCGCCCAACAAACCACCCACGCAACCCCGGCTGAAACGGCATTCCGCCTGCGTGCCGGGGCGGGCGTCAACAATGAACAGACCGACGCGCTGAACCTGCCCCCCCCGCAGCCAAATCGCGGCACACCAAGACCGTTTGCTGCATCCAGTGAAACCGCGTTGCCAGACGCCCCCGCCGACCCAATCGCAAAGCCAGAGGCGCTGCCCGATCGGGCAGCCTTGCCGCAAACCGGATTTGCGGCCGATTCTGCGCTTGCCACACCACCCATAGGCGGCGCAGACCAGATCAAGCAAACGCCCGTCGTGATCACGCAACCCGGCACATTTCACACCGCCAGCCCGCCTGTTACACACGCCCTCCTGCCGCCCCGCCTGTCTGCCGATCTAGTCGCCCTTGCCAAAACCACGCCCAGCGGGCCGGTCGAAATTTTGCTGAACCCCGAAGAATTGGGCCAGCTGCGGTTTGAAATTCACCAAAAATCCGATCAACTGCGCGTGGTGCTTTCGGTGGAACGCCCCGAAACCATGGATCTTTTGCGCCGCAATGCCGATCAGTTGCTGGGTGAATTTCGCGCCGCGGGATTTGCCGGTGCGTCGTTAAGTTTCGGGCAATGGGATCAACAAAGCAGCGATCCGCGCCCCCAACCTGCCCCGCCACCCCCGGCACCAGAGCGGGCCTTTGATCCGCCACCCGTGCCCAAACCCCTGCCCCCCCCTTTGCAAATGGCCACGTCAACCGGCCTGAACATGCGTCTTTAGAAAAGGTAAAGTCATGGAAACCACCGCAGTTCTATCCACCCCCGTTGCAAAACCAGCCGCCGCCCCGCGACAGGCGATCAGCGCCGATTTTGACACGTTTCTGAAAATGCTGACCACACAAATGCAAAACCAAGATCCGCTGAACCCTATTGATTCTGCCGATTACGCGGTGCAGTTGGCCACATTTTCGGGCGTGGAACAGCAGATGAAAACCAATCAGCTGCTGGATGATCTGGCCAGCCAGTTTGGCGTCATGGGCATGTCGCAACTGGCGGCCTGGGTGGGTCAGGAGGCGCGATCCGCAGCCCCGGTTTTCAAAGGCGCTGATCCCGTCACCATCACCTACACTCCCAATATTCAGGCCGACCGTGCCGTTTTGGCGGTGAAGGATAAGGCGGGAAATCTGGTGGCGCGTGAAGATGTGCCGCTGTCATCGGCGCCGTATCAATGGCTGGGCGCTGATGCGGCGGGCAATCCGCTGCCGGCGGGGGTCTATTCCCTAAGTCTGGAAAACTATCGCGGTGAGGAAATGATAGGCACGGCCAGCGAAGTGCAATCCTACGCCCGCATTGTTGAGGCACGCGGCGGCGCGGGCGGCACGGCCTTGGTTCTGGAAGGCGGGATCGAGGTTGCCGCCACTAAGGTTACAGCCCTGCGCGTTCCCTGATCACAAGTATCGCCCCAGCCAAACACCCAAGCCAAACACCACTGGCAGGCCCAGCAATATCCGCCAGCCAAACAGCCGCGGCTGCGTGTTCACGGGCGGCAAAACCTCGGCCTGCCGTATCAACGCGGCTTCAACCAAGCGCGGCAAACGTGGCCCGAACCGCCCCAAAACCCGCGCGGTATGCGCCAGATCCCGCAACAGGGCAATCGGCCCCACATTGCGTTTCACATAGGATTCCACCACCGGCTTGGCCACTTGCCAGATGTTGATATAGGGGTCCAACCCCCGCGCCACCCCTTCAACCACCACCATCGTGCGTTGCAGCAAGATCAACTCGGTGCGGGTTTCCATGCCAAACCGTTCGGTTACCGCAAACAGATACGACAACAGCCGCGACATCGAAATCCGAGTGGCATCCATGCCGAAAATCGGCTCTCCCACTGCCCGCAACGCCCGGGCGAATTCGTCAATGTCGCGGTCCGCAGGCACATATCCCGCCTCAAAATGCACTTCGGCCACACGGCGGTAATCGCGCGCGATAAAGCCCATCAAAATTTCCGCGTAAACTCGGCGTGTATATTCATCAAACCGCCCCATGATGCCAAAATCATAGGCGATTATATCGCCATTCGCCGCCACTTTCAGATTGCCCTGATGCATGTCGCCATGGAAAAAACCATCGCGCAACGCATGGCTAAGGAACAGGTGTAACACCCGCGATGCCAGCGCCTTGCGATCATGCCCCGCCGCATCAATCGCGTCATTTTCCGCAAGGTTAATCCCTTCGGCCCAGCCCAGCGTCATCACCGTGCGGCCCGAATAATCCCACACCGGCTTGGGCACCTGAAATCCTGCGTCGCCTTTGGTGTTGTCGGCAAATTCGGATGCGGCAGATGATTCCAGCCGTAAATCCAACTCGCCCATCACCACGCCTTCGAAATGGGTGATCACATCAATCGGGCGCAACCGACGGGCGGAGGGGGCCAGAAATTCAATCGCGCGGGCAGCAAAGTAAAATGCGTCGATATCCTTGCGAAACGCCCGTTCAATCCCCGGACGCAGCACTTTAACTGCCACATCCTGCCCGGTATCGGCCAGCCGTGCGCGATGCACTTGGGCAATAGACGCCGCAGCTACGGGTTCGGAAAATTCGGAAAATATCTGATCGACGGGCAGGCCCAGTTCCGCCGCGATCATCGCCTTGGCCACATCGGTGGAAAACGGCGGCAGTTTGTCTTGCAGATATTTCAACTGCAACGCCAGATCTTCGCCAACAATATCGGGCCGGGTCGACAGGATCTGGCCAAATTTGATATAGGCAGGCCCCAGTGCCGTCAGTGCGCGGGTGGCGGGTGGCAGTGCCGGATCGCCCTTCAGCCCCAGCCATTTGAACGGCCATCCCAATAACCGCGCCGCAAACCGCAGCCTGGCGGGCGCACGAAACGCCTCAAGCACCACATCCATGGCACCCGTGCGTTCCAAAGTGGCCCCGGTGCGGATCAATCGCCAGATATTATGCGGGCCACGCACCTAAATCTTCCATCCCGAATGCAAGGCAGCAATGCCCATCGTCAGATTACGGTATTTCACCTGATCAAACCCCGCGCTTCGAACCATACTGGCAAAGCTTTCCTGATCGGGAAATTTGCGGATCGATTCGACCAGATACTGATAACTGTCGCGATCTTTCGCCACGATCTGCCCCATCACCGGGATCACGTTGAACGAATACTTGTCATAAACCCATTGCGCGGCATCATTCGGAATGCGGCTGAATTCCAGAACCATCAACCGCCCACCTGGGCGCAGCACGCGGTAGGCTTCGCGCAGCGCATCACCGATTCGTGTCACATTCCGAATGCCAAAGGAAATCGTGTAAACATCGAACGACTTATCGGCAAAAGGCAGGGCCATAGCATCGCCAACCACCCAATCCAGCCGGTCCGCCATTTTGTCGGCGTCCGCGCGCGCGCGTCCCGCTACCAACATGGATTCGGTCATGTCCAGCACTGTTGCCGTGGCCCCCGGCGCGCGTTTCAAAAACCGAAATGCCACATCCCCGGTGCCGCCCGCCACGTCCAACAGCCGCTGGCCGGGCCGGGGTGACAGCCAATCCATCATCGCGGCTTTCCACAAACGGTGCATGCCGCCCGACATCAGATCGTTCATCACGTCGTATTTGCTGGCCACACGGGTGAACACGCCATGCACCATGCCCGCCTTGTCGCCTTCGGGCACGGTTTGAAAGCCGAAATGGGTGGTTTGATCATCGGTCATTTTGGATGCTGTCCTTGGCTTTGCCACATCTTATAGATAGGCAGCGTCCAGCCGCAATGCGCCCATCTGTCCAAGCCACAGGTTATCATGCCCGAACTGCCCGAAGTTGAAACTGTCCGCCGAGGGCTTTTGCCGGTGATGGAAGGGCAGCGAATCGACCGGGCAGAGGTAAACCGCCCCGATCTGCGCTGGCCTTTGCCATTAGGGATGGCGGACCGGTTGACAGGCAAAACGGTTTTGGCGCTGCGACGGCGGTCGAAATACATTCTGGCCGATCTGTCATCGGGGGAGTCACTGCTGATCCATCTGGGCATGTCGGGGCGAATGCTGATTTCCGGGCAAATGCTGGGGGAATTTCACCATACCCACCCCGCGCCGCAAAAGCATGACCATGTCGTTTTGCACATGGCAAACGGCGTGCGGGTGACATTTAACGACGCCCGCCGCTTTGGCGCGATGGATTTGCTGCCCACCGCCACTGCCGAAGACCATCCTTTGCTGGCCCCAATCGGCCCCGAGCCTTTGGGCAATACGTTCGATGAACCCTATCTGATTTCTAAACTGAAAAACCGCAACACGCCGATCAAATCGGCCCTGCTCGATCAACATCTGGTCGCAGGGCTGGGCAATATCTATGTCTGCGAAACCTTGTTTCGCGCGCGGATCGACCCCACCACCAAGGCGGGGGCGCTTGCAAAATCCCGCGTGGCATCTTTGGTGCCGATCATTCGCCAAGTCCTAAGCGATGCCATCACGGCAGGCGGATCATCGCTGCGCGATTACCGTCAGGCGGATGGCGAGTTGGGCTATTTCCAGCACAGTTTTCAGGTCTACGGACGCGAAGGCCAACCCTGCCAATCCCCAGGGTGTTCCACACCAATTGCGCGAATCGTGCAATCGGGCAGATCGTCGTTCTATTGCCCCACCTGCCAGACGTGACTTGATAACGCGCCCGTTACTGCTACGACTCATCACCTGAATAACCCCGGAGCCGCTGCCATGGCCTATGAAACCCTGATCATCGAGATTTCGGATTACACCTGCCTGATCCGCCTGAACCGGCCCGACGCGATGAACGCGCTGAACCTGAAGATGATGCAAGAATTGGCCGCCGCACTAACCGCCGCCGACCGCAACGATAAAATCCGCTGCATCGTGTTGACCGGGTCTGAAAAAGCCTTCGCCGCCGGGGCCGATGTGCGCGAAATGGCCGACAAAACCTTTACCGACGTGTTTTCGGATGATCTTTTCGCCATTGAAACCGACGCCATCGGGCGCGTCCGCAAACCGATTATTGCCGCCGTATCCGGCTATTGCCTTGGCGGGGGGTGCGAATTGGCAATGATGTGCGACTTTATCATCGCGTCTGATACCGCCAAATTTGGCCAACCCGAGATCAACCTTGGCATCTGCGCCGGCATGGGCGGCACCCAGCGCCTGACCCGGTTTGTCGGTAAATCCAAGTCCATGGATATGCACCTGACGGGCCGGTTCATGGACGCGCCCGAGGCCGAACGCAGCGGTCTGGTCAGCCGCGTTGTGCCAGTGAAATCGCTGCTGGAAGAGGCAATGAAAATCGCCACCAAAATCGCTGAAAAATCCGCGATGTCCGTGATGGCTGTCAAGGAAACCGTCAACCGCGCGCAAGAAACCACCCTGCGCGAAGGGCTTTTGTTTGAACGCCGGCTGTTTCATGCCCTTTTCGCCACCGAAGATCAGAAAGAAGGCATGGCCGCCTTTCTTGAAAAACGCCAACCGCAGTTCCGCGACAGATAGCGGCAACTGGCGCGGCTTTGACGGTTGACTAATGCCGGATGTGCCCGTAAAGACCTGATCTTGTGAATTGCATCAGACCAAGAACCGGAATCCATACCGATGGCAAATACCGCCCAGTCCAAAAAGCGCGCCCGTCAATCTGACGCCCGCCAAGACATCAACAAGGCGCGCCGCTCGCGGATCCGCACCTTCCTGCGCAAGGTTGAAGAGGCGCTGGCGTCTGGCAATCAGGCCAATGCCGCCGTAGCTTTGAAAAACGTGCAGCCTGAATTGGCGCGGGGCATCACCAAGGGTGTGATGCATAAAAATACCGTTGCCCGCAAAATGTCGCGCCTTGCATCGCGTGTTAAGGCCCTCGGCACCGCCGCCGCCTAAACACTGTTTCGACCTAAGGTATCTTCGGGCGCTGCTTGCAAAAGCCGCGCCCTTTGTCATTTACGCCATATATTTTCGAAGGATTTTGACCTGTGCGTTGCCATTTTGCACTGGCCAACAGATTCGCGGGATCAAAGTTGTGTCAAGCAACAAGATCGGTTGCGAAGCCCGCACAGCGCTTGATACCTTGATCCAAGCGAGTCACTTCGCTTGGGGGACAAGACCAGATCAACAGCAAATTTCTGTGGGCGCCGCTGCCAAGCTTTGCCAATTCAAACACAGAAAAGCGTTTAAGATCAAAATCTTGTGCTGTCTGCGCCTAAATTGGCCTACAGTCGTTCAGCGATCAGTGTCAGAGAGAATCTCTGGTGCTGCACCGTATGGATTTGCCCTGCTGCCGAACGGGCCGCTTTGGCTTTTTTGCCTGATGGCAAAGTAACCAAAGCCGCTTTTCAGCAGCGCCAAGCGATTGATTCTGCAGCTGTGGTGGGTGGCGAAACATAAGGCGCGATCGGATTTGGTCCGAGTAACAGACGCCTAGGGACGGAATGAAGTATGACGAATGAAGCCTGGGGCAGGGTGCGGGAATCGCTGGTAAAGCGGATCGGTAAAAACAATTATGTCAGCTGGATAGAACCGCTGCGGCTGTCCAATCTGGCCGAAGGCGTTGCACGATTCGAAGTGCCGACGACGTTTTTTGGCGATTGGGTGTCGCGCAATTTCAGTGATCACATTCTGGCGCATCTGAATGCCGAAGGTCATGCTGTGGGTCGGGTCGAATTTTTTGTGCCCGCCCGCACCACGCAGCCGCGCCCCGCCAACGAATCGACCGCCCGAGCGCCTTTGCGCACCGTAAAGCCCGCGCGCAGCCGCAGTTTATCAGATGATGAACTGCCGGGTGCCACTTTGGACGCGCGGTTTACCTTTGACAGCTTTGTTGTCGGCAAACCAAACGAGTTGGCCCACGCCGCCGCCCGGCGCGTTGCCGAAGGCGGCCCGGTCAGCTTCAATCCGCTGTTCCTTTATGGCGGCGTCGGTTTGGGCAAAACCCACCTGATGCACGCCATCGCCCATGAACTGCAGGTCCGCCAACCCCATCTGCGCGTGTTGTTCCTGTCGGCCGAACAATTCATGTATCGCTTTGTCCAGGCCCTGCGCGAACGCCAGATCATGGATTTCAAAGAGATTTTCCGGTCGGTTGATGTTCTGATGGTCGATGACGTTCAATTCATCGCGGGAAAAGATTCCACGCAAGAAGAATTCTTTCACACGTTCAACGCCTTGGTTGATCAGAACAAACAAATCGTGATTTCTGCAGACCGCGCGCCGGGCGAGATTAAAGATCTGGAAGAACGCATCAAATCGCGCCTGCAATGCGGCTTGGTGGTTGATCTGCATCCGACCGACTATGAACTTCGCCTTGGTATCTTGCAGCAAAAGGCGGAATTTTATCGCCAACAGTATAAGGGCCTGATGATTTCCAACGGCGTGTTGGAATTTCTGGCCCACCGGATCACCACCAACGTGCGCGTGCTGGAAGGCGCTTTGACCCGTTTGTTCGCCTTCGCCAGCCTTGTGGGCCGCGAAATCACGCTGGAACTGGCGCAAGACTGCCTTGCCGATATTCTGCGTGCCTCGGATCGCAAGCTGACCATCGAAGAAATTCAGCGCAAAGTGGCAGAACACTACAACATCCGCCTGTCCGATATGATCGGCCCCAAGCGGCTGCGCAACATCGCCCGGCCCCGGCAAGTGGCGATGTATCTTGCCAAACAGCTGACCCCGCGATCCTTGCCCGAAATCGGTCGCCGTTTTGGCGGCCGCGATCACACCACGATCATTCACGGTGTGCGCAAGATCGAAGAACTGATGGCCACCGACAGCCAACTGTCAGACGACCTGTTGCTGTTGCGGCGGTTGTTGCAGGGCTAAGGGGTGCCCAAACGGCCCGATTCGACGTCTTGGTTAACAGCGAAACGTCAAATGCCGCGCGACTGTTATGAAAGACGGATTGTAGCGGCATTGTAGCACAGGTGTAGCAAGCCGAATAATGGCCTAGCGCCCCAGTTAACATAACGTTCTCAATCACTTGAACGCGGATTGTTGTAACTTGGGGTGTCACACTGAACTCTTTCTGCTTAGGCCTTGATAAACTTCACAAATCGGCTAATTTCGACGTCCCCGCAGGGGGCAAGGCCAAGGGGATGCCAAAATGAAGCTGTCAATCGAACGCGGAACGCTGCTGAAGGCGCTGGCGCAGGCCCAATCTGTGGTGGAACGCCGCAATACCATCCCGATTTTGGCCAATGTTCTGATCGAAGCTGACGGTGCCCAGGTTAGTTTCCGCGCCACCGATCTTGATATCGAAGTGGTTGATCGTGCCCCCGCTATGGTAGAACGCGCCGGCGCTACCACCGTATCTGCGGTGATGCTGCATGAAATCATCCGAAAATTGCCCGATGGGGCGCTGGTTGCATTGACTGAAGATGCCGCATCAGGCCGTCTTGTCATTGCGGCGGGGCGATCAACGTTCAGCCTTGCAACTTTGCCGCGCGAAGATTTCCCGGTGATGGCATCATCTGAATATTCATCGAATTTCTCGGCCCCCGCCCCCGTGCTGCGCCGTTTGTTTGACAAGGCGAAATTCGCGATTTCTACTGAAGAAACAAGGTATTATCTGAACGGCGTCTATCTGCATGTTTCGACCGGCGATATGGGGGCGGTGCTGCGTTGTGTCGCCACCGATGGCCACCGTTTGGCGCGCATTGACGCGCCCTTGCCCGACGGTGCGCAAGGCATGCCGGGGGTGATTGTGCCCCGCAAGACGGTGAATGAACTGCGCAAATTGCTGGATGATGACAGCGCCGAAATCGCGGTTTCGGTGTCGGAAACCAAGGTTCGTTTTGCCACACCCGCGATCACGCTTACCTCAAAAGTTATCGACGGCACCTTCCCCGATTACACGCGTGTCATCCCAACCGGCAATACCCGCCGCTTGGAAGTGGATGCGTCGGAATTCGCCAAGGCGGTTGACCGCGTGGCCACGGTATCATCAGAACGGAGCCGCGCGGTAAAGCTGTCACTGGAAGATGACCGGCTGATCCTGTCGGTAAACGCGCCGGATTCTGGTGCCGCCGAAGAAGAACTGGCCGTGGCCTATTCTGATGAACGGCTGGAAATTGGCTTTAATGCCAAATACTTGCTGGAAATTGCCAGTCAGGTTGACCGTGAAAACGCCGTGTTCATGTTCAACTCATCCGGTGATCCGACTTTGATGCGCGAAGGCAATGATATGTCGGCGGTTTATGTTGTGATGCCGATGCGGGTGTGACCTGCGGCATATTTTCCGACGGGTAAAGGGGCAAAGCGGTGACAGGTCTGGCAATCACAGCCCTAACCTTGTCGCATTTTCGCAGTCATCGTGCGGCGCGACTGGCCTTTGATGGCCGGCCCGTGGCCATAATTGGCCCCAATGGGGCAGGTAAAACGAATATTCTGGAAGCGGTTTCTTTGCTGTCACCCGGTCGCGGATTGCGCGGGGCGGGACCGCATGAAATCGCGCGCAAACCTGAAAGTCTGGGTTGGAAAGTGACCGCAGATGTGCGCGGCTTTGGCGCAGATCACCGCGTTGAAACATGGGCCGAAGGCGGCGCCTCCCGCACCGTGCGCATAGACGAAAAAGCCGCCACCCAAGGCAGTTTGGGCCGGATACTGCGCGTCCTGTGGCTGGTGCCCGCGATGGACCGCCTTTGGATCGAACCTGCCGAAGGGCGGCGGCGGTTTTTGGATCGGATGACCCTGTCGTTCATCCCCGACCATGCCGAACAGGTTCTGACCTATGACAAGGCAATGCGCGACCGGAACCGATTGCTGAAAGACAACGTAACCGATCCGCATTGGTATGCAGCACTGGAGCAGCAAATGGCGATTGCCGGGGGGGCGATAACTGCCAACCGCCACATTGCCCTGCAGCGGCTGGCTGCGGCGCAACGGGATGCGCAGACAGTTTTCCCGCAGGCCGCGTTGCATGTCTCTGGCCCCGATGGGCAGCCCGAGCATACCGATATCGCCGGGCAACTGGCCGATGGACGCCGCCGTGATCTGGCGGCAGGCCGCACGTTACAAGGCCCGCATCGCACTGATTTAACAGCAATTTATATGGCCAAAGGTGTGCCCGCAGATCAGTGTTCAACGGGGGAACAAAAGGCCCTGTTGATCAGTCTGATCTTGGCCAACGCGCGGGCTTTGGCGGCTGATCTGGGCATGGCACCGATCCTTTTGCTGGATGAGGTGGCAGCCCACCTTGATCAGTCGCGCCGGGCTGCCCTTTATGACGAACTTTGTGCCTTGGGCGCGCAAGCCCTGATGACAGGCACCGAAGCCGTGCTTTTTGATCACCTGGGCAGGCGCACGCAAATCCTTCATGTTGGCGAAGAAAACGGGCTGTCCCAAATCGCAACCCTATCCACCGGAGACTGAATTGACCGTCACAGCCTATGAATTGCTGCTTTACGCCGGGGGAATGGCGCTGCTGTGGGCCGTGCCGGGTCCGGTCTGGCTGGCCCTCACGGCGCGGGCGCTGACGGGGGGGTTTGCCAGCGCCTGGCCGCTGGCGATTGGTGTGGCGATTGGTGATGTGATTTGGCCACTGGCCGCGATTTTTGGTCTGACATGGATATTGTCGGTTTACGGCGATTTTCTGCTGATCCTGCGCTGGTTTGCCGCGTTAGTTTTCGTCGTGATGGGGGTTTTGCTGATCCGCAAACCTGCAGCAATGCCCACTGCCGATGGTCGTCTGACGCGGCCGGGCGCTTTGGCGGGGTTTTTGACGGGCGTTGCGGTGGTTATCGGCAACCCAAAAGCCATTCTATTCTATATGGGGGTGCTGCCGGGCTTCTTCGATCTTGGCCGTTTGCAAGCTATTGATATTGTGATTATTCTGATAATCTCGGGCCTTATTCCCATGATCGGGAACATCGGCCTTGCCTTGTTTCTCGATCGCGCCCGCAGGCTGCTGTCAAACCCCGAAAGCATCCGCCGGGTGAACCTGATTTCCGGCGTCTTGTTGATAGCCGTTGGTATCGCGATTGGGCTGACCTAACCGCTAAATCTTGTGTCCAAGGCGTGACAATCCCCCCCTGAACCGCTATAAGTCGCGTGTAACTCAAGGGATGATTGACCCATGGCCGAAGAAGCCAAAAAGACCGCCGCCTATGACGCCGATTCTATCAAAGTTCTCAAAGGCTTAGAGGCAGTTCGCAAGCGCCCCGGCATGTATATTGGTGACACCGACGATGGGTCGGGTTTGCACCATATGGTCTACGAAGTTGTCGACAACGGCATTGACGAGGCGCTGGCCGGGCATGCAACTGCAGTGTCGGTAAAAATCCATGCCGATGGCTCGGTTTCCGTGCGTGACAACGGGCGCGGCATTCCGGTGGATATCCACCAGGAAGAGGGCGTTTCTGCTGCCGAAGTTATCATGACCCAACTGCACGCGGGCGGCAAATTCAACAACACCGACGATTCCGGCAATGCCTATAAGGTGTCGGGCGGGCTGCACGGGGTTGGGGTTTCGGTGGTAAATGCGCTGTCGGAATGGCTGGAATTGACGGTGTGGCGCAACGATACCGAATACCGCGCGCGGTTTGAACACGGCGATTGCGTCGTGCATGTCTATCCCGTTGGCCCCGCGCCGGGCATGAAGGGCACCGAAGTGCGGTTTTTGGCGGCGGCGAAAACCAACATTCCGGATGGCACGTTTTCGAACCTTGATTACAGTTTCAAAACCCTTGAACACCGCCTGCGCGAACTGGCATTTCTGAATTCCGGTGTGCGCATTATCATCGAAGATGAACGCCCTGCGGAACCGTTGCGGACCGAGTTGTATTATGACGGCGGCGTTAAGGAATTCGTGAAATACCTTGATCGGTCAAAGACATCCGTGATGGCCGAGCCGATTTACATGATCGGTGAACGCAATGGTATCACCGTTGAAGTGGCGATGTGGTGGAATGACAGCTATAACGAAATGGTGCTGCCGTTTACCAATAATATCCCGCAGCGCGATGGCGGCACGCATCTGGCGGGCTTTCGCGGTGCGCTGACCCGTACGATCAATTCCTATGCGCAAACGTCCGGGATCGCGAAACGTGAAAAGATCGACTTCACCGGCGATGATGCCCGCGAAGGGTTGACCTGCGTGTTGTCTATCAAAGCCCCTGATCCCAAGTTTTCCAGCCAGACCAAAGATAAATTGGTGTCGTCCGAAGTGCGCCCTGCCGTTGAAAACATGGTCAACGAAAAGCTGTCGGAATGGTTCGAAGAAAATCCAGCGAATGCGCGCATTATTGTGGGTAAAATCATCGAAGCGGCCATGGCCCGCGAAGCCGCCCGCAAGGCGCGTGAACTGACCCGCCGCAAAACCGCTTTGGATGTAGCCAGTCTACCCGGCAAACTGGCCGATTGCCAAGAACGCGATCCGGCGAAATCCGAGATTTTTCTGGTCGAGGGTGATTCCGCGGGTGGATCGGCGAAACAGGGTCGTTCACGCGCCAATCAGGCCGTGCTGCCCTTGCGCGGTAAGATCCTGAACGTCGAACGCGCCCGGTTTGACCGGATGCTGGGCAGTGCCGAAATTGGCACGCTGATCACCGCACTGGGCACTGGGATTGGCCGGGATGAGTTTAATATCAAGAAGTTACGCTACCACAAAGTGGTGATAATGACCGACGCCGATGTTGATGGCGCGCATATCCGCACGCTACTGCTGACGTTCTTTTTCCGCCAGATGCCGCAGCTTATCGAAGGCGGCTACCTTTATATCGCCCAACCGCCGCTATACAAAGTGGCGCGCGGCAAGTCCGAGGTTTACCTGAAAGATCAGGCGGCGCTGGAAGATTATCTGGTGGAAATGGGCATCGAAGGCGCTGTGCTGAAGCTGACCGACGGGCAGGAAATTGCCGGCAACGATCTGGCCCGCGTGGTCGAAGCCGCCCGTTCCTTCCGCCGCGTGCTGGACGCGTTTCCCACCCATTATCCGCGCGGCATACTGGAACAGGCGGCCCTTGCGGGGGCGTTTGATCCGGGCCAGGCCGACGCCGATTTGCAAAACGTCGCCGATACGGTGGCCAAGCGGCTGAACATGATCGCACTGGAATACGAAAAAGGCTGGACGGGCCGCATCACCCAAGACCATGGCATCCGTCTGTCGCGCATCCTGCGCGGGGTTGAGGAATTGCGCACGCTTGACGGTGCCGTTCTGCGGTCGGGTGAGGCGCGGCGGCTATCAGCGATATCGCAGCAAAGCCGCAGCAACTATACCGATCCCGCCCGCATGTTGCGTAAAGACCGCGAACAGATGGTGCATGGGCCAATTGATTTGCTGAAATCAATTCTCGCCGAGGGTGAAAAAGGCCTTTCTTTACAACGCTATAAAGGCTTGGGCGAAATGAACCCGGAACAGCTGTGGGAAACCACTTTGGACCCCGAAGCGCGCACTTTGTTGCAAGTTAAGATCGACGATCTGGCCGAGGCTGACGACATTTTCACCAAACTGATGGGCGATGTGGTGGAACCCCGGCGCGAATTTATCCAGCAAAACGCGCTGAACGTCGAACATCTGGATATCTGATCCACGCAATCTGACATTATTTTCCAAGAGGTTCTTCATGACGTTCAAACCCGCCAAATGGCCCCGCGAGTTGCGCTCTCAGCATTGGTTTGGCGGCACCGGGCGGGATGCGATCTATCATCGCGGCTGGATGAAAAATCAAGGCCTGCCGCATGATCTGTTCGATGGCCGTCCGGTGATTGGCATTCTGAACACCTGGTCGGAACTGACGCCGTGCAACGCGCATCTCAATGATCTGGCCCAGCGGGTGAAACACGGGATTTATGAGGCGGGCGGCTTTCCTGTCGAAGTGCCGGTTTTCAGCGCATCGGAATCCGCCTTTCGCCCCACCGCAATGATGTTTCGCAATCTGGCGGCGATGGCGGTGGAAGAGGCGATGCGCGGCCAGCCGATGGATGGCTGCGTGTTGCTGGTGGGCTGCGATAAAACCACGCCCAGCCTGCTGATGGCGGCGGCCAGCACCGATATTCCGTCGATTGTGGTCACCGGTGGGCCGATGCTGAACGGCTATTTCAAGAACGAACGTGTCGGGTCGGGCACCCATTTGTGGAAATTTTCCGAAGCTGTGAAGGCGGGCGAGATGACCGCCGCCGAATTTGCCGAGGCCGAGGCGTCGATGAGCCGCTCTCCGGGGTCGTGCAACACCATGGGCACCGCCAGCACAATGGCGTCGATGGCCGAGGCGTTGGGCATGGCCCTGTCGGGCAACGCTGCCATTCCTGCGGTAGACAGCCGCCGCCGCGTGATGGCGCAAATTACTGGGCGGCGGATTGTGCAGATGGTGAAGGATGATCTGAAACCTTCGGATATTCTGAAAAAAGAGGCCTTCGAAAACGCCATCCGCACCAATGCGGCGATAGGCGGGTCAACCAACGCGGTGATCCATTTGCTGGCCATCGCGGGCCGGGTTGGCATTGATCTGACCTTGGATGATTGGGATCGCTGCGGGCGCGATGTGCCGACGATTGTGAACCTGATGCCGTCGGGCAAATACCTGATGGAGGAATTTTTCTACGCCGGTGGTCTGCCTGTGGTAATCAAACGTCTGGGTGAGGCGGGCGTTTTGCACAAAGACGCCCTGACCGTTTCAGGCGATACGATGTGGGATCAGGTCAAAGACGTGGTGAACCACAACGAAGACGTGATTTTGCCCGCCGACAAAGCCCTTGCGCAATCGGGTGGCGTGGTGGTGCTGAAGGGCAATCTGGCCCCCAAGGGTGCTGTGCTGAAACCGTCCGCTGCGACGGCGGCGCTGATGGTGCACCGGGGCCGCGCGGTGGTTTTTGAAGATATTGATGACTACAAAGCCCAGATCAATGATGAAGGTTTGGACATTGATGAGTCTTGCATCATGGTGTTGAAAAACTGTGGCCCCAAAGGGTATCCGGGCATGGCAGAGGTTGGCAATATGGGCCTGCCGCCCAAGGTTTTGCGCAAGGGCATCACCGATATGGTGCGGATTTCCGATGCGCGGATGTCGGGCACGGCTTATGGAACTGTCGTCTTGCACACCTCGCCCGAAGCGGCAGCCGGTGGGCCATTGGCAATTGTGCAGAACGGTGATTTCATCGAATTAGACGTGCCGAACCGCCGTTTGCATCTTGATATCTCTGACGCCGAACTGGCCGCTCGTCTGGCAAAATGGGCGCCACGCACCGCCCCGCCTGAGTCTGGATACGCGTTCCTACATAACTCCCACGTAATGGGCGCAGACACCGGCGCCGATCTTG
Organism: Cypionkella sp.; assembly: GCA_031384605.1. Taxonomy (GTDB): domain Bacteria; phylum Pseudomonadota; class Alphaproteobacteria; order Rhodobacterales; family Rhodobacteraceae; genus JANNAT01. The sequence continues at coordinate 70,378 of JANNAT010000051.1, forward strand.
ATTTCCTGCAAGGCTGCCGCGGCAATCCGGTGGGCAAGGACAGCCACTGATGGCGACGCGCACCAAAATTGCCCTTGTCGGCATCGGTAAAATCGCGCGCGATCAACATATTCCGGCAATTGCGGGCAGCAGTGATTGGGAACTGGCCGCAACAGTTTCCAGATCTGGCACTGTGGATGGCATTGAAAGCTATACTGATTTTGCCACGATGCTGGCGCTTCGCCCCGATATCACGGTGGTTTCGCTTTGCATGCCCCCCGTGCCACGCTTTGATTATGCAGAAGCTGCGTTGCGCGCGGGCCGTCATGTTATGCTAGAAAAACCCCCGGGTGCCACCTTGGCCGAGGTGCATGCACTAACCGACCTTGCCGCAAAAATGGGTGTCAGCCTTTATGCCACCTGGCACAGCCGGATGGCGCATGGCGTGGCCCCGGCCAAGGCATGGCTGGTGGATAAAACCGTCACGGCGGCGCATATCACCTGGCGTGAAGACGTGCGCAAATGGCATCCGGGGCAGGATTGGGTGTTTGAACCCGGCGGCATGGGGGTGTTTGATCCCGGCATCAACGCGCTGTCGATCCTGACCGCGATCTTACCCAGCCCCGTGCATCTGACGGCGGCCACCCTGACCTATCCGGAAAATCGCCAAACCCCGATTGCTGCGGCGCTTACCTTTAGTGGCGACGTGACGGCTGATTTCGATTGGCGCCAAACCGGCCCGCAAACATGGGATATTGGCATAGAAACCGATCAAGGCAGGCTTGATCTGCGCAGCGGCGGTTCGCGGTTAGAGATTGACGGAACACTGGCCACCGAAGGGCCAAACCGCGAATATCCGAACCTTTATGCGCGGATGGCTGATCTTATCCGCCAAGGCCAATCGGATGTAGACCTATCCCCGATGGTGCATGTCGCCGACGCGCTTACCTTGGGTCGCCGTGATGTAACCGAAGACTTTCATTTCTAAACCAAAGGCATCCGCCGCATCCGTCCCGGCGCGTTTGGATCGTGATATTTGTTCGGCAGACCCCGCTCTTGCAACAACCGTGCGCAGAACGCGATGCGGTCATAATCCAACGTCACCCCCAAACCGGGGCCGGTGGGAAGGGCGATGTGGTTGTCTTTCGGCGCAAACGGCCCTTCTGCAATCACATCATGCGGCTGTTGGCGCAGCAGCGATTGGTTCGGCTCTCGGATATGCGGGTGCGCCGCGCAAGCGTGCAAATAGGCGGCGGTTTCTAAACCCGACCCGCCTGAATAGCACCAGAAATCAATGCCCACCCCTTGACAGGACGACACAAACCGCAGCATCGCCGAAAACCCACCAAGGCCCGCCACATCCGCCACAATTGCATCGGGGGCACCATAGGCGACTGCTTTGCCAATATCGGTATTATGCCCCGAAAACGGAATGGTGGTGCGCGTGCGCAGTTTGCGCATCGTGGTCCAATCGGGGGTTGGGTCTTCCCAGTTGCGAATGTCGGCCTCTTCAAACGCCGGGGCCAGATACAGGCAGGACGGCAGGCTGAATGCCTGATTGCTGTCGATCCGCAGCATTACATCGGGGCCAAGGGCGTCTCGCAATGCCTGCACCAGCAAGATGTTTTGCCGCAAATCGGGGTCGCTTACTTTCCCTTCAAAATACGTCGTCCCATGATCACGCCTTAACCAAAGACAGTACTCGACCACATCTTGAACAGATGCCTCACCGCCTTTGCCATCTTGCGGCAACCGGTAAGAAAAATAATCGGTGAACGGAATTTTCGTGCGGTGAATGCCGCCCAGCAGATTTGCCACCGGCTGCCCCCACAGCTTGCCCCGCAAATCCCACAGCGCAATTTCGATGCCGCCCCAGGCAGACCGTGTGGCATAATCGGTGACGGAATGGTTTGCAGGCATCGACGGCAAAACCCGGCGTTCAAGGGCTGCCATGTCCAGCGGATCGCAGCCTACCAGAACCTCGGCCATGCGCGCGATGATCGGGGCTGCAGCATGGCTGGGCGCTTCGGCAATGCCAATGATCCCATCCGAAGTTTCAACCTCGACGATACATTTGGTAAAAGCGTCCAAAGCGCCATAAGACCACAGATAAGGGGCTTGCAGTGGTATCAAAACCGGCGTGGCGCGAATGGCAGTGATTTTCATTCCAAGACTTCACAGATTTGAAACAGCGTCACGCCAAAGATGACAGACGCAAATCACGCTGTCCGCGCTGTTTGCGACCTGTGATCCGGCCCGCCTGCGACATGATCAAATCATGCAACCCAAACTATAAACCAAAGGGTATTGATTGAACCCGCGAACTGGCGTTCAGCGACTTCATACAGACCTCTTCCGCACCCTTTTCAGATTCGCACTCGTCCTGCCGGTTCACCAAAAGCCGCGACACGTCGGGGCAATTTACGGCTGGAATACTGAACACCACGACGCGGGTTTTGTTCAGGGGCAATTCGCCAAATTCAAACACGAACAGCGACGACGCCAAACCTTCGGCATTGAACACCGCCACTTCAAACGACGCTTTGGTCAGCGCCACATCAGTGTTGTTCGTCGCCACAAAGGTCAGCTGACATCCGTCTGGCGCATCCACCGACGTGTTCAGTTCAAGTTCAAAGTTACCAGACTGGGCTTGCGCCACAGACGTGCAGCCCAAGGTTCCAGCAAGTGCAAGACCACAGGCCAGCAGATGGGAGAGACGATTTTCAATCAACACCGCATTAATCCTTTTGCTGAATGGGCCAATTGCGCCCCCGCGCAGACAGTTGTCCGCAGCAGGGTGCCCCTGTCAACAGGAAGGAGGGTTGCTTATTGAAAGATACCGATCTGCCAAGGCATCTCTGTCAGTTTCTTGCTGCGGGCCGCACTGCGATCTGCCTTCAACGGCTTGGTACTGCTCGCCACCCGTTGATTGGTTTTGGCGTTTCCGCATGGTGGCATAAAGATCGTTGCAAGATCGTCGCCACTTGCGCACCGCGCATCAACCAGCGTCAGACCGTTCGTGTTTGCATTTTCGTCCGACCCGGCCGCGAACGCGGTCGTTGCCAACAGGGCGAAAACGGGCACAAGGCCAATGTATTTGAACTGCATCGCTCAATCCCGAATTTGCCCAAAACCGTTGGGCGGTTATCCCCTACCATTTACAAATATACCACGAAATCTTTTGCAATCACAGGTCGACGACTTGCAGTATCCTAGGGCTCTTCCATCGTGGCTTTCAAGTCACTATAATAGGCAAATGGCCAGTTTCCGCCGACCCCTTCGCCAAGATGTTGCCTCTATTGCCGGGGGTTTGTGGCTTATTCTTGGCCTGACCACGCCGGCAGCAGCAGAGTTTGCCGTCTGCAATCAATCGTTTGATGTGGTAAATGTTGCGATTGGTCAGGACAAAAACGACCAATTCAGCACCGAGGGCTGGTGGACAATTGGTCCGAATCAATGCGCCAATGTGATCAAAGAAGAGCTGGTCAGCCGATACATCTATATCTACGTGCAAGATGTATTCGGCCAACCGATTATGACTGGCACAACACAAATGTGCATTGCGACGATCAAATTTCAGATCACCGGCAACACTGATTGTTGGAGCAGGGGCAAGATATCGGCTGGATTCATCGAAGTTGACACGAAAGAAACCCAACGCTGGACATTGTTTCTTGCCGCAGTTCAGTAAGGCGATATCGCTACAGGTAACGCTGGTCAAAAAGCCAGAGGTGCGATATAATATAGGTGTAATGAAGGCTGTTGTATTTTTCGCCGATAAATAACCCCGTTCTCAAGGCCTTTTATGATCCTAACTCTGGTCTGGCACATTTGGAAAACCTTGGCAGTGCGCCTTGTCGCCGCCTGTTTCGCAGTCTTGTGTATTGCAACCCCGTCGTTTGCCGAACGGCTGGCGCTGGTTGTGGGCAATGCCAACTATGATGTTGCCCCCGATCTGGCAAATCCGACCAATGACGCAACCGCGATTGCCGATGCGCTGACCCGGCTGGGTTTCAAAGTAACGTTGCTGACCGATGCGGGCGGAAAATCCTTGTGGCAAGAGTTGGATACGTTCATTGCCCAAGCGGAAACCGCCGAAAGCGCCGTGTTCTTTTACTCCGGGCATGCCTTCCAGATGAGTGGCGTAAACTATCTGGTGCCGGTGACTGCCAAGCTGGAAAGCCGTGAATCCGCCAAAGAAGAAGCATGGAGCCTTGATGGCATCATCGCCCGGCTGCAAAGCCGGTCGCGGCAGACGCTGATTTTTCTTGATGCCTGCCGCAATGATCCATTGCCAGCGTCTGTGCGCGGATCAGGGGCGGCAACCGACGGTCTGGCGCGGGTGCAAACCGGTGTTGGCACCTTTGTCGCGTTTTCGACGGCACCCGGCAGTGTGACAATTGACGGCATCAGCGGCGCGCAGAACAGCCCCTTCACAACAGCGCTGCTAAAGCACATCGAAACGGACGGCATCTCGATTTCGGACATGATGATCGAAGTGCGCAATGATGTGGAAAACGCCACCTTGCGCAAACAGGTGCCTTGGGATCAATCCAGCCTAAGCGAGCAGTTCTATTTTGTGCCTCCGGTAGAGGTTAGCAAACAGGAACTTAGCGAAGCTGATTATGAATTGCTGGCAGAACTGTCCCCAGATGACCGCACTAAGTTCTTGGCATTGCTGGCGGAATCCGGGTTTGATGAATCGTCGCTTGCAATTGCCGACGCCGCAATAGCGCTTGCCGAGGCCAATCTGGAAGAAGTTGCGGACGAAACAACCTTCCTAAGCGCCGCATCAGTTGACGTTGATCCTGCGGCTGTTGCGGCCCTTGACCCGACCATCGACGGCGACGCCATGCCAGAGTTTGACTCGGTCGAAAGTGACGTTGTGCTGGGCCAGATCAGTGATGCAAATATTTCCGAAATCACATCCGCCGAAGACGATCCCACTGCTCCGATCCGGCTGGCGGCGCTTGACTGGGATACCCGCGACATTTCAATCAATGACGTCACGATCACCCGCATGCGGTTGACGGGCCGGTTGATTGTTCCGGATTCAGACACCAACCGCGCGCTCTTGGCTGCGATTGATCCACGGCTTGCCGAAGACCAGACAGTTCTTACCGTCGCACCCGAAGAATTGGCGCGTGCCGTCCAAACCCAGCTAAAGCGCGTCGGCTGCTATCAGATGGCGGTTGATGGATCCTGGGGCAAAGGATCGCGCACCGCTTTGACGAGCTACTATCTGGCCAAGAAAGCCGTTCCCGAAACCCTGGAACCGACGGACAGCCTTTTCGTCCGCCTGTCGGAAGAGCCAAAAGTTGTCTGCGCGACACGGGTTGCGAAATCGGCCGTCAGAACCGGCAAACGCACAGTGACGGCAGACGCTTCGCAAGCCGACGTAGGTAAGGTGGACATCAAGTCCAAAAAGAAAACTGGCAAAAAGCAGGAAACGGCCAAAACCCGGATCACCAAGGGCACTATCGGGATCACCGGGTCGTTTTAAGACGGGTGGCCGTTCGATATGGAAATCGACCCCCGCTTTAAGGCCGCACGTCAAAAGGCTGCTAAGCGCCGCCGCAACACCTGGCTTGTCCCGACATTAATTTTTAGTGGCGGCAGTTTTCTTGTCGGGATGTTGGTTTTAGGGCTGTATTTTGGCGGTATCATTTCGTTTGGCACCACCAATGCACCAGATGAAGTTGCTGCTGAAGACACCGCGGACGGTGCTGCGGTTTCTTACGCCGCCGCCTTTGTCGATTTGCCCGGCGATCCGATGTTGCTGCAGTTTGACACCAGTGCAGCGGCCGAGAAAACCCGCAAAATCTTGCGCCCACTGGATATTTCGGCAGATCGCGCATCCTCGGACTTGTCTTTGTTAACGGATGATCTGATCACCGCCGAAGAACGGTTGATCACCACAATCCCGTCCAGCCGCGAAGATTTTGCCTTTTTTCAAGCGCAACGCGCGGCACCGGGCATTCCAGCCAAACCGGTGGTTCAAGAACAACCCGCACCGGCGCTGATCGAAACAATAGTTGCCGAAGGCGATGATTCCAGTTGGGGTGAAAGCCTTGATGGCTCAGACACATCCGCGCCCGACACCTATACCAAAACAAAAATTGAAGACACAACCAGCCTAAATTTCATCCTTCCCGAAAATCAACGCATTAAGCCTTATGAAGATGTCATCCTGCGGCTGAAATCCAAAGGCGATCTGGCGTCGCTGATGATAGAAAATGGTATGGATGCGGCGGCTTCAAAAAAGTTTTCCGAGGCGGCTTTGCTGTTTATCCCCGCTTTGGCAACGCTGGACAACGGCTATGTCGTTGCCATGCGGTCTGCACAGCGCAGAAATCTGAAAATTCCCGTTCAGCTGACCCTTGTCACCGCCGACACGTTTTTCGGCAGCGTTGCCATCAACGATACCGGCACAATCGTGACATCAGCCGATCCATGGGTGGATCAGGATTTGTTTTCTTTGGCGGATGGAAAGGTTGAAGCAGCCACCGAAACGGGGCGTAAATTCCGACTGCTGGATGCATTCTATTCCGCAGCAATCCGAAATGGCGTGCCGTCCGCTGTTGTTGCCGAAACGATTGTGCTGATGAGCCAGTCTTTTGATCTGGAAAGCTTTGCTGCACCCGGCGACAAGATGACTCTGCTTTACTCGCGCGAACCGGGCAGTGAAGGATCTGGTCCCGGCCAAGTGCTTTATGCCTCGATAAAGGGCGAAGGAAAGTCACTGGAATGCAGCGTTTATAAAGTGGTTGGCAAAGAAGACTATGCCTGTTTTGGCCAGGGTGCCGGCGGCACTGCTGCTGCTTCCAGTGGCGGAGGGGTAAGTTTGCGGCCCGGATTTGTTACACCGGCGAAGGGCGTTTTGACGTCGCGTTTCGGGCCCCGCATGCATCCGATTTTGAAAGTGGCCAAACTACACCGCGGCACCGATTGGGCCGCGCCGATTGGCACCCCTGTGGTTGCAGCGTTTGATGGCACGATCGCATCGGCGGGCGACGGCGGCACCTATGGCAATCTGATCAAGATCACCCATCCGGGCGGCAGTGAAACCCGTTACGCCCACCTCAGTGCCTTTGCCGAAGGCCTTAAGGCGGGGCAAGCGGTAAGCGCCGGACAGTTGATCGGCTATATCGGCACAACGGGCCGGTCAACCGGGCCGCATTTGCATTTTGAGCTTTATGAGGGCGGCGAGGCTGTTGATCCTTTGGCCGCCGGTGGGGCGATTGTGGCCAGCGGCGGCGGTTCCGCCGTTGATACCTTGGTCGATCAGATCATCCGCGTGGAATCTGGTGGCAAGGCCGATGCCAAGAACCCGCTGTCAAGCGCAACCGGGTTGGGGCAGTTCATTTCTAGCACCTGGTTGCGGATGATGGCGCAATACCGGCCCGATCTTGCCAGCACGATGGACAAAGAGGCATTGTTGGCGCTGCGCAATGACCCAACGATCAGCCGCGAGATGATCACGGCACTGGCCCGCGAAGGTGAGGCCTATCTGCGCGCGCGGGGCCACGAAATTACCGCAGGCCGATTGTATCTGTGCCATTTTCTCGGGGCCGAAGGGGCGAATATGGCGCTGAACGCCCAAGATGATCAGTTGGTCGCCGATGTAATGGGCGCGGGGGTTATCAAAGCCAACCCGTTCCTTGCTGGCCGCACAATTGCCTATGTCAAGGAATGGGCCGAGCTGAAGATGAGCCGAAAAGGCGGCGGATCGCTGCCCGCCGCCGTGGTAATTCCGCCCGAAGTTTTGGCCTATCAGAAGGTGATTGAGGCTTTGCTTGGCAGCCCAACCTAGAGCGTTTCGGGTTAAAGCTGAATCAGAATTCAAACCAAAAGTGTTTGAATTCTGATGCTTAAGATTTCAATGAAAACCCGAAACGCTTTAGCTGCCCGGCACCTGACCAGTGTTAACTAAAATCGTAACCGATCTTGCCTTCTTTCATCACCACCTCGACGCCCTTCATATCGGTTTGGGCCACCATCCGCGACAGCACCTCGCGCGACAAATCTGGCAGGATCGAATTGCTGATGATGTTGTCTACCATTCGGCCACCCGAATCCGGATCTTTGCATTGATCGACGATGAATGTCATCACCTCGGGCGAAACGGTCATCACCGCCCCATGGTTTTCCTTCATCCGGCGCACGATGGCCTTCAGTTTCAGCTTAACGATGCCCGACAGAACCTCGGCTGACAGCGGGAAATAGGGAATCGTCACGATGCGGCCCAGCAAGGCAGGCGGGAACACCCGGGTCAGATACGGCTTCATCGCCTCGGACAGATCATCCACATCGGGCCGGGTTTCACCCTTTTCGGCCATATCCATGATCACTTCGGTGCCAACGTTCGATGTCAGCAAAATCAACGTGTTCTTGAAATTGATCGACCGGCCCGACCCATCTTCCATGATGCCCTTGTCGAACACCTGAAAGAACAACTCGTGCACGTCGGAATGCGCCTTTTCGATCTCATCCAGCAGGACCACTGAATAGGGTTTGCGGCGCACCGCTTCGGTCAATCGCCCGCCCTCGCCATAGCCGACATAGCCGGGGGGGGCACCTTTCAACAGACTAACGGTGTGCGCCTCTTGGAATTCGCTCATATTGATGGTGATGATGTTCTGCTCACCGCCATAAACCGCCTCGGCCAGCGCCAGCGCGGTTTCGGTTTTGCCCACACCCGACGGGCCGCACAGCATGAACACCCCAATCGGTTTGTTCGGGTTCGACAGTTTCGCCGATGCGGTTTCGATCCGCTTGGCGATCATTTCCAACCCGTGATCCTGCCCGATCACCCGTTCTTTCAACCGATCGCCCAGCATCAGGATCGACTTCAACTCATCCGACACCATCTTGCCAGCAGGGATGCCTGTCCAATCGGAAATTACCGCTGCCACAACCTGCGCATCAACGTGGGCATAAATCTTACGCTGATCGGCGTCGCGCGCCTGCAGTTGCCGCACACTTTCCATCGCTTGCGGGCGCAGCGTTTCGGCATCGTCTGCAGTATCTTCGGCTGCCGTATCACCTTCGGGCACGGCGATCTTGATCTCGCCGCCAGCCATCTTTTTCCAGATGCCCAGCAGCTTATCGACCATCGACTTTTCTTCGGCATAATCCGCTTCTAAGGCCGCCAGATTAGTGCGTTCGGTCGCAAGCGCCTCGTGAATTTCGGCCACCCGTCCGCCCGCATCCTCGCCCAGATCGGCCTGACGTTCTTTCGCGGAAAGTTCGGTTTCCAAACTGGCAATCGTCGCCTTGCTGTCTTGAATGCTGGCAGGCGTGGTCGATTGGCTGATCGCCACCCGCGCGCAAGCCGTATCCAGCAGCGACACTGCTTTATCCGGCAATTGCCGCGACGGGATATAGCGCGACGACAGGTTCACCGCCGCCACAATCGCCTCATCCGAAATCCGCACGTTATGGTGTGCCTCCATCGGGCCCAAAATGCCGCGCAGCATGTAACAGGCACGATCCACCGATGGCTCATCAATGGTGATCGGCTGAAACCGCCGCGTCATCGCCGGGTCTTTTTCGAAATACTTGGCGTATTCCATCCAAGTGGTCGCCCCAACCGTGCGCAAGGTGCCCCGCGCCAAGGCCGGTTTCAAAAGGTTCGCCGCATCACCCGTGCCCGCCGCCCCGCCCGCGCCCATCAGAGTATGGATTTCGTCGATGAACAAGATAATCGGCACCGGGCTGGCCTGCACTTCGTCAATCACCGACCGCAAGCGCTGTTCAAACTCGCCCTTCATGCTGGCCCCGGCCTGCAACAGCCCTAAGTCCAGCATGAACAGTTTGTTGCCTTGCAATTTCGGCGGAACATCCCCCGAGGCAAGCCGCTGCGCAAAGCCTTCGACAACAGCGGTTTTGCCAACGCCCGCTTCACCGGTCAAAATCGGGTTGTTTTGGCGGCGGCGCAGCAGAATGTCGATGATCTGGCGAATTTCCTCGTCACGGCCAACGATTGGGTCCATCTTACCGCTGGCGGCCACTTCGGTCATATCCACCGCAAACCGCGCCAAGGCCGTGGTGCCACCAACGCCGCCGCCCGCCGCCGCCCCGCCAGGCGCGCGCCCCACCCCCGTGCCATCCATCGGGCGCATATCTTCTTCGTCACTGTCTTTCCAGGCAGACCGCGCCTCAGAGATCAGGCTTTCCACGTTGATTTCATTGAAAACCTTGGAAATCTGCGCCAGCTTGGCCCGGGTTTCCTTATCCTTCAAAACCGCCACCAGAACATGGCCCGTGCGGATCTGCGCCTCGGCGAACATCAGTGTGGCATAGCGCCAGCCATGATCCATCATTGTCGTCAGCGCCTCAGAGATCGCCGGCATTTCAGTGGCGTTCTTTTTGAAACTGTCGATTACATTGCCCAGATCCTTGACCAATTGCGCGCGGTCCAGCTTGAAATGCTGCAAGGTCATCGACAGATCAGACTTGGGATTCGTCGCGATATGGAACATCCAATGCGACAGCTCGACATTGCGGTTGCCTTCGTTTTTGGCATGCCGCATGGATTTTACAAAGGCGTCATAGCCGACGCGGTTCAACTTGCCTGCAACGGTTTCAATGCTGATATCGCTCATCTGTCCCTAGTCCTTTCAATGTCTTAAACGACTTATTCAAACTTAACTGGCCTTACGCTCTGACGAAAAAACCGCGTCACTGCGGTAGGTTCCCGGAATGGCAGGCGGTGGGGCCATCCAACCCGTCCACCCCAACGCCCCGCCTTTGCCCAGCGCCATCCCCGTGATCTGGTCGGCGGGCAACGAAGGCGCGATGTCTACCTCGATCTCATGGCCAAGATACCAGAACAGCAGCTCTGTCAGGCGAATAAAATTGGCAGCACCGGGTAAAAAGCTTTGATATTCTGCAAGGCTTTCGGTGCGCACGCCGATCTGGATCTTTTCGTTCACCCCCTGAACGCGGCTGCCCAACCGGCAATCACGGCCAAGCGAGCTGCCAACAGACCCCAGTCGTGACATATCGCTGGGCTCGAATGGCAACCAAACCGGAATATTCTCTTCAATCGTAATCGCCACACCGCACAGCTTTTCCAGTATTTGCCGCAACCGCACCGGGCTTTTAACGCGCGCCGCGGCGATCCCCACCAAAGGCAATCGCGCGATATCGGGAACCTTGCCGCGATTGCGCAGCGCCGCAGATGCCCCGCCAATCGGCGCACCAATATAAACCTGAAACCGGTCATCAGAGGGGTGATCGAACTGACAAATACCGCGTGCATCTGACCAAGCCCGAAAAAACATCTGCTGAAACCGATTGGTAAAGATATCCGCCAATCGCACAAAGGCATCGTCGCCAAAGCGATACCACTGTTCAACCTCTGCCGTGGTGTTCAGCGGCAACGCCCCCTGTGGGCCGAAATACCCCAAAAACGCCGACCGCACCCGCAGTTTTCCGCCATCGCGGTCTTGCACCTGGGTGACGTTTGCATCGGGAAAGGCCTGAAACGGTTCCTGGCCCAGCCGGACAGTTTCTTCTTTCAAGGTTTGGTTGCGGCCAATGCGCGGCAGTTTCGGATTGGCGCGTTCCATCTCCCGCAGCAGCGCGAAAAACCCAAAATCGGCAGGGCGGGCCATTAGGGCCACCCGGCGTTCCGATGGTTTTTTGCCTGCCTTCGTCATATCAACGGCCCTTGCCCCGTGCGCGGTGGCCAGGTCTTTACGATGCCCCGCTGATCCGTCTGGATAACCACTTGCGTAAAGCTGTTGACCGAGGCGTATTCCGCCAGAAACCGATCCAGAATTGCCCCCATCAGAAAAACGCCAGACCCTTCAAACGCACGCTCGTCGAATTTCAGCACCACCTCGGTACCGCGCGCCGCATGATAACCGCCCGCGCGACGAATCGTGCGCACCACCGGGCGGCTGGTAACCGATTTCAACCCTTGCAGCTGTCGTTCACTGATCTGACTGGACACATCGGTAAACAGCGTCAACAGTTCGCGCAGACCGGCAGCGGCGTCTTTGCTGCCGCGATTGTCCAACCCCAAAAAGTTCAGCGACAAAAAGCTGATAAGCCGCCAATGCACCGGCCCGGAATTCATCCGGTGCGGCGCGTTCCGTTCCAGCTCCATCACGCTTTCCCGCGGCACCGTTGGCCCGGCAATGCAGCGCAACGGCAGTGACGTATCGTCGTTCAAACGAAAATCAGCGCCCCCTTGGGCAATCGGTAAATATTGCGGCAGGTGCCGGTTTGAACACAACAGCTTAATTTGCAATCGCTTGACGCGCTCGTCGCTGTCCAGATGCCCCGGCTCATAGATCGAGATAAATGTTTCGCTGCCCGAATAGCCCTGCGTTTGGCCAAAGCGTTTTTCTTTTGCCCCTTTGCGGCGCGGGCGCTGCTTGGTGGTGAAATACAGCGCCTCGCGCGGCTGCATCACGTCGGCAGGCATGCCATACAAGGGATGCACTGGTATTTTGGTCTGCACGCCTGCATAAAACGCAAAGACCTCGCGGATACGGTGCACTTCGTAATGCGTTGACGGGCTTGAATCGGACGACACCAGATATTCATGGCGCAAGCTGTCCAATTTAACCTGGCTGCAATTTTCTTCGAACAGGTTCACCGCCGGCGCGGCATACAACTTGAAATGATCGGCGTTCACCCGCGCCACCAGATTTGGGCGGACCGCGTCCATCTCGATCATCACGTCAAAGCCCGATGCCTTGATCAATGGAAACAACTTGCGCAGCCCTTTCAGGCGAAAGCCCAAAAATTTTTGCGGAAACAAGAAGAATTCGCGCAGCAAGCTAAACCCACGAAACACCCGCGTGTCCTCGGCAAAGATCGCTTCATCTTCGCCAAAGCCGATTTGCTCAAGAAAGTCTGGATCGACGCGCAAAAACACCGGATCGCCGCGCGCATCAAGATAGCGGATCGTCGCGCGATGGGCATTGGCGAACAGATGTTCATAAATTGCGACGTTCTCACTTTGCTCGCCCGCCAGATGAACGGTCAGATGATCGGCCTTGATACCGGCAACTGATTTTCCCGGCTTGTCTTTGTCCGCCGCAGACACGGGACGCAGAAACGACAAAATTAACCCGCCAACTGTGCGCGCCTCTACCTCCAACCCCATGGATTGAAACACGGTTGGCCCTGAAACAAACCGCGCGGCAGACAGTCGCACCGGCCACAGTTCAAGCGGGGCAGACAGGCGAAAGCGGCACGAAATCCGCTGATCGCGGTCAACATAGCGCGCATCCAGATAGGCCCCGGGGACAAAAACCTTGCCCTTCTCCATATCATCATCGCCATAAACCGGTTCGGCCTGCACCAGAATCGTGCTGGGCGTTGGGGCCATGAAATTGGGCAGCAGCTGATCCAGCATCTCTGAGGTAAACGTCTCAAATTCCGTATCCAGCTTTAGCTGCACGCGGGCGGCCATAAAGGCGGCCCCTTCCAGCAGTCCGGCCACTGCCGGATCAAGGTTATCTTGCGTCAGCCCACCAAGACGTTCCGCGATACCAGGATAATCTTCGGCAAATTCCTTCGCGCCTTCATACAGCAACGCCAATTCGCGGTTATAGGCCTCAAGAAATCCGCGATCCATCAGCGCAGCACCAGATCGGTCATCTGCACTTTGCCGGCACCTGCATCAATCTCGGCCACAAATTCCATCGGCACATCCATCGGGCGCGCCGACATTTCCGCTTTGATATCAAAGGCAATCCGCTGTTGGGCATCGGCCGTATTCTTGCGAAACTTGATCTCCAGCGTTTCTTCGATCAATCGCGGCTCATTCGCCAGCAGCGAAGTGCGCATATCTTTGATCACCTTGGCGGTCTGAAAGCTTTCGGTTGTCAAGCTGCTCATATCTTGCAGGCCGTAATTCAAAATCGAATTTCGCACATTTTCCAGCCCGTCCAGCGATTGGACGGCTTCAAGATTGATCGTGCCCATCAGGCTTGCCAGGTCTTGCGCAAGGTGATTTTTCAGGGTTTCCTGGCTGGCCCCATCGCGCCGTTCCACTGTTCGGGCGTTCAAAACCCGGCCACCATCATCGGCAATAACGTCTTTCAACGACTTGGCATCACGCTGTTGCGCGGCCTGTCGAAACACATTCATAAGGGAGACTTGGAAAAAACCTTGGCTGCGCTGTTTCATCTGTATTCCGGGGTTTCCGATGGACGAAATCGGCGTAGGGCCGTGCAGCCGACCGCTTGGGTGGTACGGGCAGTGGGCTGCCCATACCTGATTTAATGTCATTCAAGCAGGTCAGACTTTGACTTTGCCCGCAATGTCGTAGTTCATTGGAACAACCGCATCTGCGGTGCCGTCTTGCTTTTGTGGGAAGTAATCGACTTTGAATTTCGCAAAATTCAACGACAGATTTTCGGTAAGACGATCTTCGCCACCGCTGCCGCCTGTGGACAATGACGTAATCAACACATCTTCCATCGTCACCACATAATAGACCATCTGCTTTTCACCGGCTTTGCGCATCGTCAGCGTCGCTTTGGTAAAGTGCTTGCCAGTACAAACGGCCTGCATCAGGATTGTCGATGCCTTGTCCATGTACTTGGTAAAGCTGACGTCTTGCACGTTCACCACACCCGCGCCTGCACCACCGCCAACATGGGCGTTGCCAGAGTTTGACATGCCCCAGCTCCAGGCCAGCACATCCATAGCGTTTTTAGTTTTGAATACAGAGTCTTTGGTCTCGCCCACAATCGTGTCGATTTCCATAAACATATCAACAGCCATAGTCGTATCCTTTCAAATTCATTTCTGCCCCACGGGATTGCAGGACAGTTTAGCTAAGATCACTTACCACCCGGAAGTTTCGACACCAATGACATGCCGATATCCATTCCTTCCAGCTGGAAATGGGGCCGCAAAAAGAACTTGCCCATATAATAGCCGGGGTTCTCTGGGTCTTCAACAACTTCGACACGTGCGGCTGACAAGGGCAATCTGGCCTTTTCAGCCTCCGAAGCCGTTGAAGGCGAGCCGTGCACATAGCCCATGATCCAGCTGCTCAATTCGCGTTGCAATTGCTCACGCTCTTTGGTTGACCCGATCATATCGCGGACCATTACTTTCAGGTAATGGCTGAACCGCGAAATGGCGAACATATAGGGTATGCGCGACGACACGTTGTCCGAGGCGGTGGCCTCGACGTCCTGATACTTTTTAGGACGGTACAACGACTGCCCACCAATAAAGGCGGCGCGGTCGGTGTTCTTGCGGTGGACCAGCGAGATCAGGCCCGACTTTGACAATTCCCCTTCGCGCCGATCGCTGATCGCGAATTCGGTGGGGCATTTCATATCGGTTGATCCATCGCCGACATCAAAGTTATGCACCGGCAGCGCGGCCACTTCGCCGCCTGACGTCACACCCCTGATTTGCACGGTCCAGCCATGTTCTTTGTGCGCGCGGTTAATATTCACCGCCATCGCATGCGCCGCGTTCATCCAGGCATATTGTTTGCCTTCATGCCCATCGGTAACCTCTTCAAAGTTGAACTCCTCCACCGGCTCGCCGTTTTGCCCGTAGGGTGAGCGTGACAGAACCCGTGGCATCGTCAGCGCCAGATAGCGTGAATTTTCCGAATCGCGCATCGAATTCCACCCGGCATAGTCAGGCGTATCAAACACGGTCGACAGATCGCGCGGGTTGCCCAATTCATTCCAGCTGTCCATGCCCAGCAGGGCAGGGGCGGCAGAGGAAATGAACGGTGCCATCGAAGACGCCGCAATTTTCGCCAGATCGCGCAACAAACGCACGTCCGAAGACGAATGATCAAACGCATAATCACCAATCAGGCAACCAAAGGGCTGGCCGCCCAATTGGCCAAACTCGGCTTCATAGATTTTCTTGAACAGCGGGCTTTGATCCCACTTGGCCCCCGGATAGCCGCGCAGTTCTTTGTCCAATTCGCCCTTGGACACATTCATCACCTTAACCTTCAGCGAGGCGTCGGTTTCTGAATTGTTGACCGTGTAGGCCAATCCCCGCCAACTGCTTTCCAGCTTTTGATATTCGGCACTGTGAATGATTTCATTCACTTGCGCCGACAGTTTTTCGTCGATCTTGGCCAGCATCGCGTCAATCGTATCAAGGATATCGTCAGAGATAACGCTGTCATCCGACAGGGCCTGACGCACCAAAGTGCTGACGGCGTTTTCCACTTCTTTCGCCGCAACATCACTGCGCGGCTTGAAATTCTGCTTAAGGATTGCGGAAAATTCGTCCAGCTCGCTAAGGGCGCCACCACCCGCTCCGCCGTCTTTTTCTAATTCAGTTGCCATGTCGACTTCCCAATGCTGTTCTTACGAAATTCAACCGACCCAACACGATAACCGGGCCAGATGTTCGGTTTCTATTCTGCTTCGCCCGACTTTTCGGCCTTTTGACGCTCTGCCATTGCGGCCATCAGTTTTGGATCGGACAACAGCGCCTTCAGCTGATCCTGTGCGCCCGATTTACCATTCATATAGCGTTGCAGGTTGGCCAGCTGTTCGCGCGCCTCCAGCAACGTGGCCAAGGCTGGAACCTGACGGGCGATTTCACCCGGGCTAAGATCGGCCATTTTCTTGAAGTTCAGGTTTACCGACAGCTTGCCACCCATTTCCGGATCAAGCGTGTTTTTCACATTGACCGCAAGGCCGGGCGAGATGCTTTCCATATAGTCGTCCAGCGTATCTTGGCTGACCAGACTAAACTCACGATCCGCCATCGGCGCCTTTTCAATCTTTGATGCATTGCCCGACAGATCCGACATCACGCCCATCACAAAGGGCAGTTCGATCTGCTTGTTGGCGTCAATCGGGTCGGCGTAAGAAATCATAACCCGCGGCGGGCGGTTGCGCTTGATGAATCCAGTAGCAGAATCTGCAGTCGCCATATCAATCTCCTAATCTAATTTTGTCAAAGAAAGCCGCAACGGGCGTCACAAGTCAACATAATTGCTAAACTTCCCACAACGCGGGTAACAGATCAATAAATAACTAGTTTGAAGACGGGATAAGTTCCCGGACAAGGGCGTGAAAATCCTTTGACAGCATATTGCGGGCCTTGAACAGCAAGATAGGAATCGGGCTGGCAGGTTCGCGGATCCGGAAAAAATCTTCGACTTGTTTTAACACAATTCCGGCATGGTCGCGCGACAAAATTTCCGCCACAGGACTTTCGTCTTCAGAAAGGTCCGTCCAGCCATCTGTTGAGGCAATGTTCGCCTGGCCCGACAGTTCGCGCATCCGCGCCATCGGAATGGCAAACCCGGTATCGGTGCCAAAGGTGATCGACGCATAAGAAGCCGAATTTTCCATCAGCGCGTCCAGCGCTTCTACCAATGGTCGCCCGATAAGCAGCCGTGATTGGGTGACCAACACCAGGGCCAGTGACGCAGGTTCGGTCGTGGAAAAATAATGCTCGATCGCGTGCAGCATCCGGTAGGCAGTTTTGTGATCGGGCACATCCCCAACCGGCGCATTGATAGTGATCGTTGCAGCTTTGCCCGAAACCGACCCCGAATCACCGTCGCCATCGTTTTGGGCGGCTGCGTCGTCTGAACCCCCAGCATCATCAGCGGTGCCGCCACCAAGATCACCGCGCGCGGCCAGCACCATTTCAAGAATGTCGCCCAGCTTGGCGTCAAGGTTAGGAAACCGTGGCAGGAACGACTCGGTCCGCGCCTGACTTGCGGCTGCCACCGATTTCAGCGCGGCAAGCAAGCCTACAAGTTGGGCATAAAGCAGATCAACCGCTTTCGCATTCTCCGACGATCCAAGAGCCCCTGAAATAGCATTGGAATCGCCGCGTGCTTCTTCTGGGCGCGGCTCAATTTTTCCCACACCGGTGCCATAGGGCCGATACTTCACATCACCAATGCGTTTGTCCGAGATCAAGGTGGCGTAGTCCAGCGGCATCACCACTGTCACAAGGGCGTCCAGTTCCTCCAGCGCATTGCGACGCTCATTCGTGGCAATGGGGTGAACATCTTCGGGATAGGTTTCAATCAAACCAGCCATCGCCATGACCGCATCTGAAAACCCTTTGAACCGCCCGGCCAGGATCTGAAACTTGGCCTCAAGCCCCAGCAAACGCAGATCGCGGGTGCGCTTTAGCAGCACATCAATCTGCGCTGTTTCCGATTTGTGATCTATTGAACCGCCGTCAAACAACGTGCCCTTGGCGATATTAAAATAGCTGGTGGGCAGGCGGTCTTCGACACCAAAGTAATAGTCTGTAAAATCTGCATCGTCCGCGTCAAACAAATCTTCGCCACACGGCGCGTCGGCAGAGATTGGCTTCAGGATATCTTCAACGCGCATCAGAGATACCCGTCAGCGGGTTTTGCGGCGGATATGCACCAAAATCGGCTGGGGGCGTGGTGCCATCACAATCACCGCACCTCCAATAAAAACCGCAGCCAGGCTGAGTCCGATCATCGCAACACCTTTTTCAAAAACCACGCCTATGCTAACGCCGCAAGCCCACACGGTCAATCGCCGCTTTAGAGCGGTTCAGGTTTTGACGGAAGCAGACCTATCGGAAAACGCGTTCGAGCGATGCGAGAGGCAGCGCATTGCGATTCCGATCAGCCTAAACCGCTTTAGCCGCCGGTTTTCTTGACGGCATCATCATAAGCGTCGGCAAAATAGGTCAAAAACACGTCAAGCATGCCATTTTCATGCGGGTGCGTCTTGGCATCCCAGCGTTCAACAAACGTTTCCCAGGCCCGCGCCTTTTTGGATGACATGATGCCACCCGCCGTGCGGCCTTCGATCGATTCAGGTGACAGATCTTCCAACAACTTGGCCAACGCCGGCTGCATGGCTGCATATACAGCGGTTTGGTGCCGCTTGATATCGTCAAAACCCTGCTGAAAGCTGGCGGTAGACCCAAGATAGCTTTCGGGGCGTTGCGCGAACATCGTCAGCATCGCCTCGGTGGCATTGGGTTTGAACTTCAACGGGCTGTTGTTCAGTCCACCAATCATCGTGCGGCTGGAACTTTTCACAAACTGCTTGGCGGCGGCCCGTGCGCCCAAAAGCGCCATCAGCTCTTCTGTTGCGATGCGCAGGCACTTGCCAATATCTTCGCCCAAACTTGCCGCGTCAGTATTGCTAAGACTGCCCGGCGGCAATCCGGCCCCTTTGCAGATTGCATCCAGAAATGCAGATGGCCCAATGGCTGCCACCGCTGCCTTTGGCGCATCCGGTACACCGGCGTTGACGGGCGGTTGCGGCGGCTTTTGCGCAAAGGGTTCGGATGGCCCGCGCGCGGCGGCCCCACCCAAAATCATCGGCGGCACTGCGGCGGCGGGCGGCGGCGGTTGCGCGGGCGCGGCGGGCGGCGGTGCGGTTGGCTGGCGTGGCGCATCAATGAAACTGTCAGCATACTGCCCCATCATCGGTTGCGATGGACGGTTTGGTGCGGGCATTGGGGTGGGCATCGGTGCGGGCGTTGGCGTCAAACTCCACGGATCAGCGGCAGGTGCAGCAGCGGCGGGCGCAAAGGCCGCAGGCTGCCCCGCACCAGACGATACTTGCGCGGGGTTGGCGATGATCACCCGGATGATATATTGCCCGACCTGCAACCGATCATTATTTGTCAATTGCAGCGGCGACGATACCCGCATCGACTGGCCATAAACGAAGGTGCCATTCGTTGAAATATCGTTCAGCGAAAACTGCCCGCCCCGATAAATCACTTCAAAGTGCCGACTGGACACATGCCGTGTCGGATCGGGCAAAGTCCAGTCCATTGCCGAATCGCGGCCAACTTCACAGCCACGCCCGGTGACCGAAAACTCCAGCGGCCCGCCGTCGGGCAGGAAATCAAAGTTCTCGATCCGCAAGGTCAGTTTCATTGTCAGCCGAATCCTATCAGGCACAGAGTCTTGGAACACTTTGCGTTTTATCTAACGCACGCAACATCATAATTCAGCCGGTTCTTGGGCTAAATTATGATTCATCAGAACCACCGAAGCCATTAGTGAGGCGTGTTTGAAGCAAAATGCATCGCAGGCCAAGGCGATTTTGACCAAAAAATTCACCGCTTTTCACGCAGATTTCGCAAGAACCTCGGCCATGCCGACATAATGGTCCAACATCCGGCGGCGTTTGTCTTGTGGCACGCGGGCCAGTGCTGCGTTGATACTGACATTCAGCACCTGGCCCACCAAGCTTAGCATCGGCTGAACCACGGGCAATCCCTGATGCGACATAGATCCACCAGACCACCCCGCCCCCAAGGCCAACCACGCCCCCGGGCCTTTGTCACTGACCGCGTTGCCTGCATCCATAACGGCATAGCGGCTGTCTTCGTCTTGTTCCGCCACCCACGCCACGACCAATTCCATCATCGCCATATCCTGATCGGTCAACAGGTCAGGTGCCGCTTTCAGGCATTCATGCCCCCACCACACGGCCGGGCGCGGCAGCAATCCAAACGCCATCAGGCTGATCGCTTCTTCGGGCACCGGCCCCAACCTTAGCCTGCGCAGGAAATCCAGACAGTGCTGGCCTTCTTCCGGCTTCTGGGTGAAGAATTTCTGAACATCGGGCATCACTTTGAAAAGCTGTGATGCCTCTTGAACCCGCAACCCAAGCGCGGGTTCGGTGGTGATCGGGGCGTTGGTGTCAGTGCGCTGTGTCATGGGATCAGTTTATCAACACCATAAGGCCCTTGATCGTCATATTCGCCGTCGAGGTATGTTCGGCCGTTAAGCCTTTTGTCGTCAACGCAGCAACCGCAGCCACGTCGATCTTGGTTGCTTCGATCTTGATGCCAGCTGGTTCAAGGGTAATCGTGCTGCCGCCGCATTTGATGATAATCTTTTCATCGGATTCCAGCAAAACCGATCCTTGGACCTTGGTTTCCGACTTGCCTTTAATGGTGGTCGTGCTGTCTTTTGTGACATCCAGGGTTTGCTTGCCTTCAATTGTCTTGCTCGAGTCGTTCTTCACCAGATGCGTCTCGTCGTTTTCCACGACAGACGTAAAATCTTTCCGGGCATGCATATCAATAACTTCCGACCCTTCAGTATCGTCGAACAACAACCAGTTGTCGCGAACCGTCAAAATGCCGCTGGTCAGTTTTTTGTCGGGCAACGGCCAGGGTGGCATGTTGTCGGCGTTGTAAACGCAGCCGGTCACAACAGGGCGGTCTGGGTCACCGTCCAGATACTCGACAATCACTTCCATTCCGGCGTGGGGTGTAAAGACCGTCCCCCAGTTGTTGCCGGCCCACATTTGCGCCACACGGCATGGCATGGATTTGGCCGTCTTGTCCCAGTGGAATTTGACAATGATACGGCCATACTCGTCGATCGTTCCGTCGGCCCCATCCGTCACCACAGCGGTTTGCGGGCCCCGCATTACCGGGCGCGGGGTTTTCCGTTCCGGGCCGTAAGCAGCATCAGATTTGATCAGTCGATACGAGCCGTGATAGGTTGCCCGCGACGTGCCGCCGCTTTGAAAACTCTCGCCGGTGAACATGTGCTGGATCGCAATCACCGAATACTCAACGTTATATGCGGCAACTTCATGGTCGACCAACTTAAAGTGCACGCCTGCCGCAAGGCTTCTCATATCACCCGTCGCGCGCACGACCGTGCTTTGTGCAGAAGCACCCTTCAGGATATTCAATGCAACCGCATTGCCTTCAGACCCGGTTGTGAATCTGCCGGGGTATTCAAATTGTTCAGTGTCTTTCAGATTATGACCCGGAGTAGATGTAGACGACGCCGCCAGCGACGCCCCCGGTGTTGTGAAATTGTAGTCGTCCGTTCGCACGATGCTGGTGGTTACCAGGCGATTGTCGGTCCAATGATCAAACACTTCGTTATCGCGTTGGTTGGACGCAGCTCCCCGAAGATACACGCGCGTGGCAGGCCCGGCAGATTGGATAAATTCATCTACATTGGTCATCAGAACCAAAGTCTGTCCCGTTGCGGTCATTTCGACGACATAGGTGATATTGAATTGTTCCATCAATCGCAGGATAAAGGCCAGATCGGTTTCCCCAAACTGCACCGTATATTCCAGCACGGGAAAACTATCCGAAGAGCGGTACATCACCGGGCACTGGAAGAAACCAGCGTATTCGGCCATTACTTCTTCGATAATCTCGATCACTGTCTTATAGGCAAAAATTCGGGAATGTGACTGTCGGCCCAGCAACCATATCCATGGCCGCAGTTCGAATTCATAGACGTATCCACGGTCGTGCTTGCCCAAAAATCTGGCCGCGAATACGGCCTGATGAATGTGGTGGGTGGTATTGTAAACTGAATCAAGTTCGATCCGCATGGGTTGCCCCAACAGCGCGTCCAGATCAACCGGGCCGTCAACAGCGACAGCCTTTACCTTGAAATTGTTTATTTCATTCGCGGCCTCCAGGCCGGAAAAATCCATCAAGGACAGTGTATTCTCAGCCAGCGGCGTATAAAGTCGCGCCATACGGTTTGCTTGGGAATTTGGCGGTGCCATGTGCATACCACTTTCAATAAAGCCATGTTAAACAAGCGATGAAGAGTAAAATTCTTTCCTAATGACCGGCATGTTACAGAACCGACGCAGGTCTGGCAAGGAAAGCAATTTCACCACATCGTCACGCGTTGTCACCTTGTGCCGCGCCTGACCGTGGCGCGGGAAAATATCAGTTGTCCACCTGCACGAATGCCAGTGCAGACGCTGTGGGCAAAGACAGTTGTTCCAGCTTTGTGCCAACAAACTTGAAGACGCTTTCAGCAGATTTTCCCTCTGGCAGCCGATTCAAGAATGTAGCGATGTCTTTATCGCCTGCAATTGCCAGAAACACCTGTGGTTCGGACGCCGATGCTTTGGGGATATTCATCGTAAAGCCAAATCTGACAGTGCCGTCGTCTTTGGCGACCGTGAACTTGTTTACATTTGTCACGGTGCCTTTGGATGTAACATAAAACAGCGTCAAAGTGCGGCCTTCCAGCCCCTGAACCGTTCCCTTTATCTCGGATCCATTTTTGACAATCGCACTTTGATTATCAAAAATCACCACAAGAGGCTGCTTTGGGGCGGTATCGGGAAACTGAACGGCAAAGTTAAGCGCAGCACATTGGCCCGGACTGACCAGATGCACCACCACATCTGGTTTCACCCCGGTCGCGGCTTGCCAGTCATCCGACAACTTTTCCAACGGCTTGGTGTCAGATGCATATCCCTCCAGAACAAAGCCTTCGGGCTTTGCTTCAACCAACGCCAGATACATGCAGTCTGGCAGCACATAGCTGGCAAGAAATGCTTTCTGGCTTAGAACAGGGTCGGCTTTGGCAGCCTCTGCGGCGGCTTTCTGGGCGGCCTCTTGTGCGGCAAGTTTTTCGGCGGTTGCGGCCTCTTCTGCGGCTTTTTGCGTCGCCGCCTCTTCGGCCAGCTTTGCTGCGGCTTTGGCGTCTGCTGCTGCTGCTTCGGCGGCTTTTGCCGCTGCTGCGTCATCGGCTTTTTGCTTTGCTGCGGCTTCTTCGGCGGCAAGGGCTGTTATCGCCGCCTCATCTGCGGCCTTTTGGGCGGCTTCTTTTTCGGCGGCGGCTTTTTCCTCGGTGGTTTGGTTTGCGGCCAATTCTGCAGCGGCCGCAGCATCTTGCGCAGCTTTGGCTTCGGCCTGTTTCACAGCGTCTTCCGCCGCCAGTTTTGCTGCCGCCGCTTGGTCTTCTGACAGTTTTGCTGCCGCCGCCTGATCTGCTGCAAGTTTTGTCGCAGCGTCTGCTGCGGCCTTTTCTGCTGCGGCCTTTTCCTCGGCCAGTTTTGCGCCCGCCGCATCGTCGGCTGCGATTGCCTCTACCGTGGCCGTTGTATCAACCGGTTTGATCGGATCTGCTGTCGGGGTGGTTTCCCCGGCTTGTTCTTCAATCGTGGTTTGGGCTGGGGTCAGAAACCCACCGTAATAGGCCCCGGCCCCGCCAGCGCCCAGCGCCAGCACAGCCAGAACACCAATCATGGCACCAGCCCCTTTTTTTGCAGGCATTGGTGCGGCGACTGCCGCCGCAGGGGGTGGGGTTTTCGGCGCTGTTGTGGCTCCGAATGGGCTGAAATCCTCTGGCTCTTCTTCAGGCAAAGTCACGGCCCGCGCTGCAGGTGTGGCAAACGCCCCGGCCCCGCCGGTCAACGGGGCCCCTTGGGGCACACCCGATTTGCGCGCATCAGCGGGTGTAGTCCAACCCGCGGTATCAGGTTTTGAAACCGGTGGCAGCGATGCGGCTGGCAGCGCGGGTTTGGCCGCTTCCGCCGACAAAAAATCAAACGCCGGCAAAGCCCCGCCGATGATCGTGCGGTTTGGATCAACTGGTTTCGGTTCGGGCGGTGCAGAGTTTGGGATCAGATTTGGATTGTCCAAAGCCGCGATGACGCGCGCCATGTTTTCAGGACGCAGCGCAGGATCGGGCTGCAGCATCCAGGTCAGCAGTGGCACCAGACTTGCATCAACGCCCGTCAGATCAGGCACCGATGATCGCTTGCCAACGGCATCAACGATAGACGCCCCCATCTGCAGCACTTCGCCGCGGCTGGCCCCCGCCGTAACCAATGCCAGCGAATATATATCCGACCGGCCATCGACCACGCCACCAAACGCGCCCAGTTGTTCCGGGGCCACCCAGTTAAATTTGCCTGCAAACTGGCCTTGCAACAACGTGCCCGCACCCATCGCTGTGGATTTGGCGATGCCAAAGTCGATCAGCTTGGCATGTTCAACCATGCCCTCTTCCAAGATCACATTGTCAGGCGACAGATCGCGGTGAACCACGCCGGCGCGATGGGCTTTGTCCAACCCCGACGCCACACGCCGCAGCATCACCCGCACGTCGTCGGCTTCCATCGGCCCTTGTTCGATGCGGTCCGACATCGCTGTGCCCGACACAAATTCCATGACCATACAAGGGCGACCAATTGTCGGATCGACGGTAAACACGTGATAGCGCACGATCGCTTCGTGGCTTAGGCGCGAAAGGGTGGTCGATTCTTTTTGGAACAACGCCACGATCTTTGGATCATGCGCCAAAGACGGCAGCACAATCTTGATCGCCACCGGTTCGCCGTTGTGAATGTTGCGGCCGCGGTAAACCTCGCCCATGCCACCCGAGTTTATCAGCTTTTCGATCTCATAGGTGCCCATGATCAAGGTGCCGGTGGTCACCGTGGTGGCGGGCTTTTTCGGGCCAATGTGCGGCGCTTAATTTTGCGGTTCAGTTTCCCGATACCGCCCCAAAGCAGCC
>JANNAT010000076.1:0-2318 GCA_031384605.1 Cypionkella sp.
CGAAACGCCTGCCCCGTCAGATCTTCATACAGCGCCACGTCAAAGCCAATGGATTCCAGCTTGGCCGCCACCGCGCGGGCATCGTTCAGCGGGTTGGCCAGCGGAGTGGAGTTTTTGTAACTCGCATTGCCAATCACCAGCGCCACTTTGTCCTGTGCCGCCGCCGGCAGACCGAACAGCATCAACGCGGCCAGAATGCGGATCAGGGACATGGGGTTATTCCCGGTTATCTTGATTCACGATATTGCCCGCCCCGTCCAACACTTCAAAGCCACCGCGCCCGTTGCTGCTTAGATCATTGCCGGTGAAAATACCGCTGCCGCCTGATTGCACTTCGATGGCAGCAAAGGCGTTATAGGTGATGGTGTTGTTCTTGAAAATCGCGTTGCCGCCGTTCAGCGTCAGCACTCCGGCCTGCCCATTGCCGGTGATGGTGTTGCCGTTAAATCGGCCTTTGCCATCTTCATTGATCACGATACCGGCCTGCAACCCGTTTTTGACGGTATTATCGCGCACATCGGGGTTGGCCCCGCGCAACACCTGAATGCCAGCTTCACCGCACCCTACGATCAGATTGCCGACATAGCTGCCAACACCGCCATCAGCCACCACAATGCCGCTGGTTTTATTGCCAGTCAGAATGTTGTTTTTCACTTCGGGCTTTGCGCCGTTGTTCACAAAAATCGCTGCTAACCCGTGGCCCTCAAGTTGGTTATTGGCATAAACACCGGTCGAGTTTTCAGAGATGAAAATGCCGCTTTGCGCGTTGTTGCGAATGATGTTTTCCAACACGGTGGGGGCGGCGTTCAGGGTAACCTCGAACCCTGAATACGCGTTTCCGAAGACTGAGTTTTTGGTATAGGTGCCGCTCGTGCCATCGCCAGCAATATAGACGCCCGACGACAGACCGTCGCGCAACGTGTTGCCGGTGACATAGGGGTTTGCGCCGCCCTGCACCGTGATCACCGCATAGCCTTGCGAAGTCATGTCATTGCCGATCACATCCGCCGCACCACCGTTAAAGGTGATGGCGGAATATTCGTTCACCCCGGTTTGGTGCACCGTCAGATTTTCAATGCGCCCCGAGGCCGCCGTCCACAAAAACGGGCTGCCGGCATCGGTGCTGATGATGATTTGCGCGCGGTCCCCGATGCCGACAAATTGCAGCGGTTTATCGACCACCAGTGCCTCGTAATAAGTGCCGGGGGCAATTTCAATCGTGGTGTCGGGGGGGCTGGCGTAAATGGCATCGGCGATGGTGCGGTAATCGCCACCGCCATCGGCTGCCACGCGCACAACCGCGCCGGAAGCCGGGTCTGTGGTTTCAGGTGGGGTGTAAATGGCCACAGGTTCGTTGATCACAGGATCATCGACACCAGGATCATCGACAACGGGGTCGTCAACAACGGGGGGGGCTACGACCTGCTGCGTGCCGCCCGCTTTTGCCGCCGCCAGCCATTTTTCGGCCTCGTCGGCGTAAGTGCCTGCGGGGAACACCAAAAGATAGCGTTTATAGGCCGACACGCTGGCCGCCGCCGTGGTTTTTTCCCATAACGCATCATCTTCGATGGCAGCCATAAGCGCGCGCGCGTCATTGGCCCGGTCGCTGGTCGGGTAAAGTCTGATGTAATCGGCCAACGCTTCAACCGTTCCGGCTTTGACAGCGGTGAAATAGGCAGTGGTGGCGTCATTTTCGGGGCCACCGGGATCTGCCCCGGCGACCGGATCGGTTGCGGCCGCAACCGCGCCTGCGACCAGATAGATATCGGTGTCGGGCAGTTGCATCTGTTCGATTGGCACCTGCTTGCCGCCCGTTGCCTCTTTCACTTTGGCGCGGACGGATCGGAACATCCGGCCCACTTCCAGCCCCGGTTGATCCAGCACCGTCAAAAGCGCCGCCGTATAGGGGCTGTGTTCCCCGTCGCCATCATCAGCGGTATTGCCAGCCTCGGCGGCGAACGACACCACCAGCCCGGTTTCCCCTTCAACCGACACCGCAGCCAGCCCCCGGCTGTCGCCCCGCGTGCCGTTTGAGCGCACCA
Source organism: Cypionkella sp. (assembly GCA_031384605.1). Lineage (GTDB taxonomy): Bacteria > Pseudomonadota > Alphaproteobacteria > Rhodobacterales > Rhodobacteraceae > JANNAT01. Next base: position 2,043 of record JANNAT010000076.1, read on the forward strand.
TCGTGGTGGCATAGGGATTGTTGCGACAGGCATCCAACATCACCATGCCCAACTGATCGGCCGACCGCACCGCCTGCAGCAACTGGTCCAGCGTGATGGTTTCAAACTGCGCGGTGGCTTCGGATTTCATTTGCGCATCAATCGGGATCAGATAGTTTTTCCCCTCAATTTCAATGGCATGTCCCGCATAAAACGCAATTGCCAGATCGGCGTTCAATGCCTTTTCGCTGAATTCCCCCAACGCCACACGAAACGCCTGCCCCGTCAGATCTTCAT
>JANNAT010000080.1:0-3778 GCA_031384605.1 Cypionkella sp.
GCCGAAGGCAGTGCCGCGCGGCGTTCTGACGGAATTGCCGACTATGTTGTGAACGCTATTCAAATCTGTCGGATCAAAGGATGACTTCAAATAGTGATATTCAAGATCGGTTCTGGGTGCACTCGAAAGTCGCGCCTTCCACCTCATGGGGCGGTCCAAGAAGGCACGAAGAGAAGTTGACGATGGCAACAACGTGCCGCTGTCCTCGCATCTGGGAAGCTCCGCCTCTAACGGACGGAAATTGCACCAGTCGATGTCCTTTCCGTCAGGTCTAAGTGCAAGATTTAGGCGGTTATAAGTGACTGCTCCAAAATCTCCATCACCTTCGGTGTAGAACTGGCGGGCACATTCAATTGCTAAGCCCTTCGCTACTACTTCTTGGTAGTTTTCAGAGATTTCGAGAATCTCAGCATGTTGCAATTGAATCTTCAGGTCGCGTTCGAGGAGACGCTTTAGCCATCTAATGTTCGTCGACCCACCCGAAAGCAAAACGACGGAAATTGGCACTCCACTCAGCTCTTGCTGAGCCCGCGTAATCGCAGTTTTGATCGCCTCCCTAAGTTTTTCATCCCACACACGGCTCTCAAAGACTTCTCGCAGTCTCTCTGCTCGTAGGGGCACTTCAATTTTCCGACCATCGCGGATAAAGGGATCTTCTGCTAGGCGAACTAAATGTGATACTGCTCCATGTAAGTTAGCAGACAGACTCCAATCAGAAATGGAATTGCAAATTCTTACCTTCGCACTTTCTACTTGTGCAAGGAGGTCCACGAAATTATCTACGAATACCTTTTCTCGATCTCCCAATAAACTCTTTTCATCGTCGCCAAGGCCTTGAAAGCTCTTTACTTTTGCTATGATTTTCCGCGCATTTGCTTTGTCATCCTTGTTTGGCAGGGCAGAAAAGAGTATATCTTCTGCGAGCCTCTGATTAATGTAAAAACCAGCAGCAGGAATCGACTTCGCTGAAAGCGGACGTGAATTCTTACCTCCATGGCTGATATCGCCATCAGCGGTTGTTTCGATTACTGAAATGTCCAGTGTTCCACCGCCAAAATCGAGGACTAGAGCAACATGCTTTTGGCCCTCAGCAAGAATGGGATGGCGCAACCCGTAACGATAGTACTGAAATACGGCAAACGGCTCTGGTAGGAAGTCAATGTCTTCAAACTGACCACTTAAGGCGGTTCGGATGTTGGAGCGGTAGTTCGCTAGCCATTGCCCACTTACAGCTCCCTCTTCCTCAAGTGAAAGTGGCTCTGCGACCAATACCTTCTTGGGGAAAGTATCCCCGCCCGCTTGAATCTGAACCTTTGTCTCTTCGAGAACCGCCGTCAAAAAATCCATTGTCATGCCGACGACGGATCTTCGATGGCGGCTAGAAACATTCTGCAGAGCTGTCTGCGCTTGCGTGCGACTTAGTCGGCCTAACTCGACCTTGAAGTTTTCGAAGCAGCTGCCTGAATCCTCTTGGACCACTTCAGCATCGCGCCCTACGACAAATTTTTTCCCAGAATAGCGGATTTTCGTTGGAACTGCTTGCTGTTCAAATGGCCTCAAAACTTTCACTTGGCTTATCAAAAGTTTCTTGTCTACGGCCATTTATTTCGCTCAATCTTCAATGAGTTGTGTTTGCGGACGAGTATCCACCGCCTGTTGGCGGGCCGCAAGTGCGGATTGTTGGGGACATCCAGCTCAGATTCGGATCGAGTTCCTGCGCGATGGCACATTTGTGGATGTCGGGGGAGGTGGGCGGAGCGCAGGAATTCCTCGATGTCGAGAGTTTCTTGAGGATGCGGTCCCGCGCGGCGGCCACAGAAGCATAGGACGGGGCTCTCGCCGCGGTCTGGGCATCCAGACGGGCCGATCCGATGGCGATGTTGGTGGTCGATCCGGACAGGCCCGCCGTGCCGGTATTGCGCGCCGTGGTATTGCCGGTTGTGGTGGCCCCGGTGGCGATATTGGCGGTCGACGCGCTTGTCGATGTTCTGAAGCTGTTCTTCCCAGCGCTGAAGGTCTGGGCGGCGGTGAAGGTTTGCGCCGGGCCCAGCGCCGCCAGCGTCGCGTTGGCATTCGGCACCGTATAGACCCGCGTGGTGCCGGTCGTGACCGAGGCCAGATAAAACTGAGCCTGCTTGGTCACATCACCGTTGTCTTGTTCCCGAAACGATGACCGCAGTCAAAATGCAAGCATTTTGAAATTGCAAAGCTTTTCCAACACCACCAATGTCAGAACTGCTTCGTGAAAGGCATTGCAATGACGGATCTCGGACCGGGTTTTCCCGAATGGACTGAACTCGGACAGGATGGAGGCCTCGACCCTTTAGGAATGCAGCGCCCCATCGAGGCGATCTACCAATCGCTTCTGCCCGGCATCAGCACGATCACCCTTCGCTACCGCTATTACTCGTTCTTTCCTTGGATCCTCGAGGTCTATGCGCGCAACGAACACAACACTGACCCAGCTGCTTTTCGAGTGTTCCAGCGTCGGTGCGAAACTCTGTTTGCCCTTATCTGCTGTCGAGGCGATCCCGAGCTTGGCGTTGCCGGAATAGATTGGGCTCAGCGGCAGCTTTCGTCCATCGAAGATCAGAGCGCCGAAAGTACGATTATCGATTTTTCAATAGGCGCAGACCCGGCAACTGAGGAATCGAAACGCTACCTTAGAAACAAAGGCGGTGCGTTTGGCGGCATTTATGCAACCCAGATGTCCGAGATGGGGCTAATCCACCTTGGCGATCAACTGAACCCAATTTCCGTCTGCACCATGCGCGCCCTTCGGCTGGCCGAGGTGTTCGGTGCCCAACTTGGCGACCTTGCCGATGTATTTCTTGCCGCTGTGAAGGCTGGGCGAGTTTCCCTTCTTGATCTGGACCGGCTAGCCCCGATCAAACCCTCGGCGATCATACCTGACGGTGAAGAACACCATCTTTTGGCAGATATCCTATTGGGAAAAGCAGATGCACCCACCTCTGCGGACATCACCAGGCGCCGGACGATGCTGATGTTATTGCGGTTGACGGATGCCAAGAAAGGCATTCCTCGATCAGAGGATGCCAAGTGGGAATGGTTCAGCACTGAGCATGTCGCAACACCAGACGAGGCCGGGACCGACGGCGTGCAGGCGCTCTGGTCTCTCTATCAAGCATGCGATCTCATGAGGCTCGCCTACGAAAACATCCTGTCGGTTGCTCTGTCCTTCTTGGAGTCAGCACCTTCCCGACGGCTCACCCTCGATGCCGTGGTGGCAAGGTTGATGGGCTTTGTTGATCCGCCCTCTGATCTGACTTGGCAGGTTTATGCAGCCTCTTTGGTGGCCGACGATGGAGCCGCAGCTTCTGCCCGACGCGCTGCAACGGCGATGTCCGATGCGTTGGAGCAAGAGGATCGGGTCAAGGCGTCCATCGCGCTCATTGCAGCATTGATTGCCAAGGCGTCAGGCATGGCGGATTTGATGGACGCCTCGTTGAACGCGGCAGAGCATTTTCAATCGCTGAGGACAGAGGTTCGGTTCCTGAAATTACGATCTGCGGATAGCGCAAGATCTGTGGTTGAAGGCATGATCCGCGACCGCATCCTAAAGCGCCATCTCTGGGTCGCATCGCGGAAGTTCCGCAACCAGAAGGCCTATACTTTTCTGATGGAGCCCGAAGACGGCGTACTACGCTACCGAGACGACTTCAGCGTTTCGCCCAGTAGCCCTCGATTGGACCAGGCTCTGCGCTTTCTTCGGGACATCAAGTTTCTTGATAGTGAAGGTTTGACCGAACTCGGCCGG
>JANNAT010000039.1:0-16403 GCA_031384605.1 Cypionkella sp.
GTCAGACCGGCTGCAACACGTTAATCGGGGCTTGACGCGTTCTCTTGATCGCGGCCCCCACACACGCCTCTCCCCCCGGTGCCCCCGCAGATAAGATTGGCAAATGCCACGCGATGGATTAGAACATATAGGGAACATATAAAGGGATTCTCTGTGCGGTGTCTGCCAACCCCCACATCAACGCCACACCCCGAACCGATGCAGGGCTATCTGCAGGCCCATGCGCGCACCCTGTCAGAGGTGTTTGCAAGCTCGCCCACAGATGGCGGCGGGGTGGGCTTTGTGCTGTCCACCCTTCCGGGCACGGCGGCACCCATCCTGTGGCTGCAAGATCAGATCTCGCAGTCCGAGTCTGGGCGGCCCTATCTGCCGGGGCTGCTGGCCACGCGTGCGGTTATTCATCTGACCCTGCCGCGTGCCGCCGATGTGTTGTGGGCGATGGAAGAAGGCTTGCGCTGTGCCTCGCTGTCCATGGTGATCGGCGAGGTGTGGGGCGCGCCTGCGGTCTTGGATTTCACCGCGACCAAACGGCTGGCCACCCGGGCCGAGGTAAGCCAACTGCCCTGTTGGCTGATCCGCCGTGCCGCTGCCCCCGATTTAAGTGCCGCCCGCAACCGCTGGCGTGTGGCGTCCTTGCCATCGCGGCCACATCCGCACGACGCCCAGGCCCCCGGCGATCCGCGTTGGCAGGTGGAGTTGTTCCGCGCGCGCGCAGCGCAACCGGGCACATGGGTGGCAACCTATGACCGGGCGGCGGATCGTGTCGATTTTTCTGCCGCATTTCGCGATGGAGCGGTGGCACAAGGCGATGGAGCGGCGGGCTTGCGCGCCGCCGGATGATGTGGCGGTCGTTCTGGCCAATGAAGGTGCGCATGGCCCGGTGATTTATGCCACCAACCGCGCCGCCCGGCTGGCAGGCATTGCCGCCGGCGCGCGGGTTGTTGATGTGCGGGCAATCTGCCCTGATCTGGCAGTAGAATACGCCGATATCGCGGGCGACAGGCAGGCACTGAACCGATTGGCCCTATGGGCACGGCGCTGGTGCCCCTGGACGGTGACGGACGGGCCGGATGGATTGATTTTCGACACCACCGGATCGGATCATCTGTGGGGCGGTGAGGCGGCGATGCTGATCGAGATCGAAACCCGGCTGTCGCTGCTGGGGCTGACATCGCAACTGGCCGTGGCCCCCACATGGGGGGCGGCATGGGCCTTGGCGCGGCACGGGGCGGTGCGGGCGATTTGTGCGGATGGCGGCATGGCAGCAGCCCTTGCACCCTTGCCCGTGGCGGGGCTGCGGCTGGATGGGGATACGCTGTTGTTGTTGCGGCGTCTGGGGTTGAAAACCATCGGGGCTTTGGCCACCGTGCCGCGCCTGTCGCTGGCGCGCCGTTTTATCCGAAGTGCGCTGTCTGCCAACCCGCTGCTGCGCCTTGATCAGGCGATGGGGCTGCAGGCCGAACCCGTGGCCAGCGTCGATGCCCCCCAACGCATCAGGGCCGAGGCGCGGTTGCCAGACCCCATTCAAGACCCCACCCCCTATCTGCCGTCCTTATGCGACGATCTTTGCGCGCAACTGGCGCATCGGGGTTTGGGCTGCAGGCGGTTGTATCTGACCGTTTACCGCAGCGATGGCGAGGTCAGCATGGTTGATCTGGTCATCGCCTGCGGCAGCCGCGATGCGCATCATCTGCACGCCCTGTTCAAGGGCAAGCTGGACCAGATCAACCCCGGTTACGGCTTTGATCTGATCACGCTGGATGCGGGCATGGTTGAACCCTTGGCCATGGTGCAAACCCGGCTGGATGGCACAGCGGCGCAAGATGTGTATCTGCCGCAACTGATCGACCGGCTTGCCGCGCGGTTTGGGGCAAAGGCGGTTCAGCACCCTATGTTGCAGGCCAGCCATATCCCTGAACGCGCCGAACGTTTGGGCGTGGCTTTGGGGGATGCCGGTCAGGGCTTGGTGGAAATGACCAAGGAACGCCCGGTCCGCCTGCTGACCAAAGCCGAAGAAATTCGCGTGCTTTATGCGGTGCCCGAAGGCCCGCCTGCGCAGTTTGTCTGGCGCAGGCAGACCCACCGGGTAACCCGCTATGAAGGTCCCGAACGCATAGCGCCGGAATGGTGGCGCGACCGGCCCGGCACCCGGCTGCGCGATTATTTCAAGATCGAGGATCAGACCGGGCGGCGATACTGGCTTTACCGCGAAGGATTGCACGAAGATGGGCGCGGCGGCGATCCGCGCTGGTTTATGCATGGGATGTTCGCCTGATGCCCGAGGTTGAAAACCCCTACCCAAAGCGCACCTTGACGGAAGGGCAGTTTGCGCAAAACCCAGCCGCGGCCTTTGTCGAACTGGGTGTCACCAGCTGCTTTTCGTTTCTGCGCGGCGCGTCCGACGCCGTTGATCTGGCCGCCACCGCCGCCGCCCACGGCTATGACGCGCTTGGTATTGCCGATCTGAACACGATGGCCGGGGTGGTGCGCCTGCACGGCGCGGCGCTGAAGGCGCAGCTGCGTCCCGTCATCGGCTGTCGGCTGCAACTGGTGACGGGTGAGGCGTTTTTGGCCTATCCGCGTGACCGCGCCGCCTATGGCCGGCTGTGCATGCTGCTGTCAAAGGGCAAGATGCGGGATGCAAACGGCGATTGGCAGGCAAAAGGCGCGTGCGACATCACCTTGGCCGATCTTGCGGCGCATGCGACAGGCGTGCAGCTGATTGCCCTGCCGCCTGACGATCTTGACGCCTTTGCAGCCGGTCTGCCCCGCCTGACCGCCACCTTACCAACCCTGCGCCACATCGCGGCAAGTTACCTTTATCGCGGCGATGACCGCGCCCGGATCAACCGTCTTGATGCCTTGGCCCGCAGCCACGGCCTGTCGATCCTTGCCACCAATGACGTGCAGTATCACGCGCCGGAACGCCGCCCCTTGCAGGATGTGATGACCTGCATCTTGCACAAAACCACCATCACGCGGGCAGGATTTCTGCTGACTGCCAATGCCGAACGGCATTTGAAATCGCCCGCCCAGATGATCCGACTGTTCCGCGACTGGCCGCATGCCATCGCCGCCACACGGGCTGTGGCCGATGCCTGCTGCTTTGATCTGCGCGAACTGGCTTATGAATACCCGCAAGAAAGCATCCCCGCAGGGCGCACCGCCCAAGAATATCTGACCGAACTTACTTGGCAGGGAGCCGACTGGCGCTATCCCGATGGCTTGCCGGAAAAGACCCGCGCGGTGCTGCATAAAGAACTGGCGATGATCGAAAAGCTGAACATCGCGCAGTATTTCCTGACCGTCTACGACATCATCCAGTTTGCCCGTCATCAGGTATCGCCGCCAATCCTGTGCCAGGGGCGCGGGTCGGCGGCGAATTCGGCGGTGTGTTACATGCTGGGGATCACGGCGGTGGATCCGTCAAAGCATGACCTTTTGTTTGAGCGGTTCATCAGCGAGGAGCGGAAAGAACCGCCCGATATCGACGTCGATTTCGAACATGAACGCCGCGAAGAGGTGATCCAGCACATCTATGCCAAATATGGCCGCAACCGCGCGGGGCTTTGCGCCACCGTCATTCATTTTCGTCCCCGCATGGCGATCCGCGAGGTGGGCAAAGTGATGGGCCTGTCGCAGGACGTGACCGCCGCCCTTGCCAAAACCATCTGGGGCAGTTGGGGGCGTGATGTGGGCGCGAAAGAGGCCGCAGAGGCGGGGCTTGATCTGACCGATCCGTTGATGGCGCGCACCATCAAGCTGGCCGATCAGATGATCGGCATGCCACGGCATTTGTCGCAGCATGTCGGCGGCTTTATCCTGACCGAAAACGCGCTGACCCAGACCGTGCCCATCGGCAATGGCGCGATGGCTGAGCGCAGTTTCATCGAATGGGACAAGGACGATATTGACGAGCTGCGCATCCTGAAAATTGATGTGCTGGCGCTGGGCATGCTGACCTGCATCCGCAAGGCGTTTGATCTGATCGACGCGCATTACGGGCTGCGGTTTGATCTGGCAACGGTGCCGAAGGAAGATGCGGCGGTTTACGACATGCTGTGCAAGGGCGACAGTCTGGGCACGTTTCAGGTGGAAAGCCGCGCGCAGATGAACATGCTGCCCCGCCTGAAGCCGCGCGCGTTTTATGATCTGGTGATTCAGGTGGCCATCGTGCGACCGGGCCCCATTCAGGGCGATATGGTGCATCCCTATCTGCGCCGCCGCAGTGGCCGCGAGGCGGTGATCTATCCATCCCCCGGACCAGGCCACGACCCGGATGAGCTGAAAAAGATCCTTGGCCGCACTTTAGGCGTGCCGATCTTTCAGGAACAGGCGATGAAAATCGCCATCGATGCCGCCAAGTTCAGCCCGGCAGAGGCGAATGAATTGCGCAAGGCGATGGCCACGTTCCGCTCACGCGGGACCATCGAAAAGTTGCAGCAAAAGATGGTCGGCCGGATGATCGCACGCGGCTATGACGCGGAATTTGCCCAACGCTGCTTTGATCAGATCAAGGGCTTTGGCGAATACGGCTTTCCCGAAAGCCATGCTGCCAGCTTTGCCTTGCTGGTCTATATCTCATGCTGGATCAAACTGCATTACCCCGATGTGTTCTGCGCAGCCCTTTTGAACGCGCAACCGATGGGGTTTTATGCCCCCGCCCAGATCGTGCGCGATGCCCGCGAACACGGCGTCGCAGTGCAGGCCCCGGATGTGAATTACAGCGATTGGGACAACACCCTGCACCCCACCGGGCCGGGCGCGTTCGCGGTGCGTCTGGGGTTGCGGCAAGTTGACGGGATGGCGCGCGGGGTGGCCGCACGCCTGATCGCGGCACGGCTTGACCCGTTCACAGGTCTGCAAGACCTGCAGACGCGCACGAAAATTGATGCAGGCACCCTGCGCAAACTGGCGGCGGCGGATGCGTTCCGATCGGTCGGGCTGGACCGCAGGCAGGCCTTGTGGGATGCCCGCAGCTTACGCGATGCCCCCGATCTGCCGCTGTTTGCAACCGCGCAGGATGAGGGTGATGAGACGCAGTTTATCTTGCCGCAAATGCCTACTTGCGAACATGTCGTCGCCGATTATCAAACCCTGCGCCTATCCCTAAAGGCGCACCCGATGGCGTTCTTGCGCAAAAGCATGACGCGCCAAGGCTATATCGCCGCAGCCGATCTGCCCCGCCTGCGCAATGGCGGGCAGGTTTTATTGGCCGGCATTGTGCTGATCCGCCAACGCCCCGGCAGTGCCAAAGGCGTGTGCTTTATCACGCTGGAGGATGAAACCGGCGTGGCCAATCTGGTGGTCTGGCCAAAAGTGATGGAGGCGTATCGCCGGGTGATCATGCGCGCACGCCTGATAGATATTCGCGGCACCCTGCAACGCGATACGGACGTCACGCATATCGTGGTGCAGCATCTGGTTGACCGCAGCGACGCGCTTGATCGGTTGTCAAATGACCCGATGCAGGTGCCGCTTGCCCGTGCGGATGAAGTGCGCAAACCCGTGCCAGGCGGCACACACCGCCACCCCCGCGATGCGCGCATTATTCCAAAATCGCGGGATTTTCATTAATGCAGTTGGGACGATCTTGCCAAAACCCCTGTTACGCCCGTGGATGCGCGGCCTCATAAACCTCCATCAACCTTGCCGCATCCACCGCGGTATAGGCTTGCGTGGTGGACAAAGACGCATGCCCCAGCAGTTCCTGAATGGCCCGCAAATCACCCCCCGCCGACAGCAGATGCGTGGCAAAGCTGTGGCGCATGGCGTGCGGCGTGGCCGAGGACGGCAGGCCCAGTTGCATCCGCGCTTTTTCCATCACCAACGCAATCAGGCGGGGGTTCAAGGGGCCGCCGCGTGCGCCGCGAAACAGGGCGTCGGTGCGCGACAAATCAAACGGGCACAGCGCGGCATACCGCGCCACTGCCTCGCGTGCTGCGGGCAGCGTGGGCACCAGCCGTTCCTTGTCGCCTTTGCCGCGTATCCGCAGGATTTCAGGCAAAGGCGATGCGGCCCCGGTCAGGCCCAACGCCTCGGATATCCGCAAACCGCAACCGTAAAGCAGTGTCAGCACGGCGATATCGCGGGCGGCGATCCAGTCTTCCGATGCCTGATCGCCGACACGGGTGATCATGCCCAGCGCGCCGTCTATGGTTAACGGGCGCGGCAGTTTGCGGCGATACTTGGGCCCGCGTGCCGAAAGGATAGTGGTGGCATCAACGCCTTCGCGGTCGGCAACCCACGCCACAAAGGTTTTCACCGCCGACAGGGCCCGCGCCAAAGACCGCGCCGAAAGACCCCGTGCGCGCGCATGTGCCATCCAAGCGCGCAGATCAGATTGCGACAATGTTGCAATGGCCCCAAGGCCGCCGGGCCCGCCGTTATGTTCGGCCAAAAATGCAAGAAACCCTGTGATATCATGCCGGTAAGCCGTCAGCGTATTCACAGCAGCCCCGTCCAAGGCGCGCAAATGCTCTAACCACCGCGCCAAAGCGTCGCGCTGTGCGGGGGCTATCGCAAGGCTGGTTACGACAGCCAACGGCGCATCGTGCGTTCAAACACGCCCGCAAAGAACGCCAGCAGGTCTGTGCCATGCGTCGGCTTGAACTGATGCGGGTCTTCGGCCCCCAGCACCAACATACCGGGCAAGCGGCCCTTGCCGAAATCCAGCTTCATCAACGCCTCAGACCGCACCCAACCGGCGCGTTCGCCGTAAAGTGCGTCGGATGCAGGCAACACCTGCCGCAACACCACCGCGCGCAAAGGAATATTCCGCCCGCCCGAGATATAATCGCCGACAAAGCCAGGTTCTGCCACATAAAGCACATCGCCCAGTTTGCGCAGGGCGGGGTCTTCGGCATCCTGCACCGATTCCAGCACAAGCCGCACGCAATCCACCCGCAGGGTTTGCGCCACATCCGATGCCATGGCTTTCAGGAAATCTTCAAAACTTAACGGATCCAACAGCTGTAAAATCGCCCGGTGCACCTGATTGGTGCCGGCAAGGTTTTCATAGGCCGCCGCGATCACCGTGCGGTGGGTGTCTTCCAGCCGGTCAAGCCGGCCTTCCAAACGCTCCATCGCGATGCCGCGCAGATCGACGATATTGGTGCCCATCAGGCGCTCATTCGCGCCGATCAGCGCGTTCATCACATCGCGGTCTTCCAGCAGACCCTCGGGTTCCGCAAGGATGCGGTCGCGTATGTCTTGATCAATCATGCCTGCCTGCCCGTTTTTGGTTTTGGGGCAGTATATACGGGGTTGTGGCCTGCGTCACCTAGGGGGAAGGACGGGATGCAGGGGCGTGGCTTTTGTGTTGATCAGTGGTCAAAGTGCTAAGAAAGGTTGCGCAACACCGTGTCACGATTGGCGTCAAAGGCCACTGCTTCACGCGCCCAATGCTCAAAATGCCCACCATTGCGCAGCCGTTTCGCGCCGTCGCGGCCAATCATTTTAACTACGGCCATCTCATCGGCGATGTGGTGCAAAACTTCCGATACCAACTCGATTAAGCGCGGATAGTCCGCGGTTTGATAGGTTTCGCATACCAGTTTCAACCGCCGACAGCCCTGTGCCATATCAGCATCTGCAAATGGCTGCATGTCCTTGGATGAAAACGACAGGGGCACAAACCAATAAGCCAGATAGGCCACATCGCGCAGCCTTGGCCCCGGTCCGGCCAGATCGAAATCAATGATGGCCGTGGGCAGCCCGCCCTTGAAAATCATATTGTAGGGCGCGAAATCGTTGTGGCAGATCACCTCATGCTGTGCCGCGTCGGGATAGGCAAAAGCCCAGCCTTGTGGATCGCCGGGGCTGATGCCGGACGTCGCATCGTGAAACGCCCGCAACAGTTTGGTGGCCGCCACGAGCGGGGCGTCACTTGACCAAATTTCGTCCGCGAATGCAGTCGTGCCGTCGATATAGGTCAATATCTCGCGGCCCTTGTCGTCTGTTCCCAAAAACCGAGGAGCGTTAGGGAACCCGACCGTTTCCAAATGTCGCAAAAGGCTATGGACATTCGGGCTGGACGCACTTTTGGCCCGCCGCACGGTATCCCCAACGCGCACAACGCCTTGATTGACGTTACCACCGAATAGGGGCAATTCTGCGTTGGATACCGTCACTGTCATATCGGTGATGCCGCTTTTTCTGTTCACAAATGTCCCACGGGGGTCCGGGGGTGTGAAACCCCCGGGTGGCGGCACGCGGCAACCCCGGCGTTTTCAAACCCCCTACAAAATCTTCTGCCCCGTCGCCGCCCAATCCTTCATGAATTGCTCCAGCCCCTTATCCGTCAGCGGGTGCGACACCAGCGCCTTGATCACCGATGGCGGCGCTGTGTTCACATCGGCCCCGATCAGCGCGCATTGGGTGACGTGGTTTACGGTGCGCACCGAGGCCGCCAAAATCTGGGTATCAAAGCCGAAATTATCGTAAATCTGGCGGATGTCGCTGATCAACTCCATCCCGTCCATGTTGATATCATCCAAGCGGCCCACGAAGGGCGAGATGAACGTGGCCCCGGCTTTGGCGGCCAGCAGGGCTTGGTTCGCGCTGAAACATAAGGTCACGTTCACCATGCGGCCCTCGCCCGACAGCACCTTGCAGGTTTTCAAGCCGTCCCATGTCAGCGGCACTTTGACCGCGATATTCGGTGCAATCTCGGCCAGTTTGCGGCCCTCGGCGATCATATCCTCGGCCTTCAGGGCCACAACTTCGGCGGAGACCGGGCCGGAGACGATGGCGCAAATCTCACGCGTGACTTCCAGAATATCGCGCCCTGATTTCAGGATCAGCGATGGGTTGGTGGTAACACCGTCAACCATCCCCAAATCGTTCAGTTCGGCAATGGCGGCAACATCGGCGGAATCGACAAAGAATTTCATTGGAATGGTCCTTTGGGCGGTTGTGACTGGTTCGACAGCAGTTTACCCCCAAAGGGAAGCAAAGGGAAAGGGCGCAACGGGTGGCGGAACGGGTTTACCAATCGGGCGATCTGGTGGGCGTGCTGACGACCGAACCCTTGGGCCGTATTCTGGACTATAAGGCCCCCGAGGGCGGCTGCGGCGACGGTGATTTTGTCGAAGTGCCCTTAGGCCCGCGCAAGGTGATCGGCGTGGTTTGGGGCAAGGGTGAGGGCAAATTTGATCCCGCCCGGATCAGGCCCATTACCCGGGTGCTGAATGCAGCGCCGATGCGGGCAGAATTGCGCAGCTTTCTGACCCGCGCCGCCGATTATACCCTGACGCCGCTGGCCGCGATGCTGCGACTTGCCACCCGTGCGCCGGGGTTGTCTGATCCACCGTCGATGCGCAAAGTGCTGCGGTTGGGCGATACCATCCCCAACCAGTTGACCGACGCGCGGTTTCGCGTGGTTGAGGCATTGCGGCGCTTTGGCGGGGCATCGGTGACTTTGGCGGAACTGGCCGAAGAGGCGGCGTGCGGGCCATCGGTGATCAAAGGCCTGGTCAAGCTGGGCGTGGTGATGGAAGAAGACGCCCCCCGCGATCTGCCCTATCCACCCCTGAACCCTGATGGTGCGGCGCGGCTGATGGGCGATCAGATCACGGCGGGCGATGCGCTGGTGGCGGCGGTGGTGCAGGGCGGCTATTCCTGCACGTTGCTCAAGGGCATCACCGGATCAGGCAAGACCGAGGTGTATCTTGAGGCAGTGGCCGAATGTTTGCGCCAAGGGCGTCAGGCCTTGGTGTTGTTGCCGGAAATCTCATTGACCGCCGATTTCATCAACCGGGTAGAGGCGCGGTTTGGGGCACGGCCTGCCGAATGGCATTCCGGTGTGACGATGACCGAACGTCGCCGCTTGTGGCGCATGGTGGGGCAGGGCGAGGCGCAGTTTGTGGTCGGCGCGCGGTCTGCCCTGTTCTTGCCGTTCCGCGATCTGGGGTTGATCGTGGTCGATGAAGAACATGACACGTCGTATAAGCAAGAGGAAGGAGTGCTGTATAACGCCCGCGATATGGCGGTGCTGCGCGCGGCAATTGTTGGCGCGCCGATCATGTTGGCTTCGGCCACGCCGTGTTTGGAAACATGGGCGAATGTTGAGGCGGGCAAATACGCGCGCCTTGATCTGACCTCGCGTTATGGCGCGGCGGCCCTGCCCGATATGCAGGCGATTGATATGCGGGCCGAACGGTTGGCGAACGATCAGTGGATATCCAGCAAACTGGCGGCCGAGGTGACGGCGCGGATTGAACGCGCTGAACAATCCCTGCTGTTCATCAACCGCCGTGGCTTTGCCCCGATCACCCTGTGCCGGGCTTGCGGGCATCAGGTGGGGTGTGACGACTGCGACGCGCGGATGGTGGAACATCGGTTCCTGAAACGGCTGGTCTGCCATCAATGCGGGGCCACGAAACCTGTGCCAGTGGCCTGTCCGGCTTGCGGGGTTGAGGGGCGTATGGCCGCCGTGGGGCCGGGGGTGGAACGCCTTGCCGAAGAGGTGGCCGCGCGGTTTCCGACCGCACGGTTGGCGGTGCTCTCGTCGGATTTGTTCGGGTCGGCCCGGGCGTTGAAAGAACAGATTGGCGTCATTGCGGCGGGCGGCGCTGATATCATCATTGGCACGCAGATCGTGGCAAAGGGGCATAACTTTCCACTGCTTACACTGGTGGGGGTGATCGACGCCGATCTGGGCCTGCAAGGATCGGACATGCGCGCGGCGGAACGCACCTTTCAACTGATGCGTCAGGTGGCCGGGCGGGCAGGGCGGGCGGACAAGCCGGGAACGGCATTCTTGCAAACCCATCAGCCGGAACACCCGGTTATCCGCGCCATTCTGGGGGGCGATGAAGAGGCGTTTTGGCGCGCCGAAGCGGCTGAGCGTAAAGTGGCAGGCGTGCCACCTTATGGGCGCATGGCCGGGATTATTCTGTCATCACCCGATGTGGCGGCGGTGTTTGACATCGGCGCGGAACTGGCGCGGCGCGATGACCCTTTGCGCCGGATGGGCGCGCAGGTGTTTGGGCCAGCGCCTGCCCCAATCGCGCGGGTGCGCGGGCGGCACCGGGTGCGGTTGCTGGTCAAGGCGGGCAAGACCGTGTCGTTACAGGCAGCCTTGGCCGAATGGGTGGCGCAGATCAAACTGCCCAATAATATGCGGCTGTCGATTGATATTGATCCGCAGAGTTTTTACTGACCGCCGGGGGGCCTGCGCCAAAAATCTTCGAAGATTTTTGCAAATTTTTCAAAAAATTTTGTGCCAGCCCCAATCGTCCCTATATATCCTGCCACAGCCACAGGAGACCGCAAATGTTTTTCAACACCCGCAGCAAAATGGAAATGGTTACGGCTGATCAGGCCTTGCCCGGTCGCCCTGAACCTTTGCCCACCGCGCAGACCCACTTCCTGTCCGGCATTCCCCTGAAATCCCCAATCCCCACCGGGATGGCCGAGGCGATGTTTGGCATGGGGTGTTTTTGGGGCATTGAACGCGTGTTCTGGGAAACTTCGGGTGTCTGGTTAACCATGGTGGGCTATGCGGCGGGCTTTACCCCCAACCCCACCTATAAGGAAACCTGCACCCAGTTGACCGGCCATAACGAAGTGGTGCGGGTAATCTTTGATCCGGCGGTGATTTCGTATGAAAACCTGCTGAAGGTGTTTTGGGAAAATCACGATCCAACCACCGGCATGCGCCAAGGCAATGATGTGGGGTCAACCTATCGGTCGGGGATTTACACTTACGGCCCCGATCAACTGGCCGCTGCGACCGCCAGCAAAGCCCGATACGGCGATATCTTGTCGAAAGCCGGTTTTGGGGCCGTGACCACCGAAGTGCTGCCTGCCCCGGTGTTTTATTTTGGCGAAGAGTATCACCAGCAATATCTGGCCAAGAATCCCGATGGCTATTGCGGCGTTCGTGGCACGGGCGTCAGTTGCCCGATCGGCGTGGGTGTTGCCAGCTAAGATGCCATGATCCCTTGATTGCAAACGGGGCATCCCTTAGGGCTGTGCCACGCTTGCAAGACGGATGGGGCTATGGCTGCTGAAAAGATCGACACGCAGGCCATTGGGCTTGATACGGGCTTGGCGCTTGCGCGGTGGCTGACGGGCAAAGAACATCTGCATTACGGGCTTTGGACCGGGCTTGATGTGGCGGCGGGCAACATCGGCCCGGCGCAAGAGGCCTATTCGGCGCGGTTGTTTGCGCTGCTGCCAGCCCGGCCAAATCTGCGCATTCTGGATATCGGCGGCGGCGCGGGCGAGACGGCGAAAAAGCTGATTGCCTTGGGGCACCGCGTGGAAATTGTCGTGCCCTCGGCCTATCTGGCGGGCCGCTGCCGGATAAACGCACCGCAAGCGGTGGTGCACCAGTGTTTCTTTGAAGATCTGCACAGCGATGGCGGCTTTGATCTGTGTCTGTTTTCGGAAAGCTTTCAGTATATTCCGCTGGCGATATCGCTTGAAAAAGCCCGGTCGTTGCTGGTGCCGGGCGGCGAGATACTGATCGGCGATTGTTTTCGATCTGACAGCTTCAAACAAGACCCAACGTTTTACACAGTGGGCGGCGGTCATGGTGTTGCCGCGTTCCGCGCAACCCTTGCAACCCAGCCTTTGGCGATTCTGGCCGAGCACGACATCACCGATGCAGTCGCCCCCTCGATTGATCTGGAACAGGCATTGTTCAATGTGTTGGGCGTCGGTCTTGCCGGGTTTGACCGCGAACTTGCCGCCAAACGCCCGTGGAAACATTGGCTGATGCACCGCGCCTTGCGCTTGGTGATGAACGCCCGCAAACGCGCCCGGCTGTCGCAGCGGCTGTTTGATCAGGCCCGCACCTCGGCCGTGTTCATCGCCAACAACCGCTATTTGCTGATCCGGCTGACCACCGCCGCGCAGCCCCAATAACCGGACCCCGATATGCCCACATATTCCGCCCTGACCACGCTGCTGGGGGAAGACGCCGCAAATGCCCTTGCCGCAGCCGTTGAGAAAATGAACCCCGCGCCCATCGGCGTCGGGGTGTTCGAGATCGAGGACGACTCGGGGCTGTGGGAAGTGGGCACTTATTTCCTTGATCCGCCGTCCGAAGTGTTACTGGACGTGCTGGCATTGGCCTACGGCGCGCGCCCCTTTGCGGTGTCGGAACTGCCCGATATTGACTGGGTCGCCAAAGTGCGCCGCGAACTGTCACCAGTTGAGGCGGGGCGGTTCTTTGTGTTTGGCAGCCACGATGCGGATCGCGTGCCGCCCGGCCGCGTGGCGTTGCAGATCGAGGCGACCGTGGCCTTTGGCACCGGGCATCATGGCACGACGCTGGGCTGTTTGCGCGCCTTTGACCGGCTGCTTGATGCCGGATTTATGCCCAGACGCGTCGCCGATATCGGCTGCGGCACCGCCGTTCTGGCGATGGCTGCGGCGGCTGTTTTGCCGGATGCGTTGGTCATAGCGTCTGATATTGATCAGGTTGCCGTCGATGTGGCGCTGGCAAATGTGGCAATAAACACCATGCAGGGCCGGGTGGAATGCCTTGAGGCGGCAGGCTTTGCCCACCCCCGCCTGCATGAGGCCGCCCCCTATGATCTGGTCTTTGCCAATATCCTGAAAGGGCCGCTGGTAGAACTTGCACCCGCGATGGCTGCCCATGTTGCCCAAAACGGGCTGGTTATTCTGTCTGGATTGCTGGTGGTGCAGGCCGAGGCGATCACCGCCGCCTATGTCGCCGCAGGGTTTAGCGCCCAAGGTCGCGAAGACCTTGGCGAATGGTCTGCCTTAGTGATGCGGCGCAACTGAGGCAAATTTTACCAATTGCCCAAATTTTGCCACATTTGCGCGTTATGCAAACAAAAGGCGGGGGCCTGAACGAACGAGATTTGTTATGGCCGACCCCAATTTAGTCGATTTTTATGGCCGGGTTGCCCGATTTGAACGGGCACGCGCCAAAGGCTATGGCTTTGATGCGCCGGGCACTTTGGGCCGGTCGTATTTTGAAAAGAAATCCCGTCCTCACAAATCTTGGCGCGGCACTGCGTTGTTGGTCATATTTTGCGCCTTTGGCATGAAGGGCGCAATCTTGCAGTCTGTGGGCGGTCAGGCCTATGACAACCGCGTTGCGGCGCTGCAGGCTGGCGAAGGTTTTGACCGTCTGGGCGGTTGGCTGATGCAGGCCGATCCGGTGACGGTGTTTGTGGCCGAAAAGATTGCACAAGCAATCTCGGCGCTGAAATAGGCGCAGCAAACAAGCTTATCAATTGAAGCGGCAATTTTTCAATGAAAAAGGGTCGATGTCATTGCTGACACCGACCCCAATTGACATAGTCACGCGTAGGCTTAGCGACCAATCATCTCGATATCGCCACGGCACAGGCCGATATCATCAAGTTCACGGTTTGACAGTTTTGCCAATGTCGTGCGGGTAATGCGGGCATCGTTCCAGGCGGAAACTGAGGCAATCGTATTGCCGACGACTTGGACCGAACGGAAGATCGAAATGGCACCAAACGGCGCCGCGGCGGACGTCACATGGGCGGCCATAGCGGTAATCCTTTCAAAAGGGGCTATCTAAGAAGCAGTATTGCGTTCTGATGGTGGATATTTAAGCGTGCTGCAGATGCGAAGCAACAGATGACTTAGCATGCCCGGATTGCAGCCATTGCATAGGTCGCCGTCACAATTTTGCCGTTATTTTATTGGGGAAATCGGCTATCGAGGCAAAAGTGTCGGTTTTACTGCGCAACCCGTCGAATTCTGCACCTGCGAAGGGATATCAAGGCGCCGCAGCCCCGGACCTGATCCGGGGCCTCAAAGTTGTAAGCAAGAGATCCCCGATCAAGTCAGGGACTGCGCCGGACGTTTTGCTGCCGACCAGCATTAACGCTTGGCGGATGTTCTCTTTTCGTGCTAATTCGAAGGAAACCACGCCAAAGGGGCAGGGATGCGCGTTTTAGGGATTGATCCGGGCCTGCGAAACCTTGGCTGGGGGGTGATTGATGTGGTCGGCGCGCGGCTGACCCATGTGGCCAATGGCATTTGCCATTCCGCCCCGGGTGAGGCGATCGGCGATCTGGCGCTGCGTCTGGTCAGCCTTCACACCCAGTTGACCGAAGTCTTGCGTCTTTATGCGCCTGATGCGGCGGCGGTGGAACATACGTTTGTGAACAAAGATGCGGTGGCCACGCTGAAACTGGGGCAGGCGCGGGGAATTGCGCTGCTGGTGCCGGCGCAGTTTGGCCTGACCGTCGGGGAATATGCCCCGAATGCGGTAAAAAAAACCGTTGTGGGCGTGGGTCATGCCGATAAGGGGCAGGTTGATCACATGGTGCGGGTGCAACTGCCCGGCGTCGTGATCGCGGGGCCAGATGCAGCGGATGCGCTGGCGATTGCGATTTGCCATGCGCATCATCTGCAATCGGCGGGCAGGTTGCAGGCGGCGTTAAGGAAAGCAGCGGGATGATTGGCAAACTTTCAGGACGGCTGGATTGGCGCGGTGGCGATCACATTTTGATCGACGTGCGCGGCGTGGGATACATTGTTTATGTGTCAGACCGCACGATGGCCGCGCTGCCGGGTGTGGGAGAGGCGGTATCGCTGTATACCGATCTGGTGGTGCGCGAAGACCTTTTGCAGCTGTTCGGCTTTGCCACCATGCTGGATAAGGAATGGCACAAATTGCTGACAACCGTGCAGGGCGTGGGGGCCAAGGCGGCGCTGGCGATCATGGGCACTTTGGGCGCAGATGGCGTGGCGCGGGCGATCACCTTGGGCGATCAACGCGCGATACAGGCAGCCCCCGGCGTGGGGCCAAAGCTGGCGCAACGGGTGATATTGGAGTTGAAGGCCAAGGCACCGGCGGTGATGGCGATGGGCGCAAAACTGTCAGTGGTGGCCGAAGCCGATGATGACGTGATTGAACCTATGCCCACGATGGCCCCGCGAAAGGTGGCGGCACCAACGGCAGGACAGGCACGGGCAGGGTATTCAGCCGATGCGCTGTCGGCGCTGACCAATCTGGGGTATAGTTACGGTGACGCGGCGCAGGCTGTGGCCACGATTACAGTTGATCAGCCCGAGGCGGACACCGCCACGCTGATCCGGGCCGCGCTGAAACTGCTTGCCCCGAAGGCGCGATAGATGCAACCCGATCCCGCCTTGCGCCCCCAACCCCTGCCTGAAGACCTTGACCGCGCGCTGCGCCCGCAGGTGTTGGACGATTTCGTGGGCCAGGCCGAGGCGCGGGCGAATTTGCGGGTGTTTATCCAATCGGCCAAGATGCGTGGCGAGTCGATGGATCACACGCTGTTTCATGGCCCCCCCGGTTTGGGCAAAACCACGCTGGCGCAGATCATGGCGCGGGAATTGGGGGTGGGGTTTCGCATGACATCGGGGCCGGTTCTGGCCAAACCCGGCGATCTGGCGGCGATCCTGACCAATCTGGA
>JANNAT010000104.1:0-12254 GCA_031384605.1 Cypionkella sp.
CGGCGCAATGGACCCAAATGTCAAAGAAAATGCTTATCGACGCCACCCATGCCGAGGAAACCCGGGTTGTTGTGGTTGATGGAAACAAAGTTGAAGAATTCGATTTTGAAACCGTAAACAAACGGCAGCTTGCCGGAAATATTTATCTGGCCAAGGTCACGCGGGTTGAACCGTCGTTGCAGGCGGCCTTTGTCGATTACGGCGGCAACCGGCACGGATTTCTGGCCTTTGCCGAAATTCACCCCGATTATTACCAGATTCCGGTGGCCGACCGTAAAGCCCTGATCGACGAAGAGCGCGCCTATAACCGCGCGCAGGAAGAAGAAGAAAACCGCCGCTCACGTCCGCGCCCGGCACGTCCTGCGCAAAAGCCGCGCGCCGTCGCCGAAGCGGTTGATGCCGGTGACGCCGTGCAGTCGGGTGATATCGGCGGCATGGATGTGGTCGATCTGGGCGAGGAAACCGGTGCCGATGCGCTGATGGAGACGGCACGCACCACCTCTGATGCCCCCGTCGCATCGCACGATCACAGCCACGACCATGTTCATTCACATGATGACGGCGAAGCCGATGCGCCGTATCGGTCGATTGATCATGCATCCGATACCGATGACGAGATCGAGTCCATCGCCGAAGAAGATGTCTCTGAAGAGATCAGCCAATCGCGCAAACCCCGTGCGCGACGCTATAAGATTCAGGAAGTCGTCAAGATGCGCCAGATCATGCTGGTGCAGGTGGTCAAGGAAGAACGCGGCAACAAGGGGGCGGCGCTTACAACCTATCTGTCGCTGGCGGGGCGATACTGTGTTTTGATGCCGAACACCGCGCGCGGTGGTGGCATTTCGCGCAAGATCACTATGGCGGCGGATCGCAAGAAACTGAAAGAAATTGCCACCGAGATTGAAGTGCCCGAAGGTGCGGGCCTGATCATCCGCACGGCGGGGGCCAAGCGCACCAAGCCCGAGATCAAGCGCGATTACGAATACCTGATGCGGCTGTGGGAACAAATCCGTGAGTTGACGCTGAAATCCATCGCACCAGCGGCGATCTATGAAGAAGGCAACCTGATCAAACGCACGATCCGCGATCTTTACAGCCGCGAGATTGACGAAATTCTGGTGGAAGGCGAGGCAGGCTATCGCACCGCCAAAGACTTTATGCGGATGATCATGCCCAGCCACGCCAAATCGGTGGTGCGCTATGATGATCAGACCCCGCTTTTCGCCAAATATCAGGTCGAAAGCTATCTTGGCGGCATGTTCAACCCCACGGTTCAGCTGAAATCCGGTGGCTATATCGTGATTGGCATCACCGAGGCGTTGGTGGCGATCGACGTAAACTCTGGTCGCGCGACGAAAGAGGGGTCCATCGAGGATACTGCCCTTAAGACCAACCTTGAGGCTGCCGAAGAAGTGGCCCGCCAGTTGCGCCTGCGCGATCTGGCCGGTCTGATCGTGATCGACTTCATTGATATGGAGGAACGGCGCAACAATCTTGCGGTTGAAAAACGCATCAAGGACAAGCTGAAAACCGACCGCGCCCGCATTCAGGTGGGCCGCATTTCGGGATTTGGTTTGCTGGAAATGTCGCGCCAGCGGCTGCGCCCCGGCATGTTGGAAAGCACCACACAGCCTTGCCCGCATTGCCACGGCACGGGTCTGATCCGGTCTGATGACAGTCTGGGCTTGCAGGTGATCCGCGCGCTGGAAGAAGAAGGCACGCGCAAGCGCAGCAAAGAAGTGCTGTTGCGCGCGCCGATTGGCATCGTGAATTTCCTGATCAACCAGAAACGCGAACATATCGCGCTGATCGAGGCGCGCTATGGCATGGCGGTGCGGATTGAATGCGATCCGACCCTGATCAGCCCGGACTACTCGATTGAGAAATTCAAAACCGCCACACGGTTGGTGGCGGAAATATCATCGGTCATCTCTGGCAATGCCAGCCTGATGGGCGCGCCGGTGGCCGAAGAAGAAGATGACGATATCATTGACGAGGTTGATGATGTCGAAGAGGCCGAAGGTGTGACAGATGAGGCCCCCGTTGTTGCGGCCCCAAATGGCGATGCGGCCAATGGTATCGGCAAAAAACGCCGTCGTCGCCGTCGTCGTAAAAAGACCGGCTCGCCAGATCAGCCGGGCGAAGCCCAGTCAGGGGATGACGATGGTGACGGCGATGACGAAGACGACGGGGATGCCGCAGCACAAGCGCCCGTTGCTGCCGCAGCCCCTGCAAAACGCAGTCGCACCCGCGCACCGCGTGGTGGCAGGTCGCGCAGTGCAGATGCCGCGCCAAACGTGCAAGCCGTTGGTGAAACAGGTGGCAGCGATGCCGTGGTTGTGGATGCGGCTGTCGTAGCGGTTGTCGAAGACGCAGCCCCTGCGATCAAAAAGCCAGCCGCGCGCAGCCGTGCAAAAGCGGCCAAGCCTTCCGACGCCGCGGTGGTTGAAACCGTTGCCGAGGTTGCGCCTGAAGTCGTAGCCGAACCATCGGCCGAACCCGCAGCCAAGCCAAAACCCAGCCCCCGCGCAAGCCGCGCCAAGGCGAAAGTGGCGGATGCGCCGGTTGCTGACGCTGCTGCACCACAGCCCGCGCCGGCACCGCCACTGGTTGCCCCAGCCGCCGAAGCCCCCCCCGCACCATCCGCGCCGCAGCAGGCTGCCCCAACAGAGGCGAACGCTGCATCCCTGCTTGACGATGGCCCGCCAAAGCCGCGCAAAAAGGGCTGGTGGTCTTTGGGGCGCTGACAACGGCACAGTTGACCAAAGGGCGGCGGGGAAACCTGCCGCCTTTTTGACCTGCTAAGGCCCCCGCCGGATAAAATAGGCCGTGGCATCGCCCAAGACCTGCGATCCAAGAAACGCATGCCCCGCCTGATCACAAAAATGCGGCAAATCCACCGCCGCCATCGCATCCGTGGCCTGCACCCGCAAGACCTGCCCCCCGTGCATTGCCATCAACCGCTTGCGCGCGCGCAACACAGGCAATGGGCACAACAGGCCTGTGCAATCGAGATCAACCTCATAGTCCAAAACAGCCCCCGATTTCATCTTGGCTCACATACCTCTGCCAAAGGCATCTGTGCCAGCCCCAAAGCACTGCACGTGGATGTGACAACCAAAGGCGTGACCTTTGCAGCGCGTGACGTTACACCCTGACCAAAGCGAGGTGTGCATGTTCGGCATTGATATCATAGATGCAAGTTTGATCCCGGCGATGCTGGTCGCGCTGATGGCGGGGCTTTTATCCTTCTTGTCGCCCTGCGTGCTGCCGATTGTTCCGCCCTATCTGGCCTATATGAGCGGAATTTCGGTGACGGATATGAAGGGCCGCCGCCGCGCGGCGATTGTCCCCGCGCTGTTTTTCGTGCTGGGATTGTCGACGATCTTCATGCTTTTGGGGTTGGCTGCGTCGGCGTTCGGGGCATTTTTTCTGGGCAATGCGCAGACCTTTTCCACCATTGCGGGTATCGTCGTGATGATTTTTGGCGCGCATTTCATTGGCATCTACCGGATCGGATTTCTGGACCGCGATGTGCGGCTGGATGCGGGCGATCAGGGCGGTTCTTCCTTTGGTGCCTATGTGTTGGGGCTGGCTTTTGCTTTTGGCTGGACGCCGTGCATCGGGCCGCAGCTGGGCGCGATTTTGTCACTGGCCGCACAAGAGGGCAATATTACGCGCGGCATGACGCTGCTGGGGGTCTATGCCATTGGGCTTGGCGTGCCGTTTTTGCTGGTGGCGGCGTTCTTTGTGCAGCTTTCGCCACTGGTGGCGTTCATGAAGCGACATGCCGACCGGATCGAACGGCTGATGGGGCTGTTGTTGTGGACCATCGGATTGCTGATGCTGACGGGTGGGTTTTCATCATTTTCCTACTGGTTGTTGGAAAACCTGCCGTTCCTGGCGTCATTGGGCTAGTATTTCCCATAGAATTATCTGAATCTGCACATAGCTTGAGCGATCAAGGCAGGACAGGTTGGGATGACTTTGGGCGCGACAGAACCGGATACAGCGGTGCGCAGCTTTCGCCGCAGGGTGTTTTACATTCCGGGATATGATCCGTTCCACCCCCGCCGTTACCGCGAACTTTATCGCAGTGAGGGCCGCGCGCAGGCACAGATTTCCGGCTATCAGATTGATCTGACACCCAAAACGGTTAAGGGCCCATATGGCTGGCATGTTGATGCGGTGATTGACGGGCAGACCGCAACCGCCGATATTGAAGTGCTGGTTTGGTCGGATATCGTCAAATCTTCGATGAATCAGGGTATTTTCGCAACCTATGTGCAGCTTTTCCGCACGGCCTGGATCTATATCGCGTCTGGCGCGCTGTTCCGGCTGATGCGGCTGCGAAAGGGGCCGATGATTGCGGCGCTTTATCCGATTGTGTTTTTACTGGCGCAATTGGTTCTGGCGTTTTGGCTGGCGGTTCTGGTGTTTTGGATCATTTTGGGGGCGACAAGTCTGATCCAAGGCACAGCTACTCTGCTTTACACCCGGGGCACGATTGGCGTGCTGGCGGGGGCTGCGGCAGGGGTCGGGTTGCTGCGGCTGTTTCGCCGCTATGATCACAAGGTTTTCGCCTATTACCTGATGCATGATTACGCCTATTCAGCCATGGCTGGCGGGGCAAATCCGCCCGAACTTGAGGCGCGGATGACCCAGTTTCGCGCGACAATCCGTAACGCCATGCAACGTGAATATGATGAGGTTTTGGTCGTCGGCCATTCGTCTGGCGCGCATCTGGCGGTATCAATTCTGGCTGATATCATCCGCGCGGGCCTGCCTGCCGATGGGCCGGCCTTGGGGTTTCTAAGCCTTGGCCATGTGGTGCCGATGGTGTCGTTCTTGCCGCGTGCCAACCGGTTGCGCGCCGATCTGCAGTATCTGGCGGCCCGGCCCGATGTGACCTGGATCGACGTCACAGCCCCCGGCGATGGCTGTGCGTTTGCGCTGTGCGATCCGGTGTCGGTAACAGGCGTGGCCCCGTCAGACAAACGCTGGCCCTTGGTGATTTCTGCGGCGTTTACGCAAACCTTGTCACCGACGCGGTGGCGGGCCTTGCGGTGGCGGTTTTTTCGGCTGCACTTTCAATATCTTTGCGCCTTTGATCGCCCCGGCGACTATGACTATTTCCGTATCACCGCAGGCGCGCAAACATTGGCTGCGCGGTATGCGGGGCGCAAACCTTCGGCCAGCCGTGTTGAAACCCCAAGATCTGGCTACCGGGAAATGGTGCCATGATCCCGCCCAAACCAGTTGCGCGCCCCGATAAAGTATCGCTGTGGCGCTATGTCAGGCTGTTTCGCGCCGATATTCTGTCGGCCCAGCCCGCGCGGCTGTATCGCGCCTGGATGGCCGAGTTTCGCACGCCGTTTTTCCGCAGCTATCTGTGCAATGACCCTGCGCTGATTGATCTGGTGCTAAAGCAGCGCCCGGATGATTTCCCCAAATCGGGGCGCATCCGCGAAGGGTTGACGCCGCTGTTGGGCAATTCGGTGTTCGTCACCAACGGCGAGGTGTGGAAACGTCAGCGCCGCATCATTGATCCGGCGTTTGAAGGCGGCCGGCTGCGGGATGCGTTCCCGGCGATGTGGGCGGCGGGGCAGGCGGCGGTGGCGCGGATGCCGCAAGGCGCGGTCGAAGTAGAAGAAGAAATGAGCCATGCCGCGGCGGATGTGATCTTTCGCACGCTGTTTTCAATCCCGATCGACCATGAAATTGCGGCGCAGGTCTTTACCGAATTTCGCAGCTATCAACGCACGCAGCCGTTGCTGAACCTGGCGGCGTTTGTGCCATTGCCGGCTTGGGTGCCGCGGTTTCACCGGCCTGCCGCCAAACGCGCGGCGGTGAAAATTCGCGCCCTGATCACCCGGTTGACGGAAAACCGCGCGGCCGAGATCGCCGCAGGCACCGCACCCGATGATCTGGCGACCAAGATCATGGTCACGGCTGATCCGGTCACCGGTGCGCGGTTCGCAACGGCGGAAATGGTCGATCAGGTGGCGATTTTCTTTTTGGCCGGGCATGAAACCAGTGCGTCGGCGCTGGCCTGGGCGTTGTTGATGCTGGCGATGGCCCCGGAGGTGCAGGCGCGCGTGGCGGCAGAGGCGGCGGGTTTGGGCGATGTGCCCGATTTTGGGGCGCTGTCCAAACTGCGTTTCACCCGCGATGTGTTCCGCGAGGTGTTGCGGCTGTATCCGCCGGTGCCTATGATGGTGCGTGAGAACCGCTGCCCCGAAGTATTGCGCGACCGCAACGTCGCCCCCGGCGCGCAGATCGTGATCAGCCCGTGGCATCTGCACCGGCACGAACGGGTTTGGGATCGCCCGGATGACTTTGATCCGGACCGGTGGCAGACGGACGCGGGCAAGACCTGCGCTAGGGATGGGTTCATCCCTTTTTCTGCAGGCCCTCGGGTCTGTACAGGGGCCGGATTTGCAATGATCGAGGGGGTGCTGTTGTTGGCGTTGTTGGCGCGGGCGTATCAGTTTGAGGTGGTGGAAGGGCACAACGCGGTGCCTGTGGCGCATCTGACGGTGCGGGCAAAGAATGGGATTTGGCTGAACGTGACCAAGCGCTGATTTACTTCAAAAATTTTCGAAAATTTTTGCAAATTTCTTCGAAGAAATTTGAAGATCAGTGGATTAAATGAACCGGATCTTGATTGCAAAGAACCAAAAACTGACCAGAATTTTCAATAAGATGATAGCCACGACGTTTGACTTCGAAGTAAAAACGCTCTCGACCAATAAGTCGTTCAACATCTGCAACTTTGCGTCGTAAAATACCGCCTTCTGCTGCGGCGCGGGCGCTGAAAATCTGAATGATCCAGCGATCCGGTGAAATGACTTCGGGCAAATTTTTCATGGCGCCTCCTATTCGCAAGGTGCCGCAACAAAGTTAACCCAACCCTAACGCCGCAACGCGTCCAACACAAAAACCCTGATCGCCGAGGCCAATCCGACATCGTTGCGTGCGGCATCAATTTCAACCGCCAAAGCGTTCATCGTTAGCCCGCGCGACGCGGCGATTTCGCGAAATCCGTCCCAGAATGCCTGCTCCAACGACACCGATGTGCGGTGGCCGCGCAGGGTAAGCGAATGTTTGACGGGTCGCCCACTCATTCCAGCTGCTTGCCATCCAGATCGCGTTTGGCTTTGTCGGACCGTGCCTGTTCCAGCAGTTTTTCGGCCTTGCTGCGGCCGAATTTCACCGCGTTCTCGTCTGCTTTTTGCGCGGCCCCCTTGCGGCCCGCCGCTTTGCGCACAGCCCGCAGATTTACCACGTCGCCCATATCAGCCCTTTGGCCCGATCATATCTTCGGGGCGCACCACGCGGTCAAAGGTTTCCCCGTCAACATAGCCCAGCGCAATCGCTTCTTCACGCAAGGTGGTGCCGTTTTTATGCGCGGTCTTGGCCACTTTCGTCGCCGCATCATACCCAATCGTCGGGGCCAACGCGGTGACCAGCATCAGAGATTCCTGCATCAGCTTTTCTATCCGTGCGATGTTGGCGGTGGTGCCGACAACCATGTTATCGGTAAAGCTGCCCGCGGCGTCACCCAAAAGCTGCATGGATTGCAACACGTTATACGACATCACCGGGTTGAACACGTTCAGCTCGAAATGCCCCTGACTGCCGGCAAAGCCCACCGCCGCATCGTTGCCCATCACTTGGGCGCACACCATCGTCAGTGCCTCGGCTTGGGTCGGGTTCACTTTGCCCGGCATGATCGAGCTGCCGGGTTCATTTTCAGGCAGGTTCAACTCGCCCAGGCCCGACCGCGGCCCTGATCCCAAAAACCGCAGATCATTGGCGATCTTGAACAAAGACACCGCCACGGTTTTCAACGCGCCCGAAAACATCACCATGGCGTCATGTGCTGCCAATGCCTCAAACTTGTTAGGCGCAGTCACAAACGGCAGACCGGTGATTTCGGCAATCTTTGCCGCAACCCGGGTGTCCCAGCCAACCCGCGTATTCAGGCCGGTGCCCACAGCAGTGCCGCCTTGGGCCAGTTCATAAATTTCGGGCAGGATTTTGCGCACCCGCATGATGCCTTGCGACACCTGATGGGCATAGCCGGAAAATTCCTGCCCCAAGGTCAGGGGCGTTGCATCTTGAGTATGCGTGCGGCCTATCTTTATGATATCCTTGAACTCTTCGACCTTGACCAGCAGCGCCGCGTGCAGCTTTTCCAACCCCGGCAGCAGCACATCACGCGCCATCATTGCAATCGCCACATGCATGGCGGTAGGGAAAGTGTCGTTCGATGATTGCCCCATATTGACGTGATCATTCGGATGCACCGGCTTTTTACTGCCCATCACGCCGCCCAACACTTCGATCGCGCGGTTGGAAATTACCTCATTGGCGTTCATATTTGACTGGGTGCCGGATCCGGTTTGCCACACCACCAGCGGAAACTGATCGTCAAACCGCCCGTCGATCACTTCGGTCGCGGCATTGGCGATTGCCAGACCAAGGTCCCGATCAATATCGCCCTGATCAATATTCACCAAAGCGCAGGCCTTTTTGATCACACCCAAGGCGCGCACGATGGCAATGGGCTGACGTTCCCAGCCGATAGGGAAATTCTGGATCGAGCGCTGGGTTTGCGCGCCCCAGTATTTATCGGCGGGCACGTTCAGGGGGCCAAAGCTGTCGGTTTCAACGCGGATCGCAGACATGGTTTGGCCTTTCAATAGGGATTGGCGGCGGTCTAAGGGAAATTGGTTAAGGACTCAATCTGTCGGTGAAGAATAGGCGATCAGTTTAAGGTTTCTTGCGGAAGTAATACACCCGCGCCGGCGGAAGATTGGCCCAAACCTTGGGGCCAGCGGTGGCGATAAATCCGACGGCCTTCAGCACGTCGGCCGATACGGGCGGGCGCGGGCCATAGGTGAACTGCACATAAACGCCGTCCGGTGCCAGAATATCATAGGCCGCCTGCAAGATCGCCTGACCGATGACGGGCGGCATCGACAGCAATGGCAAGCCCGAAATCACCGCCCCAACTCCCGGCGCCACATGGCTGGTTGCAATTTGGGCGGCCCCCAGATGCACTGTCACGCCGGGAAATTCGGTGCGTAAATGGGTGGCGAAATCGGGGTTCATTTCAAACAATGTCAGGTCTTTTGGCGCAACACCTGCCGCCAGAATACCGCGTGTCAACTGCCCGGTGCCGGGGCCAAATTCTACCACGCGCCCGGTATGCGGCCCCAGACCCTGCGCCATCGCCCGGGCCAACCAGCGCGACGATGGCGCAATGGCCGAAACCTGGCCAGGCTTGGCCAACAATTGTCGCAAAAACAGGAATGCTTCGTTGGCCACGGCAGCCCCTTACGAATATGAGTGTTTATCAGAGGGTTGGTGCAGATCAGCTATTGCTTGCGAAACTTGTCCAGCCGCACGATTTGCGCCTCTTTCTGCGGCGGCGGCGGATCATCTTCGGGATCGTCGTCGTCCTCGTCGTCGCCGTGGGTTTCAAATCGCAGACCAAATTCAACCGAAGGGTCAACAAACGTGCGCACCGCATCAAAGGGCACGACAAGCGGTTCGGGTTGATCGCCAAAATTAAGGGTTATCGAAAACCCGGCGTCGGTGACTGTCAGATCTTCGAACCAATGCTGGATCACCAGCGTCATTTCTGCCGGATAGCGCGATCGCAGCCAAGATGCCATTTCGACCCCTTCGGTGGTGGTGTCGAAGGTGACAAAGAAGTGATGCGCGCCGGGCAGGCCGTTGGCCGCCACATCCTTGAGAACGGTCTGGATCAGCCCCCGCATGGCGCGGTGCATCAGGTTGCCGTAATCAATCGACTTGGCCATGTGCATCCCCTTTGAATAGCGCCACCATAAGGGATTTGGCCCTGAAGGGAAGGGGGCGGCCTTAAATTGCTGCAACTGCAGCCGAGGTCAGCGCGCATAGCCCAAGCACCAAAGGTAAGGACCAATGCCGCCACAGCAATAAATACCCCGCCGCAATGGCCAAAGCGGCCGCCAAAGGGTTGATCGAGGTCAGATCAGGGACCAACACCTGCATTGGGCCAAAGGTGGTGGTCGTGATCTTGCCAAACAGCACATGCAGGCCAAACCACAGCGACAGATTGGCGATCACGCCCACCACGGCGGCTGTGATCGCCTGCAACGCGCCCGCCAGACGGGGCGCGGCTGTCAGGCGGGAAATCCACGGCGCACCAGCGAAAATCCATAGAAAACAGGGGGTAAACGTCATCCACAGGGTGATCAGCGCGCCTGCGATACCCATCCAGATGCCGCCCTGTTTGAACGCCGCCAGATAGCCGACAAACTGGGTGACCAGTATCAATGGCCCTGGCGTGGTTTCGGCCAATCCCAGCCCGTCGATCATTTGTGGCAGCGTCAGCCAGCCCTTTTGCTGCACCACATCTTGCGCCATCCATGTCAGCACGGCGTAAGCGCCGCCAAAGGTTAACACCGCGAGTTTTGAGAAGAACAGCGCGATTTCGGCCAGAATGCCGGGGAGAAACAGCTGCAAACAGGCCAGGGGCAACAGCCAGACTGCCCCCCAAATCACCGCTGCGCGCAAAGACTCAGGCCATGGTGCCGGGCCAATTGCTGCGACAGCGCCGGTTGTTGGTGTGGTGGCAAATCCCCAGAGGCCAGCCGCCAGAATGATGATCGGGAACGGCACTGCGAAGAAAAACAACGCGCAGAACGCGGTGATTGCGATGATCCAATGGATGCGCGATTTCAGCGCGCGTTTGGATACCCGTAACAGCGCCTCGATCACCACGGCCAGAACTGCGGCTTGCACGCCTGTAAAAAGCGCTGCAACAACGGGCACTTGGCCCCATGCGGCATAGATCATCGACAAGGCCAGCACGATCACAGCGCCCGGCAGCACGAACAAACCGCCCGCAATCAAGCCGCCAAGCGTGCCATGCTTGCGCCAGCCGATCCATGTGGCCAACTGCATCGCCTCTGGCCCCGGCAGCAGCATGCAAAACGACAGGGCCGAGAGATATTCCTTTTCGGTCACCCATCGGCGATCTTCAACAATTTCGCGGTGCATCAGCGCGATTTGTGCCGCGGGGCCCCCGAAGGACAAAAGACCAATGCGGGTAAAGGCGCGGATTAAGTCTGTAAGGGTCATGCGCCACGCCCTGCGGGCCAATCATGGCCCTCAGTAAAGCCATCCCGTGCCCACAGATACAATGCGTCATACAAGGCCAGTCCGGCCTCAAGCTGTGCCAGATCATCGCGGTACATCCGCGACAACCCGACAGACAGCGCCAAAAGACCTGCGGCCTGTGGGGCCAGATCGTGACGATCCGTATCGGCGGCCCGCACCACCAGCGCCAGACGATCAAGGGCCGGGGTCGACAGACCAAATTCAGCGATCAATGTGTCAAAGGTGCAGGTATCGCCGCGATGCGACCAGAACACGCCTTCGATATCAAATGGCGTTGCGGCAAAGTTCATCGCTACGTCGGACACATCGGCCGGGGCCACAAACAGGAATCGGGCATCGGGGTTGATAAACCTGCGGATCAACCAAGGGCAGGCGATACGGTCCACTTTGGGGCGGTGCCGGGTGACCCAGAGATCAGTTTGCGGCGTTAAATGCAGGGGCAACACGGGCAAGCTGGCCTCTGCCCAAGCCAGCGTGCCACCTTCCAGCACTTCGGCCGCCACACCTTTGGTGCGCAGCAGGGCGGCGGCGCCTTCGGACAGTTTGCGGCCCCGCTTGCAAATCACGACGGCGCGGGTGCCCGGCGGCAGCTGCGGCAAAGCATTATGGCCATAAAGGCGCGACCCGGGGATGAGATGGGGGGATTCTGCGACATCTTCAGGGATACGCACGTCGAGAAGGGTAGGGCAATCGGGGGTGCCGATCAGGCGGGCAAGCTGGGCGGGGGTTATCTGGTTTGGGCCGGGCATTGGGGCATCCTTGGGGAAGGGGGATGCGACACTTGGGCCAAAGCCTCACGGGGCGGGCGCAGAAAAACCCCATAAGTGTTGGTAGGAAATTAAGCGGGATCGGTCAAGGGGGGGCGCCTGGGTTCAAATTTTTTCGAAAAAATTTGCAAAATCCTTCGAAGGATTTTGAAATGGGGACGGGGAATTAAGTGCCGGATTCTGTTGCCAGGCTCCGGCGGGCCCCGCCTTACGCTGCTAAGCGCAAGGACTTAGTTTCGGCGACACGAACTGCTTACGCAGCCAATGCCATTGCCGGAGCACGGTTGTCATTTGCAACTGTACAATTGG
>JANNAT010000133.1:0-13764 GCA_031384605.1 Cypionkella sp.
ACTACCTAATCCAACGCGGGCCAATCCTTTGGCGATAAATCTTTCCTCTTTCGAGCACATACGGTATTACTCTCAGTTTCCCGAGGCTATTCCGTACCAAAGGGCATGTTCCCACGCGTTACTCACCCGTCCGCCACTAACACCCGAAGGTGCCCGTTCGACTTGCATGTGTTAGGCCTGCCGCCAGCGTTCATTCTGAGCCAGGATCAAACTCTCAAGTTGAAAATGCCGAAGCATTATCCTTGACGTCGAACCTTCGCACATCTGATGTATTCCTAAAAATACATACAATCATTTCTGTTCTGTGCTTCAGTTGTCGAAACAACAAAAGCCGCAAAACAGTGAAGCTTGTCACCTAGATCATCGGTACCTGGGTCAAACCCAAGTCCCTACTAAGCCGATATGCTGCGATACGACGCCGAAACGCCCAAACCGCCCACATATCTCTTCATCATTATACAAATTCAAAGAGCGACTATCCGACAAAAATTTTCGAGGCGCCAGTTTCCTGACGTATCTCGTCGATCTTATCTTCAGGTTTTCCGGGGATTTCCAGCCGCTTGCGCCGCCGTCGGTCTCCGTCACCAAAGCTGTTTCGCTTCGGTGAGGCGGTGTTTAGGCCGGGTCGCCAAAACCCGCAAGAGGGAAAAAGCATACCGTCGCATTTTTTTCACAAATCTCAATTTATGCACAATATCTTGGGGTTGATGGTTGATTGACCGCTAAAAACCCCAAGATCGCGCAATAATCTTACGTCAGCTGCCACCGACTCGGGCCAAAATTGCATTTGTTCCGCGCGCTTTTACCCAGCGCGCCGCCAAAACGCCAACCACCACCGCCAGATAGAACACCGAATCCAATGCATAGACTTTGCCGATCATCACGAAATGCACCGCCCCCGCCAAAGTGGCAGGGTAAGCCAACCAATGCAGTCGCTTCCACGTGCCCGCCCCAAGGCGTTTGATCGACCGGTTGTTAGATGTGATCGCCAAGGGGATCATCCCAAGGAAGGCCGCGAAGCCAATCAGTATGTAGGGCCGCTTGTAAAGGTCAGAGAGTATCTCGCTCCACCGCAGGCCCATATCAAGCACAACCCAAGTCGCAAAGTGCAGAGCGATGAAGAAAAAGGCGACCAACCCAACCGCCCGGCGAAACTTGATCGCATTGATCCCCGCCCAGCGCAGCGGCGTGATGCACAAGGCCACGATCAGGAATTGCAGCCCGCGTTCACCCAGGCCCTTTTCCAGCGCCTTCACCGGATCAGGTCCGGCATTATTGCTGATCACCAGCGCCATGATGAAGCCAAAGACCAGCAGGCCGAGGATGTAGACAGACCACGTCGGCACACGCCGCGCAAAGCGGTTGAATGTATCTATCATCAGTAATCTACCGCCAAATCCTGCCCGGTATAAAGCTGTGCCACCTGATCGGCGTAGCCATTGAACATCAGCGTATCTTTGCGCCCGGCAAACAGCCCGCCGCCGATGGGGCGTTCGGATGCCTGGGTCCAGCGCGGATGATCGACCAGCGGATTGACATTGGCATAAAACCCATACTCATTGGCCTGCAGCATATTCCACGTGGTTTTCGGCTGTTCGGCCACCAGACTGATCCGCACGATCGCCTTGATGCTTTTGAAGCCATATTTCCACGGCACCACCAAACGAATAGGTGCGCCATTTTGATTGGGTATCGGTTCGCCATAAAGCCCCGTCGCCATGATCGTCAGCGGATGCATCGCCTCATCCAGACGCAACCCTTCGCGGTAGGGCCACTCGATGGACACTGACCCAATCCCCGGCATTTCTTCGGGGCGCACCAGCGTTTCAAACGCCACATATTTCGCCCCCGCCTGCACGCCCAGCTTTGTCAAAAGACCAGACAGTTGAAACCCCTGCCATGGCACGATCATCGACCACGCCTCGACACAGCGAAACCGGTAGATACGCTCTTCAATCGGCTGATCCTTGATCAGATCGGCAAGGCTGTAGGTGCCGGGATTATCAACCAGCCCGTCCACCACAACAGACCACGGATCGGTTTTCAACGCACTTGCATAGGCGGCAGGATCTTCTTTACCGGTGCCGAATTCATAGTAGTTGTTATAACTGGTGATGTCGTCCAGACTGTTGGGCACATCATCCGGGCCCAGCGCCTGTGCGCGTGCAGGTTGGGCAAAGCCAAGTGCGGCGGCCCCGGCAATCAACTGGCGGCGGTTCAGGAAAAACTGCTTTGGCGTCACATCAGACGTTTGCAGATCGGGGGCGAAAGGCATCATCGGCTCCTGTTTGGTTTGCCGACAACATGCACGAGGCGGGCGCAAACGCAAAATCATCTTGTCTCACATCCACGACAGCCGATTGAAACAATCGCGGATGCCTCACATTTGGTCACAGGATGTAAAGCAACCGTGAGCAGAACCGATGAGTTCGCCGTTTTAGCGCCAGCTGTCCGCCCGGCAACCCCCGCTCACGCAAATTTTAAGGTGAACCAATCGGTAATCCGGGGCGTATTCATTCTGCCAATCCGGCAAGATCAATAGGAGTGACCCCAATGATCCGTAGAACCTTTATCGCCCTGACCGCAGCGGCATCATTCATGGCAGCCCCGGCCTTCGCCGATGGACACGTCAAGGATATCGTCGACACCGCCGTCGGCGCTGGCACGTTCACCACACTTGTGGCCGCAGTCACCGCAGCAGGTTTGGTTGATACGCTGAAGGGCGAAGGCCCGTTCACCGTTTTCGCACCAAGCGACGCAGCCTTTGCAGCATTGCCAGCCGGCACTGTCGAAGACCTGCTGAAGCCCGAGAATAAGGACAAGTTGACAGCCCTGCTGACCTATCACGTCGTGGCAGGCAAAGTGATGTCGACCGACCTGACCGAAGGCATGAAGGCCGCGACCGTAAATGGTGCCGAAGTGACCATCACCCTGGACGGTGGCGCGAAAGTAAATGGTGTGACCATTTCAACAGCTGACATCGCAGCCTCAAACGGCGTGATCCATGTGATCGACGCGGTAATTATGCCCCCGATGTAATCGGGCCTTTGTGTCGGGCTGTCCTGTGGCGGCCCGACACGTCTTTTGCATTCAGGCTGCGTTGGCCTGTTTGTCATGTCGCGCCATCCGGCCCGACCGCAAGTCTGTTTTGACGACCAATGCACCCGACGCAAACCGTTTGATCCTTGATCCCGGGCCTTCGCCCGCCAGCGAACGCTATGCGTGTTTCGTAAACAGTTCATCCCTTGGAGGTTCCAATGCCCACAATCACAGCCATTGCCGCGGGCGATGCCCGGTTTAACGTTCTTGTCTCGGCGCTCCAGTATGTTGACGCAACTTTGCCGGGCACAAATCTGCTGGGTGCGCTGTCGGGGGCCTCTGCCAACCTGACCGTTTTCGCACCCACTGACGCCGCGTTCGGCCAATTGGCCAAAGATCTGGGCTTCACCGGCAGCATCACAAACGAAGCTGCTGTCACCAGCTTTCTGGTCGGTGCGCTGCCGGTTGAAACGATCCGCGATGTCATCCTGTACCATGTGTCGGCTGGCGCAAAAACGCTGGCGCAAATTTCGGCCAACCCGACGATTGCCACGCTGAACGGGCAGACCATTACAGCCGATGGCAAAACCCTGACCGATAAAGAACCCGATCTGATCAACCCGTCTTTGGTGCAAATCAACATTGCCGCCACAAACGGCATCATCCACGTGATCGACCGCGTTTTGCTGCCCGTTAACCTGCCCGGCAACACAGTTGGCACCATCAGCGATATCGTCGCCGCCAGTGGCGCTTTTGACACCAACGGCGCAGATTTCGATCTGCTGCTAAAGGCCGTGCAAACCGCGGGGCTGGCAGGCGCACTTGCCAATCCCACGGCTGATCTGACCGTGTTCGCCCCCAATGACGCAGCGTTCCTGAAACTGGCCGCGACGCTGGGCTTTACCGGCACTGACGAATCCGCCGGGTTCGATTATCTGGTTGATGCGCTGACCCTGCTGTCAGCCGGGGCCAGCCCGATCCCGTTGTTAACCGATATTCTGACCTATCACGTATCGCCCACATCGCTGCAGGCCAGTCAGGTCTTGTCCGCGACCAGCATCGCCACGCTGCTGGGCTCAAACCTGGGCGTGAATGGCACGACTTTGGTGGATGCAGCCACCAAACTTGCCAACCCCGGCATCATTGCAACCGATATTCAGGCGGCAAATGGCGTGGTGCATGTGATCGACGGCGTGCTGATCCCGGCGGATATCCTGAAATCCAACGGCGCAAAACAGGTTGATTTCGTGATCAAGGGTGACGGGGCTGATTTCGTCAATGTTGGCCGCGACAATGATTATGTCGATGGCAACGGCGGCAACGATGTCATCCACGGCGGGCGCGGCAATGATGTGTTGTTGGGCGGCACCGGATCGGACCTGATCTTTGCCGGGCGCGACAATGACACCGTGCTCGGTGAGGCGGGCGACGATTTTCTGCACGGCGGGCGGGGCAATGACGTGATCAACGGCGGCGCGGGCCGGGATATTCTGGCAGGCAATTCTGGCCGCGATACTTTTGTCTTTGCCAAGGGCAGCGAGGTTGATCAGATCGTCGATTTCGAAAATGGGCGCGACAAGATTGATCTGAAGGATTTCGGCCTTCCCAACTTTGCCGCCCTCAGTGGCGCAATTCACGGCGTGAACGGCCTGACGGTGATCGACCTTGGCAATGGTGACCGCATTGAACTGATCGGTCTTAGACCATCTGCGCTTGACGCGACCGACTTTATTTTTGCCTGAACAGACGAATGGCCCCGGTTCACCGCCGGGGCCGCCGAGGGAACCAACACCGCGCAACCACGTTGACCACCAGATGTGCCACAGCATGTGGCCATCACGGGATCAACGCAGGAGGATGCCTTGGGTATAATCTGGACAATCATCATCGGCTTTGTCGCCGGCATCATCGCAAAATTTCTGATGCCCGGCGACAATGAACCTTCGGGTTTTATAATGACCACGCTATTGGGCGTCGTCGGCGCGTTCGTGGCCTCATACCTTGGCCAAGCCATGGGATGGTATAGCATGTACGAAGGCGCTGGTCTTATCGGCGCAGTTGTCGGCGCGATCATCGTTCTGGCGATATTCGGTTTTGTCCGTCGCCGGGCCTAGGGAAAAGTGCCAATTCAGATTCGTAAGAGGAGATAACAGCATGCGCAAAGGCAGCCCGTCGATGATTGCACTGCTTGGCCTGTTGGCCGTTGCAGGCTATCAAAACCGCGAAAAACTATCCCGGCTTGTGAAAAATGCCCCAAACCGGGACGAAGATGGTGGCAACGGCGCAATCGCC
Organism: Cypionkella sp.; assembly: GCA_031384605.1. GTDB lineage: Bacteria > Pseudomonadota > Alphaproteobacteria > Rhodobacterales > Rhodobacteraceae > JANNAT01. Next base: position 5,332 of record JANNAT010000133.1, read on the forward strand.
GGTGCGGCAGAACCGCGCGAGGATATGCTTGATACGTTACGCCAGAAGGTTGGCGAAACGGGCGGCACTGTCCTTGCCGGGTTGTCAGAATTGCTGGCACGATTTTCCAATCCCGTGCAATCGGCCAAAGCCAGCACTTGGGTCAATCAGGGGCCAAACGGCGACTTGGCAGCAGGTGATCTGGAAGAAGTGCTGGACGAGTCGACAATGACAGACCTGATGCAGCAAACCGGCCTCAGCCGCAGCGCGTTGTTGGAACGCCTTAGCGCCATCTTGCCCGAGGCGGTCGACAAACTTACCCCAAAAGGCCGTTTGCCAACCGCAGACGAGGCGCTTGGCCAATATTGATCACATCGAACGGCATCTAAAAAAAGGGGGCATTTGCCCCCTTTTTCCTAATGCACCACCGCCTGCACTGGGCGATCCCTGCGTGACGCGCTTACGCGGTCGCCGATGATCAGCCCGTCCACCCCCGCCGACACTTTCACCACGCCGCCATCCAAAACATCGCCCGATAAGATCATCTCGGCCAGTGGATCCTGCAGATGCCGCTGCAAAACCCGCTTCAGGGGACGCGCGCCGAACACCGGGTCATAGCCTTCGTCCCCCAGCCAAGTCCTTGCCTGTGGATCAAGATCAAGGGTGATCTTGCGTGCCAGCAGCCGCTTTTCCAACCGATGCAACTGAATGTCCACAATCGCCCCCATATCCGCGCGGTTCAGCCGATCAAAGATAATCTGCTCGTCCAGACGGTTCAGAAATTCGGGGCGGAAATGCTGGCGCACCGCCTCTTCAACCTGCCGCCGTGCGCCTGCAATATCCGCGCCTTCGGGCAATTCCGACAACGCCCGCGCACCCAGATTGCTGGTCAGGATGATCAGCGTCTGCTTGAAATCCACCGTGCGGCCCTGACCGTCGGTCAGAATGCCATCATCCAACACCTGCAACAGCACGTTGAACACATCGGGATGCGCCTTTTCCACCTCATCAAACAGCACCACCTGATAGGGACGGCGACGCACCGCTTCGGTCAACACGCCGCCCTCATCATAGCCCACGTATCCGGGCGGCGCGCCGATCAGGCGGGCAACCGAATGTTTTTCCATGAATTCCGACATATCTATCCGCACCATGGCGCTGTCATCGTCAAACAGATATTCCGCCACGGCCTTGGTCAACTCAGTCTTACCCACTCCGGTTGGCCCCAGAAACAGGAACGACCCCAAAGGCCGGCCTTCGTCGTTCAACCCCGCCCGCGCCCGGCGCACGGCGTTTGATACCGCCACCACGGCAGCACGTTGGCCGATGACACGCTTGCCCAACTCGTCCTCCATGCGCAAAAGCTTTTCACGCTCTCCCTCCAGCATCCGCGCCACCGGAATGCCGGTCCAGCGTTCGACCACTTCGGCGATCTGTTCGGGCCGCACCGCCTCGGATACAAGTGCGTCGCCTTCGCGCGCCTCGGCCAGGGTCAACCGTTTTTCCAACCCCGGAATGATGCCATACGACAATTCCCCCGCCCGGCCCAGATTGCCGTCACGCTTGGCCACCTCTAACTCTGCCCGTCCGCGTTCCAGCTGTTCTTTGATGTCGCGCGCCACTTCCAGCTTGTCACGTTCGCCCTGCCACTGCGCCGTCATCGCATCGGACTTCTCCAACAGATTGGCCAGCTCTTTTTCCAAACGCTCTAACCGGTCTTTGCTGGCAACATCATCTTCCTTCTTCAACGCCTCGGCCTCGATCTGCAATTGCAGGATCTGGCGGTCCAGCTGATCCAGTTCTTCGGGCTTGCTGTCCACTTCCATCCGCAACCGGCTGGCAGCCTCGTCCATCAGATCAATCGCTTTGTCCGGCAAAAACCGGTCGGTGATATAGCGGTGCGACAGTGTTGCCGCCGCCACAAGCGCCGAATCCGTTATCCGCACGCCGTGGTGCAGTTCATACTTTTCCTTAATGCCGCGAAGGATCGAAATGGTATCTTCAACGCTGGGTTCCGACACCATCACCGGCTGAAACCGCCGCGCCAAAGCCGCGTCTTTTTCGACATATTTGCGGTATTCGGCCAGCGTCGTCGCCCCCACGCAGTGGAGTTCACCTCGCGCAAGCGCAGGTTTGATCAGATTGGCCGCGTCCATCGCCCCATCCGATTTGCCCGCACCAACCAACGTGTGCATCTCATCAATGAACACAATGATATTGCCCTCGGCGGCGATCACCTCATTCAGAACCGCTTTCAGACGTTCCTCAAATTCACCGCGATACTTGGCCCCCGCAATCAACGCCCCCATATCCAGCGCCATCAGCTTTTTACCGCGCAAAGATTCCGGCACATCGCCATTCACGATGCGCAGCGCCAACCCTTCGGCAATCGCGGTTTTGCCCACGCCCGGCTCACCTATCAACACCGGATTGTTCTTGGTGCGGCGTGAAAGCACCTGCATCGCGCGGCGAATTTCTTCATCGCGGCCGATGATCGGATCAATCTTGCCTTCCGCCGCCGCCTCGGTCAGATCGCGCGCGTATTTCTTCAGCGCGTCATAGCTTTCCTCGGCCGACGCACTATCCGCCGTGCGCCCTTTGCGAATATCATTGATCGCCTCATTCAGCTTTTGCGGCGTCACCGCCCCGGCCACCAGCGCATCCTTGGCGCGGCCCGTCACCATGCACAGCGCCATCAAAACCCGTTCCACCGGCACGAAACTGTCGCCGGCCTTTTTCGCCAGCTTTTCCGCCTCATCCAATACTTTAACCAAGGCAGGATCCATAAACGGCTGTGCGTCACCCGACACTTTGGGGATCTTCCCCATCGCCAGCTTCAACGCGTCCACCACCAGCGCCGGGCTACCCCCCGATTTGCGGATCAAATTCGACGCAAGGCCCTGATCATCGTCCATCAGCGCCTGCAACAAATGTTCGGGCGCCAACCTCTGATGGCTTTCCCGCATCGCAATCGTCTGCGCGGCCTGCACAAACCCGCGCGACCGCTCGGTGAATTTTTCTAAATTCATCGGTCTCTCTCCTTCAACAGCACCCCATCGCCTGCCCATTGTGGCACAGGTAATCAGCCCGATCCTTGACATGGGTCAGCCGCGATCTGTTTGCAAGATCGTCAAAGAAACCGCTAGCACCGCATCACCCCTTGGCGGAAATCACAAACCCCGTTACCTGACCCGCAATTGGGCCCTGACCAAAGTCGCGGGCCAGGGCTTGCGCCACCATTTGCGTCACGTCCGCCAAACGCCCCGGCCCGCGGGCCAGGATTTCCCCGCGTAACGGCGTGCCCTGACAATAGGCCATTGCCGCGTCCATCGCAGACCCGGCCTGCGAGATCATTGCAACCGTTTCAATCATGATTTCGGTAAACCCCGCTGCCCGCAGATCAGCCTCGATACGCGCAAGATCAAAATACCCATGCGGCGTGCGCGCCATGAAAACCGGCGGATCATTGGGGAATATCCGGGTCAGTTCCGCCGATGCCACGCGGACAAAATCGTTCTGCGCGGCACTGTCCCAAACGTTGAACAAAAACGTGCCCCCATGTTTCAGGACACGACGCGCTTCGCGGTAGGCCTGCACGCGGTCGGGAAAGAACATCACGCCAAATTGGCACAGCACCGCATCGAATCGTGCTGCGTCAAACGGTAACGCCATGGCATCCGCCTGCGCCCAAGTGATCCGATTGTCGGAAATACTGGCTTGCGCGCGCGCCAGCATATCGGGGTTCAGATCGCTGGACACAATCCGCGCGGTCGGGGTAAGCCGCGCCACAATCTCGCGCGTCACCGCCCCGGTGCCTGCCGCCGTTTCCAACACCGTTTCAGGCTGCAAAACCGCCAATCTGCTGGCGATGTCCACGGCGTAGGGCGCAAACAACATCGGCACCATCAACGCATCGTAAAGTTCCGGAATTGAACCGGTAAATAGACTGTCGGGCGTAACCATGTGTGACCCCGCTGAATAAAATCAATTCCGAAGTATCGCACAGTCCGACAGATTCCCCTAACAATGGCTGCCTAATTCTCCGCCGCACCATAGCGCACAAAAGCAAAGGCCGATCCATCGGGTGCCCAGCACGGCACATTGATGCTGCCCTGCCCGCCCGTCATTTCGATCACCCTTCGGCAGTTGCTGCCATCGGGGTCCATCAGGCACAACGCCACGGGCAGATCGGCCGGATGGCCCAATGTGCCCGGCGGATAAGCCAGATATAAAATATGCGCGCCGTCAGGGCTGGGATGCGGAAACCAGTTCACGTGACTATCGGCAAACACCTTGCGCTGATCACTGCCATCCGCGTTCATCACCCAAATCTGGGCATGGCCACTTCGGTCACAGTTATAGTAAATCAGCGCGCCATCGGGCGAGTAATCCGGCCCGTCGCAATGCCCCTCGCCGCGGGTCAACCGCAACTCTGCGCCACCCGCAACCCCAATCGTATAAACATCAATCACGCGTGATCCACCCCGCGCCGCCACATAAGCCAACCGCGCGCCATCGGGCGACCAGCCGTGCCACCAACTTGGCGCATCAGGCGTCACAAGCCGCAAATCACCGCCCGCAGCGGATATCGTATAAATCTGCGACCCGCGCCCCCCATGGTGACACGACACAACGATGGTTTTGCCATCCGGGCTGATGCCATGATCGTTGTTGCACTTGATCGCGGCACCAGTATCCACCGGCACCATCGCAGGCGCAGCCAATGGCACCCGAAACAGCCGCCCACCCCCATTGATCAACAAGCTTGCACCGTCGGGGTGCCAATTCGGGGCCTCGATCACGTCATCGGATTGCAAAACCACCAAGGCAGTTCCGCTTGCAATTGTGTATATTTCCAATGAGCTGCGCACGGCTTTATTCCCGCGCCTTCGGCTTTAACAACACGGCGGGCCGCATCGCCTCAGCCGCTTTGAACAACCCGAACGTCTGATTGACGTAATTCACCACGCCGCCGATCTGCTCCATATACTTGGCCAGTTCCGGCGTGCGTTCAGCCTCAACCATCTGCACCGGGCGATCCGGGCCTTCGGCCTCAAACTGGCAATAAAACAGCGGCTCGCCCCGGCGCAGGATGATGTCCTTTTCCGGCTCATGCCATTCAAACGCCCACATCAACGGGCGCGGCCAGACGTTCAGCGGAAAGCGCCCGCCAAAGATGGTGCCGGGCAGCGGATCGGCGCGGTAATGCGCGAAGGTGCCCAATTGGGTCAGATAAACCAACTCATCGGCGATGAAACAATAGGGCAGCACCATCTGCACGGTCGGGCGATCGGGGTATCGCCATTCGGCCTCTGATACCAAAGTCATCACTTCGCCCAGCTTATTGCCGCGAATGGATGATCCAACCCCGGCCCGGTTCACCAGATGCGCCTTGCCCTTATCATCGCGGCCAAAGCCCAACTGAATATCAAACGGGCATTTGATCACGAAATAGCGGCTTTCCATCTGGATCACCGCCGGGCAGCGGCTGGCCGATTTCGCATGCGCCTTGTTGGTCTGGCGAAACATCAACCGTTCGGGCGCGTCATACAGGATCGCACCCTTGTCGGATGTCAAAAACCACCCCACGCTGACCGGGCCTGCCTTTGGCCCCTCGGGGCGATCAAACGTGACATTGATTTCCATAGCCTGCCCTTGTGCGTTTTGCGCAGACTCCCCCCAAACCCATGGCGCTGTCAATCCGCCACGATCAACCGCGCCCGGCTTGACAGGCCCGCCCGGCCCCAGCATGACGCAGTGACGTTAACCAAAGGTACCGAAATGTCCGATGCCCACATGTCCGATGATCGCCTGATAGTCGCCCTTGATGTTCCCAATATCGTGCAGGGTCTTGATCTGACCGCCCGGCTTGGCGACGCGGTCAGCTTTTACAAAATCGGGCTTGGAATGCTGACGGGTGGCGGCTTGGCCTTGGCGAATGAGTTAAAGCAAGAACAGGGCAAACGCATCTTTCTGGATATGAAACTGTTCGATATCGGGGCCACTGTTGAGGCTGCCGTGCGCGGGCTTGCGCAATATGATCTTGATTTTTTAACCGTCCACGGTGATCCCCAAGTTGTGCAGGCCGCTGCGAATGGTCGCCGCGACAGCAGCCTGAAAATCCTTGCCGTCACCATCCTGACCAGCCTTGATCGCGCCGATCTGGATGCCAACCTGATCAAACCCGGCGATATCCACGACATAACGGTCGAACGCGCCGCCCGCGCACTAGAGGCAGGTGCAGATGGCGTAATCGCCAGCCCGCATGAGGCGGCAATGATCCGCGCCCTGCCCCAAGCCCGCGGCAAACTGATCGTCACCCCCGGCGTGCGCCCGGATGGCGCGGGTCTGGGCGATCAAAAACGCGTGGCAACCCCCCTTCAGGCGATACTGGACGGTGCCGACCATATCGTGGTGGGTCGCCCGATTTGGCAATCGTCCGACCCGGCAGCAGCCGCGCGGGCGATCATTGCGACGCTGCCAAAACGGTAAATTTCTGATATACTGTTGGGATTATGCCCCAACAGGCATTGCCCAATGATCAACCCCGCAGACAAAGCCGCGTCGCCCCCGGTGCACGAGGCGCAAAAACAAGACAACGGCCTCATTCTGTCCTATACCGCGCTGCAGCGGCTGTTGGGCTATCTTGGGCTGGCCCTGCCGATTGGCTTGATGCTTTACGCGGTGATGTCCAGCACAGGGCTGCAGCCGTCAATATCCGATTTCTACTACACGCCAATGGGCGATGTGCTGGTGGGCACTTTGTGCGCCATGGGCGTATTCCTGCTGTGCTATCGCGGTTATGCGCCGCTGATCAAGCAGCATATTTCTGACCGGCAAGTGTCATTCATAGCGGGGCTCGCCGCCATTGGCGTGGCGATCTTTCCAGTGGCCCGCACCAATTATCCTCCACCCTGCACACCCGACGCCTGCCTGTTGTTCGGCGCAACCTGGCACCCCGATGTGTTTCACTATGGCAGTGCTGGGATATTCTTTGCCTGCCTTGCGATATTCTGCCTGATCCTGTTCCCGCGCGGCGATCAGGATGCGGCAGGCCGCATAATCTGGGCCACCCCGCGCAACAAGTTCTACGCGGTTTGCGGCGGCCTGATCGTGATCTCGATGCTGGCGATGCTGCCCTATGTGCTGGGCAGCCAGCAAACCCGCGACAGGCTGGGAGAGTATGATTACCTGTTCTGGTGGGAAACACTTGGGATACTGGCCTTCGCCGCATCGTGGCTGCGCAAAGGCAAAGCCCCCCAAGCAGTAGCCAAAGTGATTAAGACCGTGACAGGCACAGGTTAAACCGGTCCAATCTCGGCCAAAGCCATCCGCACCCGGCGCTGCATTTCCGGTATCGCCAACGGATGATCCATATAGGCGGCAACGGCCATCATCTCCCACCGCTGCCCTTCATCCCCAAACCGGATCGCGACAATCTCTGCAACCGTAATCCGCCCCGCAAAGAACACCGACTCCCGGCTTGCATCCATCATCGACGGCCAGACCCGCCGCCAGATCAATCGGCCCGGAGGCAAACGCAGCCCAAATTCTTCTTCAACTTCACGCAGCAAACACGCCTCGGCAGTTTCCCCGCCTTCCCGCCCACCGCCCGGCAAATCCCACATCCCCCGCCACGGCAATCCCGGTTTATCATCGCGCAGATAAGTCAACACCCGGTCCCCGCAGATCAACGCCACTTTGGCCCCGACGAAATCAAACGCGACAGCCTCAGTTGTCATTCACATCCTTGTCCCACACCTTAACCTGCCCCTTTTGCACCCCAATCGTCGCACGCAGCCCCAGCCACGCCGCAACCGACAGCACCGCAAATGCCAACAACATCACCGGCAAAGATCCCCCCAGCACGCCGATGCCCACCAGAATACCGGTCAACACCGCGCCAATCGCAAAGCCCAGAAAGATAAACCCCGGCACCAGCACCTCAAGCACCCCCAAGGCAAAGCCTGCAACAACCCAAACCCACCAGCTTGTCATCAGATCAACTGACATTACCCTCGCCCCTTCAACATCTTGAACGCATCGCCAAACGCCTCCAGCGCCTGCGCGGGCACGATAATGGTTTGCTTGCCCGCGCCTTGGCCCACCGCTGTCAACGCCTCTACCTGTTTCAACGCCACTTGATACTGCGCCGCCTCAATCCCGTTTTCCTTGATCGCCAGCGCAATCACCCCCGTCGCATAGGCCTCGGCATCCGCCAGAATCCGCCGCGCCTTGGCCTCTTGCTCGGCTGCATACAATTCCGCATCCGCGTTCAACTCAACCGCCCGCTTCTTGCCCTCCGCCTCGGTTACATTCGCCCGCCGCGCGCGTTCGGCGTTCAACTGCTGCAACATCGCCGTGCGCGTCGCCTCATCGAGGTTCACATCCAGAATCTCGGCCCGCGTCACCTCAATGCCCCAGTCATCCACCAACAACCGCACCTGTTCGCGA
>JANNAT010000031.1:0-3280 GCA_031384605.1 Cypionkella sp.
TGCTCGCCTTCAGGCGCACCGCAATATGTTCCTTGTCGAAGCGATCAGCCAGATCGTTGACCGTGGCAGCGTTGCGTTTTGCCGCACGATCGGCTGCAGGATCTTCGCCGTTTTTGACTGCGGCGATGATGGTGATTGCCCGGGTGCGCGCCTGATCGCAGGTCAGTACCGTGCTGGGCCCGAGACTCATCCGCCGCGCACGCCGCCCTGCGCGAAACTGCACCACGAAGCTTTTGCGCCCGCTGGGCATCACGCGCAGCCCGAAGCCAGGGATGCCCTCATCCCAGAGGAAGAACTCCGTCGCCTGCGGCTCGGTGGCGTCGATGGTGCGTTTGGTCAGTTTGGGCATGGGCGATCCTGTGCTGAGATCATGGCTAGCCCCTACAGTGGGGATGATCTTAGCACAGTCAACGAACACATTGAAATTGCGTGATAAAAGGAAAATCTGCGTAGGAATTGGGGCGGCTGAACTTGCTGGGAATGATGCAATGCCGGTCTTGGTGTCGAATCAGCGTCGGCGTTTCGCTCATCGCCGACCGCTGCTAGGGTGGCTCAAAATTGATACGGATTTCCAATGGCATCGAAGACAACCCTGAATGCAAAGAACCTCGAAACTCTGGGCGCAGAGCGTCTGGCCGAACTTCTGATCGAAATCAGCACCGGCTCTGCGGTGGCAAAGCGGCGCTTGCGGTTGGAACTGGCGGGTGCGCAAAGCCCGAAGGAAGCTGGACGCGAAGTGGCCAAACGGCTGACCAGCATCGCGCGGGCGCGCAGCTTTGTGAACTGGCAGAACCGCAAGCCCTTGGTCACCGATCTGGAAAGCCAGCTTCGGGCTATCAGGGAGCAGATCGCACCAGCCGACCCAACCGAGGCTCTGGCGCTGGCCTTGCGCTTCATGCAGGTTGCCACGCCACTGTTCGAGCGCTGCGATGACAGCAGCGGCATCGTCATTGGCGTGTTTCACGATGCCTGCGCGTTGTTGGGCGAGATTGCACTTGCCGCCGGGACACCGGCAGCGGCGCTGGCCGATGCGGCGCTCGAGGCCCTGCGCGACAATGGCTACGGCCAGTATGACGGATTGATCGCCATCCTGACACCCGCGCTTGGGGCTGAGGGGCTTGCGCATCTCAAACAGCGGATCGAGGCGCTGTCGGCGACACCGGTTCCTGTGCCGCCGAAGGGGGAATGGGAGGCGGTGGGCTACGGCAGCGGGGGTGCCACCTATGCGCACCAGATGGAAGAACGCTCCCGGCAAAGCCTGGTGCGGATGGCGTTGAAGGACATCGCCGATGCGATGGGCGACGTGGATGCCTTCATCGCCCAATACGATCCGGCAACGCGCAAGGTGCCAAAGATCGCTGCCGAAATTGCCGCACGGCTGCTGGCAGCGGGCCGGGCAACGGATGCGATCGGCTTCATCGAGCGGGCCGAGGTGGACAACAGCCGCTGGGTTCCGCACGAATGGCAGGATGCCCGCATCGAAGTGCTGGAGGCGCTTGACCGCAACGACGAGGCGCAGGCTTTCCGCTGGGCCTGTTTCGAGCGTGATCTCTCGCCTGACTACCTGCGCACCTTTCTGAAACGGGTTCCCGATTTCGAGGATATCGACGCTGAGGAACGGGCGATGGCCTATGCAATGGCCTATACCGCCGTGCTCTCGGCGCTGCAATTTCTGATCCACTGGCCCGCCTTGGACCGGGCTGCACTGCTGGTTAAGCAGCGGTTCACCGAGCTGGACGGCAATCACTATGAGATCCTGACTCCGGCCGCCGAGGCATTGTCAGCGCGTCACCCCTTGGCAGCTACACTGGCCCTGCGGGCGATGATCGACTTCACGTTGAATGCCGGGAAATCCAGCCGTTACCAACATGCGGCGCGGCACCTGGCCGAATGCGATGCGCTGGCCAGCCAGATCGGGGATTTTGTGACGTTCGAACCTCACGTTTCCTATGTCGCCCGCTTGCGACGCGAACACGGACGCAAGTCCGGCTTCTGGGGGCACTTCGCATGAAGCAGCACTATGACATTATTCCCGATATTCACGCGGACATCGACCGCCTGACGCAGACACTGTCGAGCCTTGGCTATGTGGTCGGCAGCAATGCTTGGGCGCATCCGGAGGGGCGTATCGCGGCATTTTTGGGAGATTTTATCGATATGGGCCGGGCAAATCGGTCTGTCTTGACCCTCGTCCGCGCTATGCATGATCAGGGACATGCCGTGGCGATCATGGGCAATCACGAGCTGAACGCGCTGCTCTATCATCGGCCCGGTCGGAACGCGGATGGGACGGATGATGGCTACATGCGGGCGCGTTCGGCCAAGAATACAGACCAGCACCAGACGTTTCTGGATGAATTCCCCGTCGGGCATCCGAATACGAACGAGATGCTCGACTGGTTTCTGACGCTGCCCCTGTTTCTTGATTTGGGCGGTTTGCGCCTTGTGCATGCCTGTTGGGATGATGCACGAGTGGCAACGATCCTGGACCGACGCCCGGGCGGTCTTTTGGCATGGGACGATCTGCAGGAGATCGCGCTGGAAAACGATGCCAGCGGTTTTGCTGAAGCGGTCCTGACCATGCTGAAGGGACCGGAAGCAGAACTACCCGCGCCCCACTATTTCCATGACATCAAGGGGCACAGGCGCACAGGGCTCCGCCTGAAGTGGTGGCAATCGGGTGCTACGACGTGGCGCGATGCCGCACTGTCCGTGCCTAACCCCGAAACGCTTCCTGCGACGCCAATCGAGGGCGACATCGCGTTTCGCGCCTATGGCGCCGAGGCAAAGCCGGTGTTCTTTGGCCATTACAAGCGGCTTGGCATTCCTGCTATCGATGCGCCAAATGCGGCCTGTCTCGACTATCCTCAAGTGACCTGCGCCTACAGATGGGCCGGTGAAGCGCGGCTGGATCCACGGAACCTGGTCGTGGTCGAATAGGCTGAAGATCATGATCGACATGCTACCGGAACATCATCCTTTGCCCGTATGGAAGCACAGTGGAAGCAAGAGGGAGAGGTTCGCGGCGGTTTATTGCGAAATCTCGCGTAGGGACGTTCCGGGGCAGGGGGGTGCAAGCCACGGAAAATGCGAAGGATAGCGCAGTTCTGAGGGATTGTTCATGGTTCGTTCGCCACGACTCATAACCTGAAGGTCACAGGTTCAAATCCTGTCCCCGCAACCAAAAACACAAAACAAATCAGATACTTAGAACCCGACCTAAACAGTCGGGTTTTGGCTTGCGCAAAACACATCAACGCCACATCAACGTTTGACGAGT
>JANNAT010000045.1:0-29129 GCA_031384605.1 Cypionkella sp.
TCATACTCGGCAATCCGGTTGCCATCCGCGTCGAACACCGAGTGGATCGTCGCCCCACCCGACAGCGCCCGCACCACCTGCCGCCCGGCGAAGTCGTATTTGTAACTCGCCTGCAAAACCCCGTTGATCGAAAACGTCGCCATCCGCCCGGCAGCATCATAAATATAGCCATAGCCGCCGCCCGTGCGATCATCAAAGGTGACATTGCCCGCCGCATCATAGGTAAACGCGCGGCTGCCCCCCGCGCCAAGGCTGATGGTGGACAGGCGGTTTGAGGTGGGGGGATAGGCATAGGTATCGGTCGCAAGGCCCGTGCCCGGATCAACGCCGTACGTCACCCGGTTGCCCACACCGTCATAGGTGAACGCCATCTGGCCGCAAGTGGTATGGTGAACGGAATCTGGCATTGGTCGATTGAAGGCCTTCGATATAGGTCAAAAAGCATAGCCCGTTAAGGAACCATTAAATGACATACATCGACGGTAGTCGAAGAGCCTTACGGTGGTGGTAAAAGTTTAAAATCTGCAACGATTTTTTCAGCTTGTTCAATCGTCATGGATTCGCCCATGATGAACGTCCAAGTCGGCCCGTCAGACATATAACCGACTTCCAGATCAAGCACTTCATGCAGGTAATCATCAAACTCGTCGCCGGTTTCCCAATCATCGCAATCGATGAATACACCATATTTGTCTGTCATTCTGATAGTAAAAGTAGCTTCCAACATTATTCAAAACCTTTTAGAGAGTCTAATTCATCTTTGGTGGGAAGGCGCTTGTAGCCCTTTGTCCCGGGAATAGGGTTATCGAACTTGATGTCATTTTTCGACCCTAGAGGCGCGTTTGGGTGGTTATTAGGAATTCGGCCTTTTACGCGCCGTGGTGAAATATCCATTACACGCCCGTTTCTGTGCGTAACTTTGACCGCTGTATCGCCAGTGCGAGTCCGCCGCGTGACCACACTGACTATGTCATCGGCTGACTGACCTGCGGCCGCGGCGCGCGATCCCACCCCGACAAACGGTCCCGCAGTTATGCCCGCTAATATACCATTGATATACGGCGCGGCCGGGTCCGAAGGCACAACTTCGTCGCAGTTACCTGGCGCGTTCGCGACATCAGGCGTCAGCAGTACTGCAATGAAAACTATGGCAAGGAGCGGAACAAACTCCCCCGTCGGATCGGTATACCTGCCCGGCGATTGGCGGGCGTACCCATAAACACTCGGCCCATCGACCAACCCCAGCGGATCGGCCTGCAGATATCTCCCCGTTGTCGGATTGTAATCCCGCATCCAGTTCTGGTGCAAGCCGGATTCGGATTGGAACCACTGGCCGGGGAATCTCAGGGTGATGGGGGTTCCAGTAGCGGTGCGAACACCCCCAAACGGCAGGTAGCTCGCCGTCCAAACCTGCACCCCCGCCCCATTCGTCGCAAACACCGGGCGGCCGATGTGATCGGAGCGGATGTAATAGACCACCCCGCCCTCAATCACCGCAACCGCAGCCCCATCAAACCACACATATTCCCGGATCAACGCGCCAGAGGTCTGATCATACTCGGCAATCCGGTTGCCATCCGCGTCGAACACCGAGTGGATCGTCGCCCCACCCGACAGCGCCCGCACCACCTGCCGCCCGGCGAAGTCGTATTTGTAACTCGCCTGCAAAACTCCGTTAATCGAAAACGTCGCCATCCGCCCCGCCGTATCGCAGGGATATGCGATGGCGTTTGGCGGTCGCTACCTTGGCATTGGGTGGTATGTGCGCAAGATGGTAAATGTGTTGATTGGAGCCAATGTGGCGCGAAACGACATCCATCGGAAATCCCGCAGAAAAGCAAAAACTGCAGCGCCTTGGTCTGCCCGAAGCCTTGGCCATGTCCTTGCGCGAGCGCATTCTGAACGGCGCGTTTCAGCCCGGCGAAGCCCTTGTTCAAGAGAGGCTGGCGGCCGAGTATGACTGCAGCCGAAGGCCCATCCGCGAAGCCTTTCGGCGGCGGGAAGCCGAAGGACTGACCGAGACAAAAGTTCAGAAAGGGGCATTCGTGTCGTCGATTTCGCCAGACGAAGTGATGGAGTTGTTCGAACTTCGCGCCTTGATCAAATGCGATATGCTGCGCCATTCAATCCCGATGATGACACAAGACGATTTCCGGGCTTGCACCGAAATTTTGGGTGACCTTGAAAAGGTTTATACAGATCGAAAGATGGGGCTTTGGGGATCGCTGAACGCGGCGTTCCACAAGCGGCTTTTGTTGCCTGCCGCACGGGTTCAGTCGCTGATCATCCTTGGCGGCATCAATCTTCAGCTCGAACGGGTCGTTCGGCTGCAGCTTTTGCTGACCGAGGCGTTTGAAGCTGCCCCAAGTGCGTATCAACAGCTTTTGGCTTTGCATAAGGCCGGGGACGCGAAACGCGCTACTCCTTATTTGCACAACCATATCCTTGACGCAGGCACCGCCCTTGTGGCTGCGATCAAAGCCAAGCGGAAAGCATCGCGCGGATTGTCCGGTTGGCGGCAAACTTGACGCGACACAAAGCTGTTGCAACAGACCCTACCGCGCCAATGCGAAAATGGCGCCTATATCCAGATGCGTTTCAAGATGAACCGCGAGAGCGTCAAGCGTGTCTTCAACCGCCGTGCCGTAGCAAAGTTCAGATAGCGGCATGCCCAGGTTTGCCAAAAACGCCGACCTGAACGCATCGTCTGCAAACATGCCATGCAGATAGCAGCCCATGATGCGTCCATCCGTCGAAATTGCGCCTTCGTCGATCCCGTCGATCCGGGCAAACGGGCGGGCGCGGTCTGGGCCATCGCTGCGACCGATGTGAATTTCATAACCTGAAATAGCTGTGCCGGTGGCCAAATGGTGGCCCTGCACCCGGGTCAGCCGTTTATGCGGCGTCATCGTGGTGAAGACGTCCAGAAAGCCAAGTCCCGGCGTTCGACCGGCCGGCCCTTCGATGCCATCAGGATCGTCAATCCATTTGCCCAGCATCTGATATCCGCCGCAAATCCCCAACACTTGCCCGCCGCGCCGCACATGGGCGGCCAGATCAATGTCCCAGCCCTGCGCGCGCAGATAGGCCAGATCGGCGCGGGTTGATTTTGACCCCGGCAAGATCATCAGATCGCAAACCGGAATGGGTTGCCCTGCATGCACCATGCTCAGGCGCACGCCGGGTTCTTGCGCCAAAGGGTCCAGATCATCAAAATTGGCGATGCGCGAAAACACCAGTGCCGCGATGTGCAACCCACCGCTGCCACCCCCGCGCGGCAGATCAAGCGCATCTTCGGCGGGCAGTTTATGGGCGTCAGAAAAGAACGGCACCACGCCAAATCCGCGCCACTTGGTATGGGCTTCAATCATCCGATACCCATCATCGAACAGCGTCGGATCGCCGCGGAATTTGTTGATGATAAAGCCCGCGATCATGGCATTATCACCCGCATCCAACACGGCTTGGGTGCCGACGATCTGGGCAATCACCCCGCCACGGTCAATATCGCCTACCAGCACAACAGGCACATCTGCGGCACAGGCAAAGCCCATATTGGCGATATCGCCTGCGCGCAGGTTCACCTCGGCCGGGCTGCCAGCGCCTTCGACGATCACCAGATCATATTGCAATTTCAGACGGTTAAAGCTGTCCAACACCGGGGCCATCAGCGATGGTTTCAAGGCCGCATAATCGCGCGCCTTCACTGTTGCCAGCCGCTGCCCCTGCACAATAACCTGTGACCCCACCTCTGATTCCGGCTTCAGAAGCACCGGGTTCATGTCGGTATGTGGATCAACCCCGCAGGCCAGCGCCTGCAACGCCTGCGCGCGGCCAATCTCGCCGCCATCAATTGTTACGGCAGCATTGTTTGACATATTCTGCGGCTTGAACGGGGCCACGGACAGACCCCGCAGCCGCGCCGCCCGGCACAACCCCGCCACCAGCAAAGATTTGCCAACGTTCGATCCCGCGCCTTGGATCATCAGGGCTTTCATCGGGAATACCCGGCGCTGCACTGGTTGAGAAGGCCGGAGCCTCCGGCGGGGATATTTATCGCCAAAATAAAGGCATGGTATTGTTCCAATATCGGCCACAGCGTCTTGGGCCGTTTGCACGGGCGAGACGCGGCGCCTTTACCTTGGACGGTCATCGGGATCCCTCCCTGTACCGTAGGAACAGTATGACCCAAAGCAGTTAACACATCGTTACCTTTATTTTGGCGATAAATATCCCCGCCGGAGGCTCCTGTTTTAGCAACCTAACCCAACGCCTCAAAACTCAACCCCCGCCTGCGCCTTGATGCCAGACCGGAACGGGTGCTTGATCAGGGTCATTTCCGTCACCAGATCCGCCACCTCAATCAACGCGTCTTTGGCGTTGCGCCCGGTCAGCACCACATGGGTCATCGGCGGCTTTTCGGTGGATAGAAACGCCACGACGTCGGCGATATCCAGATAATCATAGCGCAAGGCGATGTTGATCTCATCCAGCAGCACCATCCGGTTGGCCGGATCGCGGATCAGCTCTTTGGCCTTTTCCCAGCCCTTTGCGGCCATCGCCACATCACGGGCGCGGTCCTGGGTTTCCCAGGTAAAGCCTTCGCCCATCGCATGAAATTCGCACAGATGCGAAAAATGCGCCTCGATCATCCGCCGCTCTCCAGTGTCCCAGGCACCTTTGATGAACTGCACCACGGCGCAAGGCATCTCATGCGCGATGCAGCGCAGGATCATGCCAAAACCGCTGGATGATTTGCCCTTGCCCGCCCCGGTATGCACGATGATCAGGCCCTTATCGCCGGATTTGGTTGCCATGATCTTGTCGCGCGCGGCCTTCTTTTTGGCCATCTTGGAATTGTGGCGCGCGTCGGGATCGACAACGGATGCTGCGGGCGTGTCGGTGGCATCGCTCATGGTGACGGTCCTTGTCCTTGACTCCGGGGGGCAACTGGCTCAGGTAATTCGCTACGTTGGTGCCTGTCCTACGGCAGGCGAAAAGGGAATGCGACAGGTTTTGCGACCTTTATGGGTGCAAGGCCGAAGCGCAGCCGCCCCCGCGACCGTGATCGGAAAGGTCCGCCCCATGCCACTGGCCCCAAATTGGGCTGGGAAGGGGGGCGAACCGTTAGGGGCAACCCTTGACTCCGCAAGCCGGGAGACCTGCCAACGCACGACGGCTGAACGGGCGAACGGGGTGTTTCGCAACCGACAGGAGGGTTTGGCGCCTGCGCAAAACTCCCGGTCCGGTATCCCCATTCGTGCAAGATATAGGGACGACCATGACGACGTTGCATGTTTGTATCACCTGCAAAGCGGGCGAGATTGTCGAAGACGGCGCTGCCCCCCCCGGCGCGCGTCTGCATGCGGCGTTGATCGCGGCGGGTGTGCCCGACGGCGTGCGCATGGTGCCCGTTGAATGCCTGTCGGCCTGCACCCAAAGCTGTGCTGTGGCTTTGTCGGGTGCTGGCAAGTGGACCTATGTTTATGGCCGTCTGACTGATGCCGATGCCGCTGATATTCTGGCGGGTGCCGCCGCCTATGCCGACACATCCGATGGCATCGTCCCTTGGCGCGCGCGCCCGGTTATTTTCCGCAAGCAAAGCCTTGCCCGTATCCCCCCTTTAGAGGTTTGACATGACCGATCTGGCCAAAATCCCCGTCACTGTGATCACCGGCTTTCTGGGCGCCGGCAAAACCACGCTGATCCGGCACCTGATGCAAAACCCACAAGGCAAGCGGCTGGCGATATTGGTCAATGAATTTGGCACCTTGGGTGTGGACGGCGATATCCTGAAATCTTGCGCCGATGCCAATTGCCCGGTGGAAAACATTGTAGAGTTGGCCAATGGCTGTATCTGTTGCACCGTGGCCGATGATTTCATCCCCACGATAGAGGCGCTGATGGCGCTGCCGGTGCGGCCCGATCACATCATCATCGAAACCAGCGGTCTGGCGCTGCCAAAGCCGTTGTTGAAGGCGTTCGATTGGCCCGCGATCCGCTCTCGTATTACCGTCGATGGCGTGATCACGCTGGCCGATGCCGAAGCGGTGGCGGCGGGCCGCTTTGCCCCAGACCTCGCGGCGGTTGAAGCACAGCGTTTGGCCGATCCCAGCATTGACCATGAAACCCCTTTGGCCGAGGTATTCGAAGATCAGATTTCCTGCGCCGATATCGTGCTGCTCTCGAAGGCCGATCTGGCCGGTGAGGCGGGATTGGCGGCGGCCCGCGCGGTGATTGAGGCGGAAGCCCCGCGCAAGTTGCCGATCCTGGCGATGACCGAAGGCGTGATTGATCCGCGCCTGATTTTGGGGCTGAATTCCCGCGCCGAAGATGATATCGCCGCGCGCCCCAGCCACCACGATGGCCATGATGATCACGAACATGATGATTTTGACACGGTGGTGATTGATCTGCCCGAAATCAGCGATCCCGAAATTATGGTTGCAGCCATTCAAAGATTGGCCAAGGAACAGAACATCTTGCGCGTCAAAGGTTATGTCGCGGTTACTGGCAAACCGATGCGGTTGCTGGTGCAGGCGGTCGGCGCCCGCGTGCGCCATCAGTATGACCGGCCATGGGGCACATCCCCGCGTCTCAGCCAGTTGGTGGTGATCGCCGAACATCACCACGTGAACGAGGCCGCCATTCGCGCCGTGCTGGGGGCCTGACCGCCGATGCACGTCGTCTTTCGCGAAAGCCACGGGTTAGAGGAAACCGAAACCCCGTTCGATCTGGGGCAATCCCCGGCCGATCTGGTGGTTTTGTCGTTTTCTGACAGTGATTTGGGCGCGTTTGAGGCAGGGTATCATCGGGCCTGTCGGATGGGCAGTTCTGCCCATCCCACCCTGCGGTTGGCCAGTCTGATGGCGCTGAAACATCCGCTGTCGGTCGATACCTATATCGAACAAACCCTGTCTGGCGCGCGGGGTATTCTGATCCGGCTGATCGGCGGGGCCAGCTATTGGGCCTATGGCACGGCATCGGTTCAAGACCTTTGCCGCCGCCGCGGCATTGCCTTGGCTGTCCTTCCCGCCGATGGGCGCGATGATCCGGGCCTTGATGCGCTGTCTACTTTGCCGGTGTCTACGTTGCGTCGGCTTCAGGCGTTGTGTGATGCGGGCGGCGCGGTGGCGGCCCAAGCGGCATTGGCGCAACTTGCGCTGGCGGCGGGGCTTTATGCAGGGCCGGTGTTGGGTGACAAAACCGTGCCGGATAGCGGCTGGTATCAGCCGGGGCAGGGCGTCGTGCCGGGGCCAATGGGGGATGGCCCAGCGGTGGCGGTGACGTTTTACCGCAGCTATTTGACCGCCGCCGATACCGCCCCGGTGGATGCGGTGATGGACGCACTTCGCGCGCGCGGCTTTGCGCCGCAGGGGTTGTTTGTGCCGTCGTTGAAGGCTCCGGGTGCGGCGGCGTTTTTAACCGCTGCTTTTGCCCGGACTGCCCCTTCTGCCATCGTCAATGCCACCGCGTTTTCGGGCAAGGGCGCGGATGGGGCATCGCCATTGGACGCGCCCGGTTGCCCGGTGTTCCAACTGGCGCTGTCCACCGCGCGCAGGCGGGATTGGGCCACGTCGGATCGGGGGCTATCGCCCGCCGATCTGGCGATGCATGTCGTGCTGCCCGAGGTGGATGGCCGGATATTTGCCGGTGTGGCATCGTTCAAATCGCCCGGCAGGCGCGACCCTGACTTACAATTTTCCCGCTTTGCCCACCGCGCCGATCTGGGGCGTATTGCGGCTGTGGCCGACCGGGTGGCGGCTTGGGTTCGCTTGGCTGCGGCCCCGGCGAAGCTGCGCGAAATCGCGGTGATCTTGTCAACCTATCCGGGGCGGCCCGACCAGATTGCCCATGCGGTGGGCCTTGATGCGCTGGCGTCGGTGCCTGCGATGCTGGGGCATTTGGCGGCGGCGGGCTATGGCGTGACTCAGCCTGAAGATTTTGGGCCCCAGTTGGTGCGCGAGACACTGACATGGCCGCTGGCCGACTATCTGACTGCGCTGCAAACCATCCCCGAACCCCTGCGTGCCAACCTTATGGCCTCTTGGGGAGATCCCGCTGATGATCCGGCAACCCGCGACGGCCAGTTCCATTTTGCCGCCCTTCGTGCAGGCAACGCCCTGATTGCCCTGCAACCCGAACGCGGCGATGTGGCGGTGCGCGACGCGGATTACCACGATCTGGCCCGCACGCCGCGCCATGGCTATGTCGCGTTTTATCTGTGGTTGCGGGCCCAAAACCCGCATGCGTTGGTGCATGTTGGTGCGCATGGCACGCTGGAATGGTTGCCGGGCAAATCGGTGGCGCTGTCGGATACGTGTTGGCCCGAGGTTTTACTTGGCGCTACTCCGGTGATTTATCCGTTTATTGTCAATGATCCCGGCGAGGCGGCCCAAGCCAAACGCCGCATCGGGGCTGTGACTTTGGGCCATATGCCGCCGCCGATGGCCGACAGTGCCGTGCCCGAAGGGTTGCTGCAGCTGGAACGGTTGTTGGATGAATATTCCACCGCCGATGGCTTGGACCCTGCGCGCCGCGACCGGCTGATAGCATCGGTGCGCGCCGAGGCGCAGGCGGCGGGGGTAGAGGCTGATCTGGGCCTGCCTGCAGATGCGTCGATGGCCGAGGCGATCACCCGGATTGATCGGTTCGTCTGCGATATCAAGGAAAGCCAGTTTGGTGACGGGCTGCATATCTTTGGCGCAGCGGTGGGCGAGATGGACGGGCTGTTGGCCGCCCTTGCAGGCCGTTTCGTGCCGCCGGGGCCAGCCGGATCGCCCTATCGGGGCCGCGCCGATGTGCAGCCCACCGGGCGCAATCTGTTTTCGGTTGATCCGCGTGCCGTGCCATCGCGTGCCGCCCATGCTCAAGGGGTGAAACTGGCCGAAGAATTGTTGCGCCGCCATTTGCAAGACAAAGGTGACTGGCCGCGCGGCATAGTGCTTGATCTGTGGGGGTCGGCCACGATGCGCACGGCAGGCGAGGAAATTGCGATGGCGCTGCATCTGGCAGGTCTGGCACCGTTGTGGGATGCCGGATCGGACAGGGTTTCGGGGTTTGAAGTGGTGCCGCTGGCCCTGCTGGGACGGCCACGGATTGACGTCACCTTGCGCGTGTCGGGGCTGTTTCGCGATATTTTTCCGGGACTTGCACAGATGTTTCAGGCGGGTGTTGCGGCCCTTGCGGCGCGTGACGAGGCGGTTGAAGATAACCCCTATGTCACCAACACAGCCCGGGTTTATGGCCCGCAGCCCGGCCTTTATGGCATGGGCATGGGGCAGGCCCTGACCGATTATACCGATGACGGGCGCGCGCAGGCGGGTGAGGCATGGTTGGCAGGCTCAAGCTGGGCCATCGACGCCAAGGGCGAAGTCAGCCTTGATCGCGCCGGGATCGAGGCGCGGTTGATGGGCGCGGATGCCTTTGCGCATGTGCAGGATCTGGCGGAAACCGATGTGCTGATGGCCCCCGATTATGCCGCCCACGAAGGGGGGTTCGCCGCCGCTTTGGCGCATTTGGGCGCGGATGCAGCGGCGCTTTATCATCTGGACAGCAGCCGCGCCGATGCGCCGCGTGCGCGCACGGTAACCGAAGAAATCGGCCGCGTGGTGCGCGCACGCGCAGCCAACCCCGATTGGGCCAATGGTATGATGCGGCATGGCTTTCGCGGGGCCGCCGAAATCACCGCCACGCTGGACAATCTGGCCGCCTATGCCCATCTGATCCGCACCGTGCCTGCGCACTTGTTCGACCTTTATCACGACGCCACGCTGGCGCGCGATGATCTGGTTGATTTCATGGCGCGCGAAAACCCCGCTGCGCTGCAAGCCTTGCGGGATCGCTTTGCGGCTTTACGTGACGCCGGTTTGTGGAACACCCGGCGCAATTCTATCGCGGCAGCGGTGGGCGCATGAGCAATTCGCCGATCATCCAAGGCCCCATCATTCAAGGCCCCATCATTCAGGGCTGGTGCCCCGGGGCATTGCGCCCGATGATGTCGGGCGATGGCTTGGTCGTGCGCTTGCGCCCGCGCGCCGGGCGGTTGTCCCGCGATCAGGCCATGGGCATCGCGCGGCTGGCGCGCGCGCACGGCAACGGGCTGATCGATCTGTCGGCGCGCGCCAATGTGCAGTTGCGCGGCGTGGCGGATGCAGGCCATCCAGTGCTGATCGCAGGGTTGGCGGCGTTGGGGATGATTGACGAAACCCCGGCAGCAGAGGCCGCGCGCAATATCATCGTCTCGCCGTTCTGGGCAGATGGCGATGGTGCGATTGGGCTGGCCACTGCATTGATGGCAGCAATTGCCGCACCCGATTTCCCAATCTTGCCGGGAAAGTTTGGCTATGCGGTTGATATCGGGGCGCAGCCCGTATTGCAGGACACTTCGGCAGATATTCGCATTGAACGCGGACCAGCGGGCTTGATCGTCAAAGCCGATGGCGCGGATACCGGGGCGATGGTTACGCCCGAAACGGCAATTGCGGCGATTCAGGACCTGGCCGCATGGTTTGTCGCATCGGGCGGTATCGCAGACGGTCGAGGCCGCATGGCGGCATTGATCGGACGCGGCGCGCGCCTGCCAGATCGGTTTCGCGCGGTGCAGATGCAGGCCGTGGCAGCCGCCGCAAAGCCGGCCCTGGTTGCGGCGGGCGCGCTGGTGGGGTTTGACTTTGGCCAGATGCAGGCCGAAACGCTTGCCAGTTTGGCGCGGCTGGGTGATTTGCGCGTCACACCTTGGCGGATGCTGTTGGTCGAAGGTGTGCGGCAGTTGCCAAAGATAGCGGGCGTCATCACTGACCCGGATGATCCAGTGCTGCGCGTGGTGGCCTGCACCGGCGCGCCGGGCTGTTTGCAGGCACACCGGCCCACGCGGGATATTGCGCGGAAACTGGCGCGCCATATGACGGAAAACCTGCATGTTTCCGGCTGTTCCAAGGGCTGTGCGCATCCCGGTGCGGCCCCTGTTACTTTGGTGGCCACACCCCATGGCTTTGATTTGATCCGCAATGGCAAGGCCGCCGATGCCGCCACCATATCCGCCTTGTCAGCCGACGAAATCCTTGCCCACCCTGCAATTCTGACAAAGATACCCGCATGACGCATACCTACATCACCGACGGTGCCGAGATTTACCGCCAGTCTTTTGCCACCATCCGCGCCGAGGCTGATCTGGCACGCTTTACCCGCGAAGAAGAGTTGGTGGCGGTGCGGATGATCCATGCGGCAGGCATGGTGGGGCTGGAGGCATTCATAGATTTCACCCCCGGCATGGCGGTTGCCGCGCGGGCGGCACTGGAAGACGGTGCGCCGATCTTGTGCGATGTGCGGATGGTATCCGAAGGTATTACGCGGCCCCGGCTGCCGCGCGACAACCGGGTGATCTGCACCCTGCAAGACCCGCGTGTGGCAGGCATGGCGCGCGATATGGGCAACACCCGGTCGGCGGCGGCGGTGGAGTTGTGGCGCTCTGATCTGGCGGGCGCTGTGGTGGCCATTGGCAACGCGCCCACGGCGTTGTTTCATCTTTTGAACATGCTGGCCGACCCGGATTGTCCGCGCCCTGCAGTAATCATTGGCATTCCTGTGGGGTTCATTGGGGCTGCTGAATCCAAAGATGCGCTGATGCGGGCGGCACCCGTGCCGTCTATGGTGGTGCGGGGCCGTCTTGGCGGATCGGCGATTGCGGTGGCGGCGGTCAACGCGCTGGCCAGCCGGAAGGAATAGCGATGGGCCGTATTATTTGCACGGGCCTTGGGCCGGGCGACCCAGATTTGATGGCGGTGCGGTCGGATCGGTTGATCCGGGCGGCGGCGCATGTCGCCTATTTCCGCAAAGCCGGGCGGCAGGGACAGGCGCGGCGGATCGTGAACGGTATGTTGGCGGCAGGTGTCACCGAATACGCGATGGAATACCCGGTTACCACAGAACTTCCCTTTGACAGCCCCGCGTACATCGACGCTTTGGCGCGGTTTTACGATGATTGGGCAACCCGTTTGGCCGATCTTTCGCAGACAACTGATGTGGTGGTTCTGTGCGAAGGCGATCCGTTTTTCTACGGCTCTTTCATGCATTTATACACCCGCCTTCAGGGGCTGGCGACCATCGAAATTGTGCCGGGCATCACTGGCATGACGGGGTGTTGGCATGCCACGGGGATGCCGATCACCTGGGGCGATGATGTGTTGACGGTGCTGATGGGCACGCTGCCCGAGACGGATTTGGTGCATCATATGAAAGCCGCCGATGCGCTGGTGATCATGAAAACCGGGCGCAATCTGCCGCGTGTGCGCCGCGCGCTGCAAGAGGCCGGGCGGCTGGGCGATGCGTGGCTGGTGGAGCGCGGCACAATGCCCGATCAACGCATCGCGCGGCTGGTCGATGTGGATGCCACCGATTGCCCGTATTTCGCGATTGTGCTGGTGCATGGTCAGGGTCGTCGCCCGGAACTGGGCGGTGGCGAATGACGGGTTGGGTGGTTGTCGCGGGATTGGGTCCGGGGGATGAGGATCTGGTCACACCGCAAGTGCGCAGCGCGTTGGCTGACGCCACTGATATTGTTGGATATATTCCCTATGTTGCGCGGGTGGCCCCGCGCGACGGGTTGACGTTGCATGCCTCTGATAACCGGGTGGAACTGGACCGTGCGGGCCATGCGCTGACGCTGGCGGCGGCGGGTGCGCGGGTGGTGATCGTGTCATCGGGTGATCCGGGCGTATTTGCGATGGCGTCGGCGCTGTTTGAGGCGATTGAAGCCGCCCCGCAGTATCTGACGCTGGATATCCGCATTCTGCCCGGCATCACGGCCATGCTGGCGGCAAGTGCCTTGGCGGGGGCACCGTTGGGGCATGATTTTTGCGCGATCAACCTAAGCGACAATCTGAAACCCTGGGCATTGGTCGAACACCGCTTGCGACTGGCGGCGCAGGCAGATTTCGCAATGGCGTTCTACAACCCGCGATCTGCCAGCCGCCCGCACCAGTTTGCCCGTGCGCTGGATATCTTGCGCGATGAATGTGGGCCGGATCGGTTGATTATGTTTGCCCGCAATGTGACAATGCCCGATGCGCGGATCAATACCGTCACACTGGCCGAGGCCACGCCTGAGATGGCCGATATGCGCACCGTGGTGATTGTCGGTAATTCCGCGACCAAACGGTTGGGGCGGTTCGTCTATACCCCAAGGTCGGCAGTATGATCTATCCAATCCATAACGTCACTGACTGTTCGCGCGATTTGGCGGGGCGGCAACGCGGGTCGCTCAATCATGATCAGGGGCAGGTTCAGGGCGCGCGCGGCCCCCAGTTTGGCCTGCGCGCCCTTGCCACCGGCGTTTTTGGCCACAATATGGGTAATGTTGTGCGTCTGCATCAAAGCGATGTCGCCCGCTTCGGTAAACGGTCCGCGCGCCAAGATGACGGTCGTGTTGGGCAACGGCAGCGGGCCTTCCGGCGGATCAACAAGGCGCAGCAGGTAGTGGTGCTGCGGTTTGATCGCGAAATCGCCCAAGGTTTGCTTGCCGATGGCAAGAAAGACGCGGGTTGGCGCATCGGGCAGGGCGGCTGCGGCGGCGGCAGTGTCTGGAACCACGGTCCAGCGATCCATTGGCAGGGCTGTCCAGGGGCTGCGTTCCAACGCGATCAGCGGCAGCTGCAGCGCGGCAGCGGCGGTTATCGCGTGCCTGCTCATCTGCGCTGCAAAAGGGTGCGTCGCATCGACGACATGGGTGATTTCTGCGGCGATCAGGTAGTCGATCAACCCTGCCACGCCTCCAAAGCCGCCGATACGGGTGGGCATTGGTTGCTCTATCGGCATTTCGGTGCGGCCCGCGTAGGAAAACACCGCGTCGATGCCAGCGTCGGCCAATTTCTGCGCCAAAAAACTGGCCTCGGTGGTGCCGCCAAGAAGAAGGATGTGCATGGTGGATAAGCCTTGGCTGACGATCATCGGTCTGGGCGAAGATGGACTGGCTGGGCTGTCAGATGCAAGCCGCGATGCGATAGCAACGGCAGACGTGGTGTTTGGCGGGCCGCGTCATCTGAAGTTGGTGGGGGTAGGCGCGCGTGGGCAGGCTTGGCCCGTGCCGTTTGATATCGCCCCGGTTTTGGCGTGTCGCGGGCGGGCCGTGGTGGTGCTGGCGTCGGGCGATCCTTTTTGGTTCGGTGCGGGTTCCAGTTTAGTGCCGCATTTGGCCCCCGGCGAATGGCTGGCACATCCGGCCCCATCGACGTTTTCGCGCGCAGCGAACGTGCTGGGCTGGCGGCTGGAAACCTCTTTTTGCCATGGCTTGCATGCCGCCCCCTTTGCCCGCATCCGCGCCGATCTGCACAGTGGCGCGCAGGTGATTTGCTTGATGCGGGATGGCGATGCTGTGCAGGGTTTAGCAGCTTGGCTGACGGGCATCGGCTTTGGTGCGTCTACCTTGCATGTGCTGGAACGCATGGGTGGTCCACAAGAGCGGGTGCGCACCATAACGGCACAAGATTATGATTTCACAGATGTATCCGCCCCGGTTGCGGTGGCGATTGCAGCCGTGGGAACGGGGTTGCCACGCGGGTTTGGCCTGCCTGACGATCTTTTCGCGCATGATGGACAGATCACCAAACGCGCCATTCGCGCGGTGACTTTGGCCGCCTTGGGGCCAAGACCGGGGGAACGTCTGTGGGATATCGGGGCGGGGTCAGGCTCTGTTTCCGTCGAATGGTGTTTGGCGGGGGGGCTTGCGGTGGCGTTCGAGGCCAAGCCAGCACGTGCTGCAAACATCCGCGCCAATGCTGATTGCTTTGGGGTAGATCACCGCTTGAAAGTTGTCGAAGGGACTGCCCCGGCTGTGCTGCGCAATCACCCCATCCCCGATGTTGTGTTTGTTGGCGGTGGTGGCGATGCGGGCCTTTATGCAGTCCTTTTACCAATGCTGCGCGCTGGCACCCGGTTGCTGGCCAATGCGGTGACGTTGGAAACGGAAAGCGTGCTGGTGGGCCTGTGCGCCACCCACGGCGGCAGTTTGACCAAGATCGACGTCGCCACCGCGACCCCTTTGGGCGGAATGCGTGGCTGGACTGCCGCGCGCCCCGTCGTGCAGTGGAGCGTGGTGCTATGAAGGTGGCAGGGATAGGGTTTCGCAGTGCGGTGTCGCTGGATGCGTTGGTTGAGGCGTTGGCGATGGCCCAAGATCAAGCTGACGGGCTGCCGGTTGATGCGGTTGCAACCGCGCATGCCAAGGCTTTGGCTCCGGTATTTGTGGCGCTTTGTGATCAGTTGGGCGTGCCGTTATGCGCGGTTGATGTGGCGGGGGTGGATACGCCGACGCAGTCAGACACGGTGCAGGAGTTGTTTGGTGTAGGGTCAGTCGCCGAAGCGGCTGCGCTGATCGCCGCTGGCCCCGGCGCGCGGCTGATCGTGGGGCGCGTGGTGTCGCGCGACGGGATGGCCACGGCGGCGATTGCGGAAGGAACAGATCAATGACAGTGCATTTCATCGGGGCGGGGCCGGGTGCGCCCGATCTGATCACCCTGCGCGGGCGCAATCTGATCGCGGCCAGCACAGTGTGCCTGTATGCAGGGTCTTTGGTGCCTGCGGCGTTGTTGGCGCATTGCCCTGCGGGGGCGCGGATTGTCAATACCGCGTCGTTAAGTCTGGATGAGATCGTGGCCGAACTTGCGGCCGCGCATAGCGCGGGCCACGATGTGGCACGCCTGCATTCGGGCGATTTATCGGTGTGGTCGGCGATGGGCGAACAACTGCGCCGTCTGCGCAGCTTGGGCATTCCCTATGACGTCACCCCCGGCGTGCCCGCGTTTGCTGCCGCCGCAGCCGCCTTGGGGGCAGAGTTAACTTTGCCGGGTGTGGCGCAATCGCTTGTGCTGACGCGCACCTCCGGTAGGGCAACGGCGATGCCAGAGCGTGAAAATCTTGCGGCGTTTGCGGCAACCGGGGCGACACTTGCCATTCATCTGTCGGTGCATGTGTTGGCGCAGGTGATTACCGATCTGACCCCGCATTACGGGCCTGATTGCCCGGTGGCGGTGGTTTGGCGCGCCAGTTGGCCCGACCAGCGCGTGGTGCGGGCAACGTTGGCAACGCTTGAGGTGGCCGTGGGGGCCGAAATGCAGCGCACGGCATTAATCCTTGTGGGCCGCGCGATCGGGGCGGAAGAGTTTGGTGAAAGCCGGCTTTATGCGGGCGATTATGACCGCCGCTATCGCCCGGTTGGCACCGATCCCCGCTTTCCGGATGCATCTTGATGCTGCCCCCCGGAATTTTGATATCGGCCCCCGCGTCGGGCACTGGCAAAACCACGTTGACGCTGGGGGTGCTGGCGGCGTTGCGGGCGCGGGGGATGGTTGTGCAGCCGTTCAAGTCTGGCCCCGACTACATTGACCCCGCGTTTCACACGGCGGCGGCGGGGCGGGTTTCGGTTAATCTTGACACTTGGGCGATGTCGCCCGGGCACCTTCACGGGTTGGTCAGCGTGGCGGCGGGGGCCGATCTGGTGATCGCCGAAGGCTCGATGGGTTTGTTTGACGGCGTGGCAAAACCCGGCGCGGCGGGCACCGGGGCAAGTGCCGATACTGCCGCCTTGATGGGCTGGCCGGTGGTTTTGGTGCTGGATGTATCAGGGCAGGCGCAATCAGCGGCGGCGGTGGCGCTGGGGTTTGCCACGATGCGCCCGGATGTGCGGCTGGCGGGGGTGGTGCTGAACAAAGTGGCCAGTCCCCGGCATGAGGCGCTGGTGCGCCACGGCATGGCGCAGGCCGGGATAGCGGTGTTCGGCGCGCTGCCGCGCAATCCGGCGATTGGGCTGCCGGAGCGGCATCTGGGGTTGGTGCAGGCGGGGGAGCATCCGAAACTGGCCGCACATATCGACGCGATTGCGGCGTTTGTGGCGGGCCATGTTGATCTGGACGCAATGATTGCCGCCGCCGCGGGCAGCGCTGGGCTGCACCCGCCTTTGCCCATTCGTCCGCCCGCCGAGCGCATCGCATTGGCGCAGGATGCGGCGTTTTCCTTTACTTATCCGCATCTGATTGACGGTTGGCGCAGGGCGGGGGCGACGATATTGCCGTTTTCGCCGTTGCAAGACGAAGCCCCAGATCCATCGGCAGGGGTGTGCTGGTTGCCGGGCGGATACCCCGAACTGCATGCGGGCGCATTGGCGGGCGCGCAGAATTTCCGCGCAGGCATGCAGACCTTTGCCCAAACCAAACCCGTGCATGGGGAATGCGGGGGCTATATGGCAATGGGCGCGGGGCTGGTCGATGCGGCGGGCCTGTGCCACGAAATGCTGGGTCTGTTGGGGCTGGTCACCTCGCTTGAGAAACGCAAAATGCACTTAGGCTATCGTCATGTTAGCCTTTCCGCGCCAATGCCCGGCCATCCAGCAGGCGCGCGGCTGCGGGGGCATGAATTTCACTATGCCTCTATCATTGACCAACCCGATGCGCCCTTGGCCCATGTCGTCGATGCCACTGACACAGCCGTACCCGAAACCGGATCGCGGCGGGGTCATGCCACGGGCACCTTCTTTCATCTGATCGCGGAGGCCACATGAGCGGCTTTGTCTCTTTCGTCTCATCCGGTCCGGGTGATCCTGAATTGCTGACGTTGAAAGCCGTGGCGCGGTTGGCGCATGCCGATGCGGTGTTGTTCGATGATCTGTCGTCGGGGCCGATTCTGGCGCATGCCAAGCGCGGCGCCGATCTGGTGGGGGTTGGCAAACGGGCGGGTCGCGCATCGCCCAAGCAAGACCATGTCAGCCGGTTATTGGTGGATTATGCCAGCACAGGCGCGCGGGTGGTGCGGCTGAAATCCGGCGATTGTGGGTTGTTCGGGCGGCTGGAGGAAGAAACCGCTGCTTTGGATGCGGCGGGGATCGGGTATGAGATTATTCCGGGGGTAACTTCGGCATCGGCTGCGGCGGCGGCGGCAGGGATACCCCTTACGCGGCGGCTGACCGCGCGACGGGTGCAGTTTATCACCGGGGCCGATACCAAGGGCGGGTTGCCCGATGATCTGAACTGGGCGGCTTTGGCCGATCCTTTGGCCACAACGGTGGTGTTTATGGGCAAGCGGACGTTTCCGGCGCTGGTAGCGGGCCTGATCGCGCATGGCTTGCCCGGCGATACCGCCGCGATGCTGGCCGAAGCGGTCAGCACTCCCGATCAGGTGCTGATCCGCAGCACGATTGCGAAATTGGCCGCGCGGTTGGCGCAAGATAAAGGCGATTTGCCGGGGTTGATTTTATATGGGCCGTTGGCGGGGAATGGGCGGTGAAGATCACGCTTTGCACCGGTTGTGCCTTGGGGGCGGCAGGGTTCGCCGGACCATTACGCACGGCGTTAGCTTTGCACGGAGTAGACGCTGCGGTGGCACAGGTGGATTGCATGTCTGGCTGCACCCGACCATCAACAATTGCGTTTCGGGCGGCAGGCAAGACCGCCTATTTATTTGGCGATATCACCGCTGATGATCTGCCCGATCTTATCACCTTTGCAGCGGCATTTGCCGCCAGCGTTGATGGCAACTTTGCCGACGCGCGGCTGTTGGGCGAATTGCGCACGAAGGCAATCGCCCGGATTCCGGCGTAACAGTCGTATTCCGACGGTAATCGCCGCAAATCGGCTTGACCCTGTGACGGTCTGCGGTGCTAATGGTCAGGCTAAGGTGTTCCATCAGCGCAAAGCGCCGGGACTGAAACGGGAATGGGACAAGGGCGAACCTGAACAGGCGCCCAAAACCCCAGCCGCCCCCGCGACTGTAATGCGGAGAGCGGGCTTTCAATCGGCCACTGCCCCAAGACGGGTGGGAAGGCGAAGGCCCGCATCGACCCGCAAGCCAGGAGACCGGCCTTGCACGGGTGAAACATAGGGCTGTCGGGTGTGACGGTCAGGAGAACGACGATGACGACGACAACTTTGGTTAAATCCAACACCACTACGCTGGCGCAGGCTTTGATGATGGCGGCGCTGGGCGGCATGCTGTTGTTTATGGCAGGCCATGCCCAATCGGCGGCTTTGCATGATGCGGCACATGACGTGCGCCATGCAACCGGCTTTCCTTGCCACTGATCTGATGTTTCAACGGATGTTGGCCTGCGCGGTGTTCGCGGGCGTTGCAGCGGCGCTGATTGCCGCCGTGCTGCATTTCGCGTTTGTGCAAAAGTATATCCTTCTGGGTGAGCAATATGAAACGGGTGCGTTGACGCATTTCGCGGCGGGCAGTTCAGTCGATGATCTGGCCGTGGTGGCCGAGGCCGAGCATGATCACGCGGCCCCAGCTGACGGCGGCGCGATAGAACCGCATGAACACGCGGCCCCGCAACCTGGTCTGCAACGCAATGCTTTAACGGCGCTGTTTCTGGTGTTGGTTTATGTGTCCTATGCCCTGCTGCTGGTCGCAGGCTTTGGCTTTGTTGCAAACATGGGTCACCAAGTCGGCGCGACCCAAGGGTTGCTGTGGGGACTTGCCGGATTTGTGGCGTTTCAACTGGCACCGGCGATTGGGCTGGCCCCTGAATTGCCCGGAACCATCGCGGCTGAACTGGGCGCACGGCAAATCTGGTGGTGGGGCACGGCAGCGGCGACGGCAACGGCCTTTGCGCTGGTGGCTTACGGGCCCAAGCCTTGGGCGGCAATCGTGGCGCTGATCTTGATTTCGGCACCGCATGTCATCGGCGCACCGCAGCCGGAAGCGTTTTTTGGAGTGGCCCCGCCCGAGGTTTCGGCAATGTTTGCAGCACGGGTTCTGGCCACCGCGATGGCGGCGTGGGCGGCGATGGGGTGGATTGCGGGGCGATTGTGGGCGCGAAGTGCCGAGGTCTAAGTGAACCGGTCAGGCACAACCCGCTGCGCCTGACCCCGATTTGGGGGAAATGCCAATGCAGGAACTGATTTTGGTTGGCATCGGCACGGGCAACCCCGATCATCTGACTTTGCAGGCGATCAAGGCGTTGAACGCGGTTGATCTGATCCTGATCCCGCGCAAAGGCCGCGATAAATCTGATCTTGCCGAAGTGCGTTTGCAGATTTGTGCCGCTGTTGTAAGAAACACTGCGACGCAGATTGTTCAGTTTGATTTGCCCGTGCGCGATGCTGCCAACCCCGACTATCTTGCCCGCGTCGACGCTTGGCACGAGTCCATTGCCGCGATCTGGACCAATACAATTGCCGCTTATCCGGCGGCTGCGCGGGTTGCCTTGTTGGTTTGGGGCGATCCGTCACTTTATGACAGCACATTGCGGATTGCAGCGCGACTGACCCCTGCGCCAAAGATCACGGTCATTCCCGGTATCACGTCAATGCAGGTGCTGACGGCCGCGCATGGCATTGCAGTGAATGACATTGGGGCGGCCTTTCTGGTTACCACGGGGCGGCGGTTACGAGACAGCGGTTGGCCTGAGGGCGTGGATACTTTGGTGGTAATGCTGGACGGTGACTGTAGTTTTACAGAGATTGCGCCAGAAGGGGTGTTGATCTGGTGGGCGGCCTATGTCGGCATGGAAAATCAGATCGCAATTGCGGGGCCACTTGTCGAAGTGTCAGCGCAGATTATTGACGCAAGGGCAGCGGCACGGGCGGCCCATGGCTGGATTATGGATATTTATCTGTTGCGCAGGTAGGGGCGGATATTACAACTTTCGTAGATTCGAAGCAAAAGATGGGGGTTTCACACCCCCAACCTACTTTGGCGTTGGCCAAAGCACGCTCCCCCGTGGAGTATTTTTACCAAAATGAACCGCAAATTTTAGCTAAATTTTAGCAAGTTGTGTTGGGCTATTGGCGCGCTAACGGACTTAAGGCGGCAGCCAATCGCGCCCATTCCAGATCCGATCCCGGCAATCCCAAACGCAGCCAGTTAGGGTGCCACGGGAATATGCGTGACCAGATATGGGCGCGGGCCAGCTGGTTTTGTGCGGCTGATGCGTCCGGGGTGCGGTATAGACGGAACAGGGCAGTGCCGCCAGCTACCTGCCAACCGGCGATCCGGGCCAATGTGTCAATGCGGGAAACTTCGCTGTGCAGTCTTTGCCGGGTGCTGGTTGCCCAGTCGATATCGGCATAAGCCACTTGCCCGATGATCAGGGCTGCCCCCGATACCGGCCAGGGTCCGGCCATCATGGACAGCGCGGTAATATCGGGCTGCGGGCCAAAGACAAAACCAAGACGCGCGCCCGCAAGACCCCAAAACTTGCCAAAGGAGCGCAGGATCAGCAGCTTATCTAGGCCCGCAAGCGGCAACATCGACAGATCAGGGGTAATGTCGCCAAAACTTTCATCCACGACCAACCGGCCCAGATGGGGCAGCAGCGCCAGCAGATCAGCGGGGCTATGGGTTTGGCCATCGGGGTTGTTGGGGTTGACCACCACTGCCAGATCAGCGCCCGCCAGATCGGCCAGATGCGGCACCTGTTGCACCTGCCAACCCGCCGCGCGCAAAGTTGCCGCGTGTTCGTTGTAAGTGGGTGTCAGCACGCGGGCCAGTTTGCGGGCAGTGGTGGCCAGCTGTGGGATTATCTGAATCGCCGCTTGGGCGCCCGCAACAGCCACCACGGGGGCGGCGGTTTGGTAATATGCGCGCACCGTTGCCAGCAGCGTATCCTTCGCTGCATGGGTTGGCAGCATCGTCCACGCCTCGGGCGGCAGGCTTGGCACGGGGTAGGGCACGCGGTTGATGCCGGTGGACAGATCAATCCAACCGGCTGGTGCGCCGCCAAACGTTGCGATCGCTTTGTCAATATTGCCGCCGTGATCGCGCATCTGTGTCCTCGTTCCTAAATGCTGTTAGACCAAGGCGACAAGACCCGCAATTGCGGCCAATAGCCCCGCTGCCAGCGCCATCGCCCGGCGATAAAGCGACAGGCCGCGCGCCATATCCTGCGGCACAGGATCGGGGGCCACGCCGTTCAACCATGGCTCATCAGCGATATGGTCGTGATAGACCCGTGGACCAGACAGCCGGATATTCAGCCCGCCCGCCAGCGCGGATTCGGGCCACCCCGCATTCGGCGAACGGTGCTGCGATGCATCACGCCACATCACGGAAAGGCTGGCGCGCGCGCGGTCAGACGCCACCGCGAACAGCACCCCGGTCAGCCGGGCCGGGGCCAGATTGACCAGATCGTCAATGCGCGCCGATGCCCAGCCAAAGGCGTTATGCCGCGGCGTGCGGTGACCAATCATCGAATCCAGCGTGTTGATCGCCTTATAGGCGGCAATGCCGGGCAGCCCAAAAATCGCGCCCCAAAACAGCGGCGCAATGATGCCGTCGGATGTGTTTTCGGCCAGACTTTCAAGGGCGGCACGGGCAACACCTGCGGTGTCCAAAACGGATGGATCGCGCCCGACGATCATTGACACAGCGTATCGCGCGCCGTCCAGATCGCCCGCAATCAGGGGTTTGGCCACAGCGGCAACATGATCATGCATCGAGCGCAGCGCAACCAGAGGCCAAGCCAGCACGCCAATGCAAAGCGCCGCAAGCCAACCGCCGGGCAACAGCGATTGCACCAGATATCCCGGCAGCGCAGCCGCGCCGACAACGATCATTGCCGCCAGTATGCCAAGGATGCGGCGGGTAAAGTCGGTGTCGGTTTCGCGGTTCATCGCCGCATCCAAGCGGCGGATCAGCGCGCCGATCCATGTCACAGGATGACCAATGCGGCGATAAATTGCGTCGGGCCAGCCCATCACGCAATCCACCGCCATCGCGACCAGCATAGCGGATGTAAAGATCATGCGCCGCCTCCGGCAGAAAACTGAACGATGCCTTCAAATTTTGCTGTCCTCAGTGCCGCTTGGGCATCGGTCGGGACAGTGCCGCGCGCAAAGATCAGGCCCCGCGCTGATCCGGTATGGGCGATAACATGCCCCAACGCGCCAAGATCCTTGGCGATTTGGGCGGTTGGGTCGGGAAGACAACCACGCAAGGCCAGACTGCGTTGCGCCGATGTTGCGGCCAGATGTGCCAAGGCTGGCAGGTCTTGCGCCTGCGCTGCAGCGTGCCAGTCTTGCACAAGGTCTGCGACATCAGGAAAATTCAGATCGGCAGCATCGGTTTGCTGTGGCGCGCCGTAAAACCCGCCCACGACATCAAACTTTGGCAAGGCAGGCAAAGTTTCGATAATCTTGGCGTGGCGCGAGGCCCACAGCAACCGGTCCGGATGATCAAACATCAACGGATCGGTGGCCCCTTCTACCGCCAGACAGGCGCGCGCCAAGGCATCAGGCGGGCCGCACCAACCGGCAAGGCGGGCTAGTGCCACCAAAGCCGCAGTCGAACTGCCGGCACCCCCGCCCAACGGCATGTCTGCGATCAGGCTTACGTGGGCGGGCGACGGCAGGCCCAAAAGCGCAAGGAATTTCTGTGCAAGTGCCGTTGTAAGGATCGGGCCGGTGTCGCCAGCGGTGTCTATCGACAAGTGCTGACCGGGTTTATTGTGTGCCGTTACGGTCAAGACCGCGCAAGGCAGGCTGATCAGCACCACCGGGCCTTTGGGGCCTAGCCTGCCTTGAACAAGCTCGCCAAAATGACCGGCGACGCAGGGTGGGGCGGGGTGGATCATGCAAAAACCCGGTTCACAGTGGCAATCGACCATGCGCCATCGGGTGCGGTCATGCCAAACGTGGTTAGCGACAAGGGCGCGATCTGAAACGCCAATGCTGCGGGAATCGACCCAGTTGCATGCGCAATTGCCGCGCGCGAGGTGCCTGCATGGGCGACCACCACAACCGTGCCACCCAGCGTTGCGGCGCGGATCAGGGCAGGCTGAATGCGGGCGCAAATATCGGCAAAGCTTTCACCACCGGGTGGGCGATGGGCGGCCAGATCAGCGGCGGACAGCGGGCCAAGATCGGGCAGATCAGCATAAGGCATGTCTTCCCAATCGCCGAAGTCTTGCTCCCACAACGCGGGGTCTACGTAGTCTGGCAAACGCGCCGGCCATAATGCCGATGCAGTTTGCACACAGCGTTGTGCGGAGCTGATGACCAGATGATCAAAGGCACCGATGCCTGCGCGCAATGCCGCAATCGCCGCCAGATCAGAACAATCAGCCGCAACATCGCGGCGTCCGGCCATCTGACCATTGGTCAATGCAGGCGCATGGCGGATCAGGTGCAGCAGTGTCGGCGCAGGGTAAGTCACGGTCGCATTTCTCCTTTCGCAGGCTTGCCTTATCTGCTTTGTTCCGGGCCAAGGAACAAGGGGTTCCGCAGGGCTGACAGGCAGATGATCATACTTGTGACAGGGGGGGCGCGGTCGGGCAAAAGCCTTATTGCCGAGACGCGCACGCTGTCACTTGGGCCGCGCGCCAGCTATATCGCCACCGCGCAGGCGTTTGATGCGGAAATGGCGGCGCGGATTGCCGAACATCAATCGCGACGCGGGCCGGAATGGACGACGTATGCCGCCCCGCTGGATTTGATCGGCGCGCTGAAGGCAACCGATGGGCAGGGGCCAAGGCTGGTGGATTGCCTGACGCTTTGGTTAACCAACCTGATGCTGGCCGATATGGATTGGCGCAGTGCGGCGCAGGATTTGCTGGCGGTTTTACCTAAACAGCGCGACCCGGTCGTCTTTGTCACCAACGAGGTCGGATCCGGGATTGTTCCCGAAAACGCCCTTGCCCGCGCGTTCCGCGATGCGGCGGGCACGCTGAACCAATGGATCGCAGGCGTGGCAGACGAGGTTATCCTTGCTGTTGCGGGCCTGCCAATGAAAGTGAAATAGACTATGACGTTTATCTTGAAGGATCTGAACCAGTTGGCCGGTTTGGCGTCGCAGTTGCCACGCGCCGACGATGCGGCAACAGCGGCTGCCCGGGCGCGGCAGGACAGCCTGACCAAACCGCCGGGATCGCTGGGTAAACTGGAAGATTTGGCGGTGTTCATGGCGGGATGGCGCGGCACGGAACGCCCCACAATCGCGCGCGCCCAAGCGCTGGTTTTCGCGGGAAATCACGGGATTTGCGCGCAAGGCGTCAACGTTTACCCCCAGGCCGTCACGGCGCAGATGGTTGGTAATTTCACCGCCGGTGGGGCGGCCATCAACCAGCTATGCCGCGCCAATGGGGCAGACCTGTCGGTTATTGCGCTGGAACTGGACCGGCCCACGGGCGATTTCACCACTGGCCCCGCGATGAGCGATGCTGACTGTCTGACGGCACTAAACACCGGGGCTGCGGCGGTTGATACATCGGCGGATGTGCTGATTTTGGGTGAAATGGGCATCGGCAATTCAACTGTGGCCGCTGCGCTGTGTGCCGCGTTGTTTGGCGGCGATGTGGCGGATTGGGTCGGGCCAGGAACCGGATCAGATGCCGACGGCATCGCGCGCAAAGTCGCGGCGATCAAGGCCGGTCTGGCGCGGCATCAGGGCCTTGACGCCGGGCATGTGCTGGCGGCTTTGGGCGGGCGCGAACAGGCGGCGATTTGTGGGGCGGTGCTGGCGGCGCGGGCGGCGCGCATTCCGGTCATACTCGACGGGTTCATCTGTTCTGCGGCGGCGGCGGTGCTTTATGCGGCGGACCCGGGCCTGCTGGATCACTGTCTTGTCGGCCACGCCAGCGCCGAGCCGGGCCATCGCCATCTGTTGGCCGCCATAAACAAACGCGCCATTCTGGAATTTGACATGCGGCTGGGAGAAGGGTCTGGTGCGGCTTTGGCGCTGGGAATTGTGCGCTCAGCCTTGGAATGTCACAACGGCATGGCCACGTTCGCGCAGGCCGGGGTATCCGAGGCATGATCATCCCACGGCAGGCCATCGCGCAGCTTCAGGTCGCAACGATGCTGCTGACGCGCCTGCCCGCGGGCAATCTGACAGCGCCCATTCCAAAGTTAAGCGATTCGGTTTGGGCGTTTCCGTTGGTGGGTTTGGGTGTGGGGGCGTTCAGCGCACTGGGCTTGGTGGTGGCGCTGTGGATCGGGCTGCCCCTCGCTTTGGCTGCGGGCATTGCGCTGATTGCCGGCGTTTTGACAACGGGCGCGTTGCACGAAGACGGATTGGCCGATGTTGCCGACGGTTTCGGCGGCGGGCAGACCCGCGCGCGGAAGCTTGCGATCATGCGCGACAGCCGCATCGGCAGTTACGGCACCTTGGCGTTGATCTTGTCGGTTGGCTTGCGCTGGCAAGCCTTGATTTTGGCGGCGGCGATCAGCCCGTCTTTGGCGATTTGCGGCGTCGTTGCAATTGCCATGATCAGCCGCGCCGGATTGCCCGCAATGATGGTGGCCCTGCCGCCCGCAAGGGACGATGGCTTGGGGCGGTCTGCGGCGGGGGGTGATTGGACGGGGGCGACGGTTGCGGCGGCAATTGGCGTGGGTGCTGCGGCAGTGTTGCTTGGGCCCATGATCGGGATATCTGTCGCACTTGGTCTTGTCGTCACTCTGGTCGGGCTTTCTGCGCTGGCGATGCGGCAAATCGGCGGACAAACCGGCGATGTCTTGGGCGCGGCGCAACAGCTGTGCGACGTGACGGCCTGGGTGATTTTGGTGGCTTTGCTCGGCCCGTAATTGCCAGTCTGGTTGGGCAAAGATCGCTTTCTGCGGAACCGCCTGTTAGGCTGGCAAGATATGGCGAAAGGCAGGGGTTGATGAATATCTTGATCATTGGCGCGGCGGGGATGATTGGCCGCAAACTGGCACAATCCCTTGCGGCGCGGGGCACGTTGGGTGGGGCTGCGATCGGGCGGTTGGTTTTGGCCGATGTGGTGATGCCACAATCCCTTGCCGCTGCGTTCGCCGTTGAAACCACGATGGTCGATCTGACCAGCCCTGACGGCCCGAAATCGGTGATCGCGGCGCGCCCGGACGTGATTTTTCATCTGGCAGCCGTTGTGTCGGGTGAGGCCGAGGCCGATTTTGACAAAGGCTATGCCGTCAATCTGGACGCCACACGTAATTTGTTCGAAGCAATCCGCGCCGTGGGGCAGGGATACCGCCCGCGCGTGGTGTTTGCATCGTCAATTGCGGTTTTTGGCACGCCTTTCCCCGACCGGATTGGCGATGATTTTTTCCTAACTCCGTCAAGTAGTTATGGAACGCAGAAGGCAATGTCGGAACTGCTGTTAAATGACTATTCCCGGCGCGGCATATTGGACGGCGTGGGCCTTCGACTGCCAACGATCTGCATCAGGCCCGGCACGCCAAATCGCGCAGCGTCGGGCTTTTTCTCAAACATCCTGCGCGAACCACTGGTGGGTTTGCCCGCCATTTTGCCCGTGCGCGATACCTTGCGCCATTGGTTCGCCAGCCCGCGCGCGGCGATTGGGTTTTTGGAACATGCCGCTGTCTTGGACACAAAATTGCTGGGCCACCGCCGCTGTCTGAATATGCCAGGGCTGTCGGCCACCGTGGCCGAACAGATAGAGGCATTGCGCCGTGTGGCGGGGCAAAAGGCCGTTGATCTGATCAATCTGGTGCCCGATTTTGCTATTGCTGCAATGGTAGAAACCTGGCCGCAAGATTTTGACACCACCCGCGCCACGGCGCTGGGGTTTCGCGCGGAACGCAGTTTTGATGAAATTATTGCCGTGCATTTGCACGATGAATTGGGCGTAAGTGATCTGATATGACCCTGCGCTGCGTATAATCCTTTTGAATACGGAGTGGGAAAATGGCCAACAAAATCAGTCATGGGGCGTTGGTCATTTGCATTGCCTTGATGACGCAAGCAGCCCCCGCTGGCACCGATGCCCCAACTTTCAGTTTTGCGTCTATTGACGGCGGAATTTATAACACCGGCGATTGGCGGGGCCTGCCAATATTAATTGTAAATACGGCGTCGATGTGTGGCTACACCCCGCAATATCAGGCGATGCAAGACCTGTCTGACCAATATAAAGGCCGCGCAATTGTGCTGGCCGTGCCATCGGATGATTTCAACCAAGAACTGGCCTCGGACGCCGAGGTAAAGGATTTTTGCGAAGTTAACTTTGCTTTGACCCTTCCAATGACAACGATTGAACATGTCGCATCAGATAATGTGCATCCGTTGTTTGGCTGGCTGCGTGATACGGCGGCCTTTGTTCCGGATTGGAATTTCAACAAGGTTTTGCTTGGCGCAGATGGGCAGTTTGTTGCGGCTTGGGGGTCGAATACGGTGCCAACAGCTGATGAAATCACCGACGCGATTGATCTGGCCTTGCAAGGCAATTGATCGGGCCTTTATTGCTTAGTTTCACCTTGCAGCCTTGGGCGATCTGACCAAAACTAGGGGCAACTTGGATCAGATGGGATGACAGCGATGGGACGGTTAACGGGCAAGCGGGCGCTGATCACGGCAGCAGGGCAGGGCATCGGCCGAGCAAGTGCGATTGCCATGGCAAACGAAGGGGCCCATGTAATTGCAACCGACGTCAATGCCGAAGCCCTTGCGACATTGCGTCATGACAACGTTGAAACCTGGGTGTTGAATGTGCGTGACCCAGCCTCGATTGCCCACGCGGTTGCAGCGGCGGGTGCCGTGAATGTGCTGTTCAACTGTGCGGGGTTTGTGGCGGCAGGCAGCATTCTGGACTGCGACGAAGATCAATGGGCGTTCAGTATGGATCTGAACATGACCGCAATGTACCGGATGTGCCGTGCATTTTTGCCCGGTATGCTGGCGGGCGGTGGCGGCAGCATTATCAACATGGCCTCGGCGGTGTCGTCGATTATCGCGGCCCCCAATCGGTTCGTCTATGGCGCCACCAAGGCCGGGGTGATTGGAATCAGCAAGGCGATTGCGGCTGATTTCATCACGCAAGGCATTCGGTGCAATGTGATCTGCCCGGGCACTGTGGAAAGCCCGTCACTGGAACAGCGTCTGCATGCCACGGGCGATTATAAGGCCGCGAAAGCCGCGTTTATCGCCCGTCAACCGATTGGGCGGATAGGCCGCGCCGAAGAGATTGCGGCGTTGGTGGTTTATCTTGCGTCGGATGATGCGGCCTATACGACCGGGACCACGCATTTGATTGATGGCGGCTGGACCAATACCTGACCTGTTGTTCGCAAAGGACATTTTATGCAGTTCATCGACACCCATCAGCATCTGATTTTGCGTGACCGGATTGGCTATGCGTGGACGGCGGGCGTGCCGGTTTTGGCATCGGGTGATTTTACGGTGGCCGACTATCGTGCGTTGACGGCGGG
>JANNAT010000127.1:0-31257 GCA_031384605.1 Cypionkella sp.
ATGGTTTGACAAGCAAACCACTGCCGCGCAGCGGACCATACTCCTCCACGGTCCAGCACGACCAAGCGGGAAACGATCCGACCCTCGCCGTTGCCCGGCATAAATGCCCTGCCGGGCAACGGCTCCAGTATCACACAAGAGGGAGGTGCTAAAAAAGCGGCGATGTTCTTCGCGGCACAAAAGCCGTGAAGTTTCAGTATATTGCCGACTATCGCGGTGGCCTAATACGCAGTCATCTGTGTCGTCTGCTGGGGGTGAGCGAACGCGGCCTGCGGGCCTGGAGGCACCCGTTGCCCGGCAACGGTTTGCTTGCAAACCGTGTGAGGGGGCCTCCATCGCATCGGCAGCGACGCGACATGGTGCTTCTGGCCCATATCCGCGACAATGCCGACGAAGAACTTTACTGTGTGCCGTCAATGTCATCGGGCGCGTGGTTGCCAGCCCCCCTTATCGAGGCGCGGATGGCTGTCATCACGCCCGTGCTGCGGCTGGAACTGCCCGCCGATTACATGTTCCGCCCCCGGCTGGATCAGCTAAGCCTGATGGCCCCGTTCGTGGAAGAGTTGAAGGCGCAATTGGAAGCGCTGGACCTGACCCCGCAATTCGCATTCGCCTTTGACTTTGCCCGCGGGGACGATCTGACCGCCGGGTCATTAATGGCCATTCAACAGCGCCTTAAACGGGTCGAGGTTTTGGCGTTCGAGTTGCGCAATATGCCGGGTGCCGAGCAAAAGCTGACCAAGTCATTCATGATGGATATGGGCAATCAGGTTGAACGCCGGTTCCTGATCAACAGCGACAGCATCATCATCACCGACCGCGCGGAATCGATTGAATGTCGGGTTAAGGCGGTGCCGCTGGCAACACTGAACCCGTTTGCGCTGGCCGCTGCCCAATCCACCGTCGCGGTGGCGCTGACCCATGGCACGGTTGCGGGCCGGCGGTCTGCCCTGACGGTGTCTGCCGCACAAATGATGCGCAGCGCCAGCATAGAGCAAAGCCAGAACATCGTTGAATGGCCGCTGGGCCTGACCCCGATCCCAACCGTTGGCAATGATCAGTGGGGCCTGTTGCTGAACTGATCACCCTTATAACTATTCCAGTCCAGAGCGCCCAATGGCCCTTAAAATTCTGAAAGACCCGACCTTTACCATTGAAGCCAAGATCGCCCTGCCCACCGATGAAGGCATGGTTGACCAGAGCGTGACCGCACAGTTTCGCATGCTGCCGACTGATGATCCTGAACAGACCATGAATGATTTTATCGCCAAGGCGCTGATCCGGGTTGACGGTATTGTCGATTACGCAGGTGCGGCCCTGCCATGGACGGACGATCTGTCGGCGCGAGTTTTGAAATTGCCGTTTATCGCGATGGGGCTTTGGAAGGCCTATAATCTGGCCATGACGGGTGCCCGCGCGGGAAACTGATCTGGGCGGGCCGTGCTGCGGTCAAAGGCGGGCTCGTCCAGGACGACAAAGGCTTGGCGGATAAGCTGGCCGAGGAATGTTTGGCCCTTCGCATTGATCCGGCGCTGTTGGCACGCGCGCAGAGTGATGGTGACGGCATCTGGCCCGAGCACGTGACAGCAATAGAGGCGTTTTTATCGGTGCGCGATCAGTGGCGGATGGCTGCGGGGCACGGCGGCGTGGTGTTTGTGGGATTGGATTAAACGGCGGTGCGCGCGGGGTTCGATTTGGCCGGAATTGTGCTGACCCCCGCCCATTGGGGCGATGTGTAGATGATTGAAGCAGGCGCAGTTGCTGCCATGAACGAGGGATAAGATGAGCCTGCCTATTGCCGTAATTGTCAAACTGGAGGCCGGGCAGGCCAAGACAGAGCTGCGCGCATTGCAGGGCGAGGTTGCCAAGACCGGAGCCGTCACCAAAACGCTGGGCGCAGAGGCCAAAGGTGCAGGCGCGGGCGTTGAAAAACTTGGCGATGAAAGCGGGCCTGCTGCGGCCAAGGTCAAGGCGCTGGCCGATGCAGAATTATTGGCGGCGCGCGAGTCAAGCAATCTGGTTGGAAGTCTTGGCAAGGTTCAGACTGGCGGGTTTCTGGCAGGCAATTCGGCGCGCATGTTCAGCCAACAGCTTTCGCAGGTAGGTCAGCAAGCCATGGCCACGGGCCAGTTTGTGAATGCGCTGGCCATTCAATTGCCGGATATCGGCATCGCGTTTGGCGCTGTTGGCGGAGCCGTGGGTCTGCTGGCGGATATCGGATTGCCGCTTTTGGTCAACGCCTTTTCCGGATCACGCACTGAGGCATTGTCGGCCAAAGGCGCTGTCGACGAGTTTTCCAGCAGCCTGGATACCTACAAAAATTTTGTCCAACTTTCATCGACATCCACCCTTGAGCTGACCAAAAATTTGGCGATTTTGCAGGGGAAGTGCGCGGCTTTGCCGAATACATGAAGGGCATCAGTCTTGGCCAAGCCCTGACCGATATGGATGCTGCGATTGATCCGTTGACGGGACGACTTGCGGACATAGTATCGACGCTTGCCCAAATCCAGCAACTGAAAGATTTGGTTGAGAAGCAGCAAATCGCTGTTGATACGGGGTTGCTGGAAGCAAGTTCGCTCTCTGTCACAAAAAATGCTCTCGATGTTCTTCAGCGCGACATCGAGAATACTGCCACCTCAACGGGTTTGCTGCCTGATCAAGTTGTTGTGCTCGCATCTGCGACAGATCAGCTTGGCGCAGCCACTGGTATCGCGCAAATTCGGGATGAAGCCGCAGAAGCGCTGGCCTTGATCCAAGGCTGCTATCCAGCGGGGCCTGCACTGCCGCCACAATGGGCAACCACAGCATCCTATCTGAACGAAATTGTTTCAAGATCTGCCGAAACCACCAGCGAACTAAATGATGCCACGTCTGCCGCAAAAATGCGCGCAGCGTCGGCACCGGCAGGCAGTTGGATAGATGCAGCCATCGGTGGCGTAAATGCGCTGATAGGCCGTATTGGCGATGCAATCAAAGCAAACGCAGCTTTGGCGGCGACCCGGAATTTCAACCGCAACTCGCAAGCAGGGTCGGACGTTTACAGCGGGCGTGGCGGCGATCCGCGCGATTCTATGCCGGGTAGCAAT
Source organism: Cypionkella sp. (assembly GCA_031384605.1). Taxonomy (GTDB): domain Bacteria; phylum Pseudomonadota; class Alphaproteobacteria; order Rhodobacterales; family Rhodobacteraceae; genus JANNAT01. The sequence continues at coordinate 3,090 of JANNAT010000127.1, forward strand.
AGGTCGGGCGGGGCATTTGTTTATAGCGGCCCTGCGCTTGATCGAAACAACAACCCCTTACGCACCGGTGGCACCGGCGGCGGTGGGGCATCTGCGGCCAAGGCGGAAAAGGATGCAGTCGCCGAGCTGATCATCAAGCTGCAAGAAAAGCAGGAAGTGTTGCGCACAACCGATCCGGTCAAGGCCGAGATGTTGAAGTATCGCAAGCAGCGGGTTGAGGCGACGGCGGCGGAGCGCAAACAGATCGAGGGGCTGATCGAGGCGCGGATGCGCAAAGAGGCGCAACTGAAATCCAACAAGGATTTGACCGATCTATTAAACAACAGCAGCGCCGATTTCCCGGATGGCGTCATCGCCAAGGGCGGTAAAGACAGCGATGTGATGCGCAGTTTGATCAGCAGCCTGCTGTCGTCTGGCATTCAGGCCTTTACCAAAGCCACCGGGCCGCTGGCTGTGATATTGGGCATCACTGGCCGGTTGTTTGACGGTCTTGCAGGCAAAGCTGACGGCGGATTGATCACCGGGGCTGGCGGGCCGCGCGCCGACCGTGTGCTGATCATGGCATCGGCGGGCTAGTTCATGATGACGGGTGAGGCCACCCGGTGATATCGCCCGGTTTTGGAGCGAAAGAACGCAGGATCAGATATTCCCGGCTATGTACGCGGCGGCATGATCGGGGCGGCGCGTGGGGGCGCGGGCGGTGGGTTTTCGGGCGGCGGCGGTGGTGCGGTGATCAACAACGACATCACAGTTTCCGGGGCGGGTGTGGCAATTGGTCAATCGAATGCGGCGGCTGTTGCCAGCGCGGTTGGGGCAAGCATTGCCACTGCCGCCGGGCGGGCCATTGGCGGGGCGCATCTGTCGGGGTGATAGCCACCGCAAACGTGCAAGCCAGCGGTGCAGGTGCGGCCTTTGGTGCGGGCCCGTGCCGCCGGTGTTGGCCGGGTGGACGCGTCAGCAGCCGGGACGGCACATGGCCGGGCAACGGTTCAGGGCGGGCTGACCGGGGCGGTGGTTGTTCTGTCGCCGAACCAAACCGTGACAGGCGTCTGGCGCGCATCCGCAGTGCCGGGCGTGTGGGCTGTGCCGGGTATGAGCGGTATCTGGCAACTTGTCGAAGCCCCCGGCATTTGGGTGCAGCACAACATCCCCGCAAATTGGAATATGCCGGAAATCCCCGGTGTCTGGAGAACCGCATGACACGGCTAGACCCGATCCACACGCTGGATGATCTGATCCTGAAGGTTCCGCAAACCTTCGAACCCGGCAGCCCGGGGACCACCCTGACCGGCGGTATAGTGCAGGCCTTTGCCCGCGACCGCGCAACGACGGTGGCCGCATCATCTGTGGTTGCCGCCGGGGTTCTGGCGACGGTGACGTTTAACGCTGGCGCATTCACGCCGGGCGAATGGGAGGGTCAGGTTGTGGCCACCCTTGGCGGCCAAACCCAAACCAACGCGGAATTCGCAGTCATGGTGAAGCCCAGCTTTCGACCATAAAACGGTCCCATAGGGGAGGCCGGGGGGTGTGTTCAGCACCCCCCAACACGGGGAAAAACGGTCTCAAAACCCACCCCGTCGACCAGACAAAGTTTGTGGTCGCACCGCCCTTTCGGGCAGGCTTATTAGGCGCTTCAACCCATGAACATGCCGTTAACACCCACAGGTCCAACCCGTCCGATTGCCCCATGGCTGGGCGGCAAACGAAACCTTGCAAAACGCATCTGCGCCATCATCGACGCCGACACCATCCACCGCACCTATTGTGAACCTTTTGTCGGCATGGGCGGGATTTTCCTGCGCCGCACCCGCCGCCCGCAGGCCGAGTTTATCAACGACTGAGGCCGCGATGTTTATAACCTGTTTCGGGTGCTGCAAGAGCATTACGTGGCCTTTCTCGACTTGCTGCGATTCCAGATCACCACACAGGCCAATTTCAACCGGTTGGTCGCGGTTGATCCCGAAACCCTGACCGATATGCAGCGCGCGGCGCGGTTTTTGTTTCTGCAGCGCTGTGCCTTTGGCGGCAAGGTATCGGGGCGCAATTGCGGCCTGTCGACGGATCGACCGGGCCGGTTCAACCTGACCACGCTGGACCCTGATCTGGAGGCGCTGCACAGCCGGTTGTCGGGTATCACGATCACCTGTCTGGTCTTTGCCGATTTCCTGCGCCGGGTGGACCGGACCGATGCGCTGTTTTATCTGGACCCGCCCTATTGGGGCTGCGAATCAGACTATGGAAAATTGTTGTTTTCCCGCGAACGGTTTGAAGAATTGGCAGCGGCTCTGGCGGTGTTAAAGGGGCGTTTCATCCTGTCGTTAAACGACGTTCAAGGGGTGCGTAAAACATTTGCCGCGTTCCTGTTCCGCGAAGTCAAAACCACCTATACCATCGGCGCAAAAGGTGCCGCGCAGAGCGTGGGCGAGGTGCTGATCTCGAACCATCCGCTTGGGGATATCTGACCTGAAAATCATAGGGGCGGTGGGATCAAACCCCGCCTTTTCAAGAATCGAATTTCGGCAGGTTATGATGTCAAACTCTGCCAACTCTGATGTCACGCCACAACAATTGTGCCCATTTCGAATCGCGACAGATAGCAAGGGCCTGTGGCATCATCCCGCCGCAGCGAAACCCTGCCGCTTCTTGAAACAGTAAATCTGCGAACCGGGCCGGGCTTTACCGCGTGGTCGAGGCGTCTGGCGCGTCCCGCAGCGCAATTGCCCGGCCTGTCTTTCACATGCGTATCCACATCCGTTCGCGCAGGCCAGCATAGCGGCGTTTGAACCTGCACCACCGCCGCGCTTTGTTGGCAGGTCCGTGCTGCACCGGCGGGCCCACCGCCCGCTCTTGTCAGCAACGGACCAGATCACCGAACCCAGGTTGCTTGGGTGTGCTTTGCCCGCAAAGGATAATCTGACAGAGCCAAGCCCTGCAGCCGGCTTTAGCTCTGCCTCTTCCCATCCCGTTCATTCCGACCACGCATCGAAATTTCCTCTAAAGTCGCCTAAAAAGGCCGTCCCTAAACAGAATAAATGGCGAACTCTTTTCTGCGGCCTACTTTGGCAGATCGCGTTTTTGGATCATAACGGCACTCAATCGTGATTGATACTTTCAGTTTCTGATGTGAAAGCGGTGACCGCAGGTGCTTCCAGCGCATGGCGGATGTGCTTGACGAGGTCTGCGCCGCGCACTGGTTTTGCCAGAACCGCCACCCCCATTTCCTGCGTGCCGCTGACCGGAATATCGCCGCCGCCCGCCGGAAAGCCGGAGGTGAAGATGATCGGCAAGGTCGGGCGCAGTTTCAGCGCTGCATGCGCCAAAGCGCGCCCATCCATGCCGCCCGGCATCACGATATCGGTCAACAACAAATCGACGGTGGCATCACTTGCCAGAATGCGCAGGGCCGGGCGGGCGCTGTCGGCTTCGACCACCTCATAGCCCAATTCGCGCAACTGCCGCACGACGGCAAGACGCAGCGCCTCGTTGTCTTCAACCACAAGAATCGTGCTGCCGGATCCCGTTACGATCATACTGTCTTCGGCGGTCTCATCGCCAAGTTCTGCATCAAGCGGCGCGCGCGGCAGATAGATGTGAACGCTTGTGCCCTGATCCGGCACGCTTTCGATGCTGATGCTGCCGCCCGACTGGCGCACAAAGCCGTAAACCATGCTAAGGCCAAGCCCGCTGCCCTTGCCAAAGGTCTTGGTGGTGAAAAACGGCTCAAACGCGCGGGCCACGGTCTCGGCGGGCATGCCGGTGCCGGTATCGGCGACGGTGATCACCACGCAATCACCCGACAGGCTTTCGGGCCCTCCGCGTGTATCGGGCAGGGTTTCATTGGCCGCCGTGATTGTCAAAGTGCCGCCATTGGGCATCGCATCGCGGGCATTGACGGCGAGGTTCAGAATGGCAGATTCTAGCAAGGTCGGGTCGATGATGGTAGACCACAGGCCGGGCTGAATTTCGATCCGGCAATCGACATGTTCGCCCAGAGTGGGGTGCAGCAGTGCGACCAATCCCTCAACTGTCTGACGGACGTTGACCAGCATCGGCTGCAGGGCCTGTCGTTTGGAAAAGGCCAAAAGCTGGCGGTTCAGCGCCACCCCCGACAGGCTGGCGCGCAACGCCGCCCCCACCAGTTCCGCTGCCATGCCATCTTTGGGCACCCGTTGTTCCAGCATATCAAGATTGGAAATCACGATGGCCAGCAGATTGTTGAAATCATGCGCCAGACCGGCGGTCAGTTCGGCGACGATCTCCATCTTCTGGCTTTGCTGGAACTGGTTTTGCAGACCGCGGCTTTCGGTCAGATCGACGAAGGTGATGATCGTGCCGTGCAGCGCGCCGCGTGCATCCAGCAGCGCCGCAGCAGACAGGTTGGCCAGAAATTCACTGCCGTCGCGGCGTTTGAAATCCAGTTCGATGTTGTCGACATTTTGTCCCGTCTGCACCTGTTTCAGCAGATTGTCGAAGGCGGCCGCCTTTTCTGGCAGGGTCAGCGCGGGCGGCAGTTCGCGGGTTTCATGTTCGGTATAGCCGGTCAGCCGCTGGGCGGCGGGGTTCCAGGTGCTGATCCGGCCCGCCGTATCCAGCGCCATGATGGCGACCGGGGCAGACTGGATCAGCGTCGCCAGTTCAAGGTTCAGCCGTTCAAGCTGCTGATTGGCGATATCCAGTTCCTGCGTGCGTTCGGTGACACGCTGATCAAGTTCGGCGTTCAGCAGGCGCAGCGCGCCTTCGGCCTGTTTGAGTTGGGTGATATCGACATAAACCCCTACCGTGCCGCCATTGCGGGTGCGATATTCCGATTTACGGATCACCCGGCCATCAAGCATGTGATGTTCCGACGGCTGGCCGGGATTGCGGAAATCGGCCAGTTTCTCGGCCACCCAGGCCTCGGTGCGGCCCTTGGCCTCGGCTTCGCGGCCAAATTCGGCGCGCTGTGTCAAAAGGGCGGTCAGCGACACGCCATGCACCGCGATCTGGGCAATCTCGGGATAGATTTCGCGGTATTTCTGGTTGGACTGGATCAGCAGTTCATTGGCATCAAAGGCGGCAAATCCTTCGTTCAGCGCCTCGACAGCATCGACAAGGTTCTGGCGTTCGGCGGCCAATGCTGCGCGCGCAGCCTCACGCGCGGCATTTGCCTCGCGCACGCTTTGGGTCATGGCGTTGATATGGACCGCCAGAGCGCCGATCTCGTCGTGTCGCAGCACCGGCAGATCGGGCACCGCATCATCGACGGCAATGCGGTTCACGTGGTCGATCATGCCACGCACCGGCATCAGGATGCCACGGATCGCAGTTGCGCTCAGCATGCTCATCCAGATACCACCGCACAGCACCAGCAATAGGATCACCGCCAGTTGCAACAGCAATCCGTCGCGAAATTCGCCCAGAAAATGCGTGGCCACCCGGTATTCGGCCGACCGGACCGCCGAGACCTGGGTGCGAAACGCCTCCAGCCGCTGGCCGATGTCGATGATCAGCAATTCGCGCACCGCGTCAAAGCCTGACACCTGATAGGTGCGCACCAGATTGGCCTGATGGTCCAGCTTGATCTTAAGCGTGCGTTCCAGTTCGGGCAGCAGGGCGGTCTGTTCGACATGGCCTTCGGTCAGAACCTTGATCCGGTCGACCAATGGCGGAATGGCGGACACTGCGGCCTCATATTGCTGCAGATACTGCACATCGCCGCTTAAAGTATAACTGCGGCTGCGACTGCTGGCCACCAGCACTTGGGCGAACAACTGATCCAGCGTCACGGCAACATCGCCCGCCCGTTCCATCAGCGCGGTATTGGCAACCTGTTTGTTATATTGGTAAAATGAGACGCCAACCGCCGTCAGCGCCAGCGGGATGCCCAGCATGATGATCCCGATCAACCGCAGTCGCAGTGTCGCGTTCATGGCGCAGTTTCCCTTTCGGCAGCCGCCCCGGCTTGGGTCATGATACGGTTTCGGATGCGGCGCACAACATACCAGACGGTCAGGCAGATCAGCGGGGTCGCCAGACCCATCACGATGGTGACATTGATTGGTGCCCCAGCCGCGGCGACACCATGGGCGAAATACAGCAACAGCCCGATCGCGTAATAGCTGATCGCCGCAATCGACAGCCCCTCGACGGTGGCTTGCAGCCCAAGCTGGATGCTGGCCCGCCTGTCCATCGAATTCAGCAGCCGGTGGTTTTGCATTTCGCGCGCGATGCCGACGCGGGTTTGCAACAGATCGCTGCACCGCGCCAGACGCCCGCCGATGCTGTGCATCCGTTCCGAGGTGGCAACACAGGTGCGCATCGCCGGCCCAAGGCGGCGGTCAAAGAATTCGGCCACGGTTTGCAGGCCTTCGATCTTGATTTCACGCAATTCTCGGATGCGATGTTCGATCACGGTATGATAGGCCTTGGTCGCGCCAAACCGGTAATCGCAATCAACGGTGATCCGCTCGATTTCAGTGCCAAGCGTGATCAGCCGTTCCAGCAGGGTGTTTTCCTGATCGGTGCCGGTGGCGTTCTGGATCGACGGCATGATGTCGGCCAAGGCGCGGTCAATGCGTTTCAACTCGCGCGCCGCGGTTTGCGCCACCGGCAGACCCAGCAGCGCCATCATCCGGTAGGTCTCAATCTCCAGCACACGCTGCACCAACCGCCCGGCTTGGCGTGGCTGCAGCGCGATGTCCTGAACAAGGATGCGGCCAAAGCCATCGTCATGGGTGCGAAAATCTGTCCACAGTTCCGCCGCCCCCGCCGCCACCTTGCTGCCCACGACCGAGCCTTCGCGAAACAGGATGTCGATCTCGGCGGGGCTGCGTCGCTGGTCAACAGTCACCAAGGCCACGTTAAAAGCGGCAAGCCGCAGTCCGGGCAGGGCGTGCAGCCAATCCAGTGGCACCCGGTCAAGACAGCGCTGCACAAACAGGTCGCGGTCCCGCGCCGGGGCAAAGAAGGTCCAGGTCGAAAACTCGCCATGGCTTTCCCAGCGCAGGTTGAAATCGCCGAAATGGATCATTGCGGAATTGGTGTTTGGCGGTGCCGGGTGGCCCAGATGGGCGCACAGGCGGCACAAGTGGGCGTGGTCGGCAGTGGCTGCGACCCCGTTGCGGACCATGGCGAAATGGCTGAAATTCTGCGGCGAGGTGATGCTGATAAAAGGGCGCGCGTGGACTTCGTCGGCAAGGGCTGCGCGCAGGGGGTGATCCCGGTAAGTGGCGGTCATCGGCGCGGCTCTTTCCTTGGAAAAGATATGCAAGGGGGTCAAGTGAACATCACCTCGGCTGCAAGTACGTAGCCTACGTTGCGCACGGCGACGATCATGTCTGATCCCTTGGCAGCCACAGACATTTTCCGGCGCAAATTGTGGACATGGATATCGACACTGCGGTCAGCGGGGGTCCAACTGCGCCGGTGCGCCACCTCCATCAGGCGTTCGCGCGCCACCGCCTTGCCGACATGCGAGGCCAGCTCGACCAGAATGTCAAATTCCGCCGTGGTCAGCGGCACAGACGATTCATCAGCCGCACTCAGGGTGCGGGCGATCAGGTCGATGCGCATGTCATTGATGCGAACCGACCGGGCGTTGTTGAACCGCGCCCCCGGCGGGGCTGCCCCGCGCGACCGGCTGCGTCGCATCACCGCATTGACCCGGGCCAGCAGCTCGCGGTTCAGAAACGGCTTGGTCACGTAATCATCCGCGCCCAGTTCAAGGCCAACCACCCGGTCCACCGGATCGGATTTTGCGGTCAGAATGATGACCGCAATATCCCGCGTCTCGCGCAGGCTGCGCAGCAGATCAAGGCCGGTCTCATTGCGCAGTCCCAGATCAAGGATGACCAGATCGAAATCACCCTCTTTCAACGCCTTGTTCATCTCGCGTCCGTCACTTGCCGACGCCACGGACAGACCTTCACTGCTCAGATATCGCACCAAAGTGGCCCGCATGCCCGGTTCGTCATCGACCACGAGGATCGAGTCGGTCAATCGCATGATGCAGCCACGCAAATCACTGCTAATACCTCTGCCGTCTTTCTGAAGTTCGGGCCGTGCTGACTGTGTTTTTAGGCGGTCTGACTGCAGACTTACACAAAAACAGCGATTGCGGGGACTTTCCTTACAGTCCTGTTCATCTCTTAACAAAACCCAACAATCCGAAGACGTCTTTTGAAAGACAGTCAAGAAACCGTGGCGACGTGCGCGGTGGGGGCTTTGGCAGACCAACAGGTGGGGCAAACCCGCGGTGCCTTGGCGAAACGGTTTTACGGGAGGACAAAATGGCAGACGCAGCCAATACCAAGGGCGATCCGATCGGAGAAATTCCGAAAGACTGGTTGCCGGGACTACAGCAGAATTTCAAATTCGATATTCAGGCAGGGTTCATCCTGTTCCTGATTGCTTTGCCGCTAAGCCTTGGCATCGCCGTCGCATCCGAGGCTCCACCGATTGCCGGGGTCATCACAGCGATCATCGGCGGCATCGTCGGATCACTGCTGGGTGGCTCTTATGTTACCATCAACGGTGCGGCGGCGGGCCTGATTGTCATCGTGGTCGGTGCCATCACCGGTCTGGGCACAATGGCAGATGGCAGCGTTGATCTGGTGGCCGGATACAAATATGCCCTTGCCGTCGGCGTGGTCTGCGGTGTCATCCAGATTGTGCTGGGCGTGTTGAAGTTGGGCAAGCTGAGCAACCTGTTCCCACTCAGCGTGGTGCACGGCATGCTTGCCGGTATTGGCATTATCATCATGTCCAAGCAAATCCATACGCTGTTAGGCGTCAGCCTCTCGAAGAAAGGCAACCCTGAGAATTACGAGGCGTTGCACCACGTCGGCGCGGTCTTGCACGATGCGGCACCCGCCCCTCTGGGCACGCTTTTGGCTGAGGGGATGATCCCGACCATTGCGATGATTCCGAACAGTTTCGCCACGTTCTTTATGCCGGCGGCCATCATCGGTGCGCTAAGCCTTGCGATGATGATCCTGTGGCCGCGTCTGCCCAGGGCCCTGACAAAAGTCGTGCCTGCGCCGATGGCGATCATCCTGATCACCGTGCCGCTGGGAATGCTGTTCAAGCTTGAGCCGAAGTATCTGGTCAGCGTTCCGCTGAATTTCATCGAAGGCATCTCATATCCGGACTTTGGCAAGGTCGGAACCGGGGTCTTCTGGAAATTCGTCGTGATGTATGTGTTCGTCGCCAGTATCGAATCGATCCTGACGGCATCGGCGATCGACAAGATGGATCCGTGGAAACGCCGGTCGAACATGAACCGCGAACTGGTGGCCAAAGGCGTCGGCAATAGTCTGGCGTCAATGATCGGTGGCTTGCCGATGATTGCCGAAGTTGTCCGCTCATCAGCCAATATCATGAACGGCGCGCGCACGCGCTGGTCGAACTTTTTCCACGGTTCTTTCATGCTGGTGTCGGTTGTGACGATCCCGTTCATTTTGAACATGATCCCGCTGGCGGCGCTGGCAGGTATGCTGGTGTTCATTGGCTTTCGTCTGGCGCACCCCAAAGAGTTCGTCCATGCCGCGCATGTCGGCAAGGAAGAAGTCGCCTATATGGTAGTGACCGCGATTGTCGTCGTTTGCACCGACCTGCTGGTTGGCGTGGCAACCGGGGTTATCGTGGCGATGATCGTCAACATCGTGCGCGGCGGCACTAAGAACTTCGGCAAATCGCAGACCGAGATTGATGGCCGCGGCGACACGGTGACGCTGAAACTGTCGGGCACCCACATCTTTTCGAACTTCATGGGCACCCGTGGCGTGTTGGATGGGTTGCCTCCGGGCAAGGAACTGACTGTCGACTATAATGGTGTGACCTACATGGATCACACTGTGAACGAGCGGTTCCATGACTTTGACGGGGAATATTCCCGCACTGGGGGCACGGTCCGCGAAGTCGGCAAGGGCAGATTGACACCGACATCGCACAGCGCGGTATCAGCGCTGATCCGCGCCTGAAATGGTCGCTGCGGCGGGATGCATTTTGCGCCCCGCCGCAACACCGATCCAATAACCTGATCCTTGGGGGAGTGAGATCATGGGCCTACTAAGCCTTATCGTATGGCTACCGCTGCTGGGCGCACTGGCGATCCTGTTCCTGCCAAAAGAGCAGGCGCAGCCGATCCGCTGGATCGCCCTTGCGGCATCGGGCCTCAGCTTCCTGTTGGCCTGCACTCTGGCGCTGAAGTTCGATCTGGCCTCGGGCGGGCTACAATTTGCCGAAAAGCTGCAATGGGTGCCTGAAATGGGCATGTCCTATGCGCTGGCGGTGGACGGGATTTCGCTGTCGATGGTGCTGTTGACCACGCTGATCACCCCGATCTGTCTGCTGGCGTCGGCCTCGGTCACCGAAAGCGTCAAGGCTTATTTCGCATGGTTCCTGCTGCTGGAATCCGCGGTGCTGGGGGTGTTTGCGGCGCAGGACTGGTTCCTGTTTTATATGTTCTGGGAAATCACGCTGGTGCCGATGTTCTTTTTGATCGGTATCTGGGGCGGCGCGCGTAAGGGTCCGGCCAGCCTTAGCTTTTTCCTTTATACCCTTGGCGGGTCGATCTTCATGTTGCTGGGTATCATCGCGGCTTACGTGAATTCGCCTGCACACAGCTTTGATATGGCCCAGATGGCCAGCGCCAATACCGGCTGGGCGGTTGAGTTGCAGGCGTTGATGTTCCTGGGGTTTCTACTTGGCATGGCAGTCAAGATTCCGGCCTTTCCGCTGCATGGTTGGCTGCCGCTGGCGCATGTCGAGGCCCCGGTTCCGGTCAGTATGTTCCTGTCGGCCATCTTGCTGAAGATGGGTGCTTATGGGTTGTTCCGGGCCGGGGTTCTGTTGCCGCAGGGGCTGGAGTGGTTCTTGCCGATCCTGCTGGCGCTGGGTCTGATCAACATTGTCTATGGCGCATTGATGGCCTGGCGGCAGACCGACCTGAAGGCGATGGTGGCGTTTTCCTCGATCAGCCATATGGGCTTTGTGCTGGTCGGCATTGCCGCACTGACGGTGACCGGCTTTACCGGCGCGGTGTTGCAGATGGTGACGCATGGCATCATCACGGCGGCGTTGTTCTTGCTGATCGGCTTTCTCTATGATCAGGCAAAAACCCGCGATGTCACCGAATTCAGTGGCCTGTCGCGCCAGATCCCGCGTTATGGCGTGATGATGTCGATCGCCCTGCTGGCCTCGATGGGGCTGCCGGGCTTGGCCGGGTTCATCGCCGAATTTCACGCGATTCTGGGGGCCTATGAACGCTGGGGGCTTTATGTGGCGATCGCCAGCATCGGCATTCTGGTGACCGCCTCTTACAGCCTGCGCACCATCGGGCGGATGTTCACCGGCCCGCTTGATCCGCGCTGGGCACGTCTGCAAGATATGCGCGGCCTGCACCTTGTGGCGGCGCTGCCGCTTATTGCGTTGATCGTTCTGATCGGGGTGTTCCCCAGCCCGGTGCTGACCCTGATCAACTCCACCGTAGCCCCAATGATTGCGGAGATCACGAAATGAACCAGTCAATGCAATCAGTTGCCAGTAACGGCGACGCCCCCCGCAGCCGGGGGATGATCGCCCAGCAAAGCCGCGACCATCTGCGCCATGAGGTGGATCATCTGTGCCATATGCTGTCCGAGCAGGGCCCGATGAGTGTGACCTTCGTGCACAACAACACCCTGTTGGGCCTGCAAAAACAACATTTTGAGGCAGCAATCACCCGCGCCAAGGAATTCATGGGCGGGCAAGGTTATCTGCCGAATGCCGATTACCGCAAACATTATGCAACCGGGCGTATCGCTGACCGCGACCTTGACCGGGTGATGGCCGGGCGCAAGGATTTAACGTTGGACACAGCGCTGGCCAAAGCGGGCGGCGCTACGATCACCAGTGGACAGGTGATGCGGCTGCATCTGACCCGTGGTCTTGACGCGGTGCCGGCAGCAGAACTACGCTTTGCCGCCGAGGAAGATCACGCCACCCGAAAGTTCCGCGACGATTTACCGAACGAGGCACGCAGTGCCCTTTTGCAAAGCGCCACCGCCGATCTGGCCCGCGCCCGTGCCCGGATCGGGGCGGATCAAACCCTTGCCGAATGGGTGCAGGGTCATTTCAACGTCGATCTGATCGACCATATCCGGCGCGAGGTGACCAACAGCCTTCTGGCCGGGCGTCAGGCACGCCAAAGCCCGATGGAAACCATCCGCGATCTGCGCGTGCTGCCCGAACACTGGGTGTCTTATCAGGCGCTGGTCGCAACCCTTGTTCACGATGTCGCCCCCGCACAGTTCATGGATCAGGCCATCGGGCTGTGGCTAGAGGCCGAACAGCAGGCCGTGTCGCGCCATGTGCGGCGGCATTTCGACATTGCAGGCGATCTTGACAGCCTGTCTGACCATTTCACCGCCAATCTTGAAGAATTTGCCGCCATGGGCCTGTGGGCGGCCGCGCTGGCCCCTTTTGGCTTGCGCGACCCGTTCTCACCGCTTGACGCCTTCAATTTGCAGGACCGTGACGCCAGCACCGGCTCGGCTGAGGATATTGCTGAAAAATACCTTGCGATGGAACGCTGGGGCGGACCACCAGTGCCGCTGGATGCCGCGTTGCGGGCCGAAATCGCCGCTGTGGTGAAGGCGGAACTGGATGGGCTGGGGGCGACTGAGACGCCGCCGCAGGACGCGGTGGACCGCGCGCATCTGTGCTGGATCATCCTGCATGATCTGGGGGAGACACGGTTGAACCGGCGCGGGTTCGAGGCGCTGCTGGCCCTGCAATCCTCGGGCGGGACCGATGCCGCAGAGGCGGCGCTGAGCAGGGTCGAGGCTTGCGATCCGCGCCTAAGGATGCGTGATCACGCGCAGGCGCTGCTGGACGGCGACATTGCCTCGCTGACCGCAGGCAAAAGCCATGCCGATCTGTTGCAGACGCTGACCGGCGAGAACCTGCTGGAACGGGTCAATGATTACATGATCGGGCTATGTTCGGCGTTTCTGGACGAGGGGCTGGCGGCGTGGCATCTGCCGGGGCGGGTGCTGGGCTTTTACGAATCCTGGCGCAATCTGGTGGTGCATGACCGGACCTTTGATTTTGACGGGCTGACCGGCTGGCGCGATGCGGTGCATCATCTGCCGGTGGTGCCGGTGGATGCGGTGATCGCTCAGTTGCAATCGCTGGGCGTGCCCGAGGCGCATTGGTATGATTATTGTGGCAGGCTTCTGGTCAACCTGAAAGGCTGGGCGGGCATGGTGTTCTGGCGCCAGACCCATCCCGGCTATTCCAAACAACAGGCCTTTCCGATTGATGTGATGCAGTATCTGGCCGTGCGGCTGTTTTACCAGAACCAGTTACTGATCCGGTCGTGCCGCAAAGCGTGGCAATTGCACCCAGGCATTGCCGATCTGAAACAGTATTTCAGCACCCACCTGTCGGAGTATCTGGTGCGCAAACTGTTGTTTTCGGGCGCGCTGCCCGACCATCTGGCCGAACAGGCCCGTGCGCTGGCCGCGGAAGGCAGTTCTGCCGGGCGCGAGGAAACCGATGGCTGGAAGAACCTTGCCGACATGGCCTGGCTGCATCATGAAACCGAATTCGCTGCGCGCGAGGCGGGCGACAAAAGCTGGCGGCTGTTCCAGTTGGCGCAGTTTCTGGGGCTGGACGCGGCTGCGGTGGGTGCTGTGTCGCAAAAAGAGGCTAATGCGCTGATCGCCTGCCTTGATGGCTTTCCCGACGATGCGCATGGCCCGGTCTGGCTGCATGCGTTTGAACGCAATTACCGCGACGAGATCTGCAATGCCATCGCGCTGAACCGCGGCAACGGGCGCTGGATGACCCGCACAAGGCGTCCAAAATCGCAGGTGGTATTCTGCATCGACGAGCGTGAGGAATCGATTCACCGCCATTACGAGGAGCTTGATCCAGATCACGAAACCCTTGGCGCGGCTGGGTTTTTTGGTGTGGCGATGAACTATTCCGGTCTTGACGAGCATCATGTGACGCCGCTTTGCCCTGCCGTTGTCACCCCGGCCCACAAGGTGCTGGAAGTGGCCCGCCCGATTGACGAAAAGCTGCATCTGCCGGGCCACAAGCGCCGCTCAAAGTGGTTGGAGGTGTTCCACGATTCGTTCTGGGAAACCAAACGCAACGCGCTGGGAAGTTATTTCCTGATTGATCTGGTGGGCTTTCTGACCGCCTTGCCGCTGATCGGCCGGATGTTCTTTCCGGTGCGGTATTTTGCCGGGGTCAAGGCGGCGCATGCGGCCTTTGTGCCGGGGGTCAAGACCCATCTGGCGCTGACGCGGCCCGAAGGCGGGGCGGCGGGCGACGGCTTTACCCATGTCGAACAGGCCGACCGGGTCGAAGGCCTGTTGCGCAATACCGGCATGATCAGCTATTTCGCGCCAATCGTGGTGTTCTGCGCGCATGGCTCGAACAGCCAGAACAACCCGCATGAAAACGCCCATGATTGCGGGGCTTGCGGTGGCAAGCATGGCGCGCCCAATTCGCGGGCGGTTGCGGCGATGGCAAATACTGCATCGGTGCGCGAGTTGCTGCTGCAACGCGGCATCATCATCCCCGACGACACCTGGTTCATCGGTGCCTCACATAATACCGCGTCGGATCTGGTGACCTATTTTGATGAGGAGGATGTGCCGGCGCATCTGCGCGACCGCTATGCGGCGGTCAAGGCGGATCTCTATCAGGCCAGCATGCGGGCGGCCCGTGAACGCTGCCGCCGTTTTGCCAGCGCCCCCAAGGATGCCTCGCTGGAGGCGTCGTATCACCACGCCCATCACCGCGCCTATGATTTCAGTCAGGTGCGCCCGGAATGGGGCCACGCGACCAATGCCTTTGCCGTCGTTGGCCGTAGGGGCATCACCCAGGGCGTGTTCTTTGACCGCCGCCCTTTCATCATTTCCTATGATCCGAACACCGATCCAACGGGCAAGATTCTGGAGCGCATCTTGCTGGCGGTGGGGCCGGTGGGGGCGGGGATCAATCTGGAATATTACTTCTCGACCGTGGATACCAAGGTCTACGGCAGCGACACCAAGGTGCCGCATAACGTGACCGGGCTGATCGGCGTCATGGAAGGTGCACATAGCGATCTGCGCACCGGCCTGCCAAAACAGATGACCGAAGTGCATGAGGCGATGCGCCTGAACCTGATCGTCGATGCGCCGATGGCGGTGCTGGGCGAGATTTACGGCCGCCAGCCCGGCATTCAGGAACTGCTGAACGGCGAATGGGTGATCCTGATCGCGCATGACCCCGAAACCGGCGAGCTGAACCAGTTCGTGCCGGGGGTGGGGTTCGAGAAATGGGATGACACGGCGCTGACGCCGATCCCGGATGTTCCCGACAGCTATGCCTGGTTCAAAGGCAAATATGAAAAATTCCTGCCCCCTGCGCGGATCGCTGAACCGACCCGCCCTTGGACACATTGAAGGAGACGATCCCATGCTAGATTTCAATACGGTCGTCATTCTGATTGTCGCCTTGCCGCTTTTTGCAGCCCTGGCCAACGGCGTGAACCTTGTCGCGGGCGAACGCTTTTGGGGCTGGCGCAAGGTTCAACAACTGACCTGGATGACGTTGCTTGCGTCTTTTCTGGGCGCGATCTGGGTGTTCGCCCAGATCCTGTCTGATCCGACCCCGCGCGAGGTGATCGTTTACCAATGGCTCTCGGTCGGCTCGATGTCGGTGGATATGGGCTTTCTGATCGACGCGCTGTCGGGGGTCATGATGCTGGTGGTCACCGGGTTCAGTTTCCTGATTGCCATGTTCTCGATCAACTACATGCATAATGACCGCAGTTTCTCGCGCTATTTCAGTGCGTTGGCGCTGTTTGTCTTTGCCATGCTGGTGCTGGTTATGGGCAACAATTACATCATGCTGTTCCTTGGCTGGGAATCGGTTGGCTTATGTTCCTACCTGCTGATCGGGCATTATTATGAACGTAAATCGGCGGCGCGCGCGGGCACCAAGGCCTTTGTGATGAACCGGGTCGGCGATGCGGGCTTTCTGGTCGGCATCTTCCTGATTGCCACCAATTTCAACTCGGTCGCCTATACCGAGGTGTTTGCCAATCTGGGCAAGATCGACACCTTCACCGCCACGCTGATCGGGCTGTGCCTGTTGACCGGTGCAATCGGCAAATCGGCGCAACTGCCGCTGGGCACCTGGCTTGCCAAGGCGATGGAAGGGCCGACGCCATCTTCGGCGTTGATCCATGCGGCCACCATGGTTACCGCCGGGGTCTATATGATCACCCGCAGCCACGGCATCTTTGACATGGCCCCGATTGCGCTGGCGGTGGTCACCATTGTCGGCGCGCTGACGGCGGCGTATGGCGCGACCGTCGGCAAGACCATCTCCGACATCAAGGGCATTCTTGCCGCCTCGACCACCACTCAGTTGGGGCTGATGTTCGTGGCCTGCGGGTTGGGGGCCTATCCGGTGGCAATCTTCCATCTGGTGGCGCATGCGTTTCTGAAAACCTTCCTGTTCCTGACCGCGCCGTCGATCCTGCACTATTTCCACACCTTCCCCGATACGACGGCGGTCGAGCGGCGTCCAACCCCGGTGCCGGTGGTATTCTGGTTGATTTTGGTCGGCAGCATCGGGCTGATTGCCTATCCGTTCGGTGCTGGTGTGCTTGGCCTTGATGGGGCCACGGGGCTGTCAGCTTCCGTCTATGTGCTGGCCGCAGCGGGACTGATGGCAGCGTTTACCACGCTTTACTACGCAGTCAGCGCCACCCGGCGCATCTTTGGCGGCGCGGCCCACGACAGTTCCCATTCGGCCGGTGACACTTCAGCTGCGCATCACACTTTTGAACAAGATCATGGGCATCAGCATGACCATCCGGTCTTGAAAAGTCGTGCAGGCCCGCCTGTGGCCGTTCCGGTGATCACACTTGGCGGCGCATTGGCGGCAGGGTTGATCTTCGGAATCTTGCCGGGGGGTTTGATGAATTCGTGGTTCGCGGGTTTCCTTGCGCCTGTGGTCAGCCTGTCGGAAACTGCGGCCAGCCAATCTTCGCTTAGCTTTTTGGTGGTCGCGGCGATTGGCCTTTTGATGATTTCGGCCTGGGTCGCGGCGCTGTTCATGGACCGCTTTCGCGCCGAAGTGCCGGGGCTGGGCCTGATCCGGGCGCGCGGGGTTTACGCCGCCGCGATGCGCCGGTTCTGGCTGGATGACTTTTACCATTTGGTCATCGTGGGCGGGGCTGTGCGACTTGGGCAGCAACTAGACCGCTTCGATGCGCGGATCATTGACCGTATTGTCGGTGCCCCGGCCGCTGCCGGTCGGATCAGCGGTGCTGCAGCAATATGGGAGAAACGCTATTTGGCGGCGCGGGCGGCGGGCATCGCCGGGGCGCTAGGTTCCGTCGGGGCTGCCGCAAATTCAAAGCCCTTGTTGGGGGCCAATCCCGACTCGGGCAGCAGCGGCCTTCTGCCATGGCTGACCACTGCAATCAGCCGCGACTCTGGCCTTGTTGAACAGCCGGGCGGGGCCGACGGTGCGGGGTTCATCGGTGCCATCACAACCTATGCCGCCCAGTCGTCGGCCCTGTTTGAAAAAAGTGTCATCGCTCAGGGCCAGGGATTAATCGGATCCGCAACCGATGGCGCGGCGGTTATTTCGGGATGGGTCGAACACAACATCTTTGACGTGGGTATCAACAAGGGCGTGTCGCAGACCGGCGGTGCGCTGGGGTCGATCCTTTATGAAATCGAGGAACTGCTGGGGCGTCCGCTGGTCGTGGGCACGTTGGTCCTGGCAGCCATTTCCGGTCTTTTGTGGGGAGTAGTCTCGTGATCCTTGAACAGGTTTTCGCCAGCGACCAGATCGGTTTTCCAGTCCTCAGCCTGCTGTTGTTCTTGCCCCTGATCGCCTCGGCGGTGCTGATGATGATCAAGGATGACGCGGCCGCCACCAGAATCGCCATCTGGGCCAGTGCCGCCGAACTGGCGCTTGCCGGGTTCGTCTGGTTCAACTTTGTGCCCGGCAGCTCTGATTTGCAATTCGTCGAACAGATCGGGCCAATGCCCGGTCTGGGGATCAGCTATCATCTGGGGGTAGATGGCATTTCGATGCTGTTCATTCCGGCAACGGCGGTGCTGTCGCTGTTGGCGATGATCTATGCCGATGCATCGGTCAAGGAAAACATCCGCGGCTATCTCGCGGCATTGCTGGCCTTTGAGGCGGCGATGATGGGTGCCTTCATGGCAGTCGATCTGATGCTGTTCTGGCTGTTCTTCGCCATCGAGATCGTGCCAAGTTATGTCCTGATCACCCGCTGGGGCACCGGCGGGCAACGGCGGGCGGCGGCCAACAGCTATCTGATCCACATGGCGCTGGCCTCGGCGGCGGTGCTGGTGGCGATCGTGCTGATGGCCACCAAACATGCCAGTGCGGCGGGCAGCGCCCTGTCGTTCAACTATATTGACTTGCTGACTGCCACCCCGCCTGATCAGACCCAGACGGTAATTTTCTTCATACTCTGCCTTGGTTTTGCGATCAAAGCCCCACTGTTTCCGTTCCACACCTGGATGCCACGGGTGCTGGAACAGGGGCCGGTTGTTGGTATCGGGGTGTTTCTGGTGGGGATCAAGCTGGGCACCTACGGCTTCTTGCGCTTTGTCATCCCGCTGCTGCCGGATGCGTCGCAGGAATATTACTGGCTGCTGGCCACCCTTGGCGTGATCAGCATGATCTACGGCGCGCTGATTGCGCTGGTGCAAACCAACTTGCGCCGGGTGCTGGCCTTCGCCAGCCTCAGCCATATGGGCGTTGTGATGCTGGGCCTGTTTTCGCTGAACTTTCAGGGCTTGCAGGGTGGCTTGTTGCAGATGCTGAACCTTGGCATCACCGGGGCAGGGTTGTTCTTTATCGCGGGCTTCTTGTTCACCCGGATGGGCCAGCCCGAGGTGACCCGCATGGGCGGGTTGCAGGCGGCAGCGCCGGCGATGGGGCTCAGCTTTCTGATCATCGGGCTGGCGGGCGTCGGTATGCCCGGCACCAGCGGCTTTAACGGCGAGCATCTGGTGATGCTGGGCGCATTCAAGCAGCATTGGCTGATGGCGGTGGCGGTGGGCATGGGCACGCTGCTGACGGCGGCCTATTTCCTGTGGTTCTATCAGCGCGCCTTTCTGGGCGATGCCGCACAGGTAGAAGGGCAAGAGCGCGCCCGGTTCCTTGATCTGGGGCGTAATGAAAAACTGATTGCGGCCACGCTGGTGGCGGTGATCTTCTGGATCGGCCTTTATACCACGCCGTTTCTGCAGACGATGAACGGATCAATCGCGGCTATTGAAGCCCGCGTCGCCAAGGGTGATGTGCCTGCCGCAGCGGCCATCGACACCACATCGCCACCACTCACTTTGGCTCAGGAAGGCACCACCCCATGAACGAGATCCTTGCCTCTGATCAAATCGGCTTTCCGATCCTGAGTATACTGATCGGCTTGCCGATCCTTGCCGCTGTTCTGATGCAATTTGTGCGCAGCGAACGCGAACAGCGGGCGATGGCGCTGACGGTTTGCAGCCTTGAACTGGCGCTGGCCCTACTGGTAGCGTGGCGATTTGTGCCCGGCACGGCGGACATCCAGTTTGTCGAAACCGGGCTCTGGATGCCCTTGATCGGCGCGGCCTATCATCTGGGGGTGGATGGCATTTCCGTGCTGTTCCTGCCGCTGACGGCCTTTGTCATTCTGCTTGCGCTGCTGTTCTCGCCTGCGGGCGGCACCGGGCAGGGCCGGTTCTACTGGCAAAACATCCTGCTGTTCATGGCGCTGACCATGGGAATCTTCTGCGCCCTTGATCTGCTGATGTTCTTCATGTTCTGGGAACTGATTTTGATCCCGTCCTACTTTTTGATAAAGCTGTGGGGAATCGGTCCACAACGCCACTATGCGGCGATCAAATACGTGACATACATGCTGGTGGGCTCTGCGCCGTTGTTGATTTCGATTGCCATTCTTGGCAGCAACTATGCCACTGCCATGGCGGCGGGTCTGGCCCCGGAGGGGGGCAATTTCAACTTTGTCGAATTGCTGAAAGTGCCGGTGCCGTTTGAATCCCAAGGCCTGATCTTCATCCTGATGATTACCGGTTTTGCCGTTAAAGCGCCGGTGCCGCCGTTCCATACCTGGATGCCCACGGTGCTGATGGAAGGGCCGGTTGGCATGGCGATCCTGATCGTCGGGCTGAAACTTGGCACCTATGGCATGCTGCGCCTTGTGCTGCCTTTGTTGCCCGAGGCCAGCATTGCCTGGGCACCGATCATGACGTGGCTGGGGGTATTCGCCGTCCTTTATGGCGGGGTGATCGCGCTGTCACAGATGAACCTGCGCCGGTTGTTGGCCTTTGCCAGTGTCAGCCATGTCGGGCTGGTGTTGCTGGGCCTGTTCGCGCTGAACATGCAAAGCCTGCAAGGCAGCCTGATGATGATGCTGAACATTGGGCTGACCTCGACCGCGCTGATGTTTCTGGCGGGCGCTTTGCACCGGCGCACCGGATCGACCGAGCTGTCAGCCTTCGGCGGGCTGGCGCGCTATGTGCCGCGACTGGCGTTCTTTTTCTTCGCCATCGGTCTGGCCACCATCGGCACCCCCGGCACCAGCGGCTTTTACGGCGAATTCGCCGTCATGCTGGGCGCGTTTCAGGCGCATTGGCTGCTGGCGGCGGTTGCGGTGATTGGCGTGGTGTTAAGTGCGGGCTATTTCCTGTGGTATTACGAGCGCGCCTTCTTTGGCCCGCCCTCCTCGCCCCGGGTCGCGGCACTGCGCGATCTGAACGGACGGGAAACCTTTGCGATGGGCGCGGTTCTGGCCCTGGTTCTGGCCATTGGTCTGTTCCCGATGCCGCTGATCAACATCACATCAGGATCGGTCACTGCGCTGGCGGCACGGCTGGACATCAGCCGCATCGCTATGGAACCGCTGGCCGCCGACGGCCCACAACTGGCGCAGGCGGACTGACCTGCGGGAACCAGTGCGGGCACACTGGACAATCCGTCCGGTGTGAGGCAACACTCGGCCTCGCCACGCATGGTGGCGAGGGGTTATTTTCGGTGTATCACCGCATTCTGGTACCGCTGGACGACACTGACCATTCGCGGCGCGCGCTTGGCGAAGCGATCAGAATTGCGACGGACGCCGATGCGCGGCTGCGGCTGCTGTTTGTGGTCGAAGATGTTCACCCTTGGGACTTTCACCTTTCCTTGCACACACGGCGGATCGAGCGGGCTGATGGGTCGCATGTTAAAAAGCTGCTGCTGGCGGCAGTGGATTTGGTCCGCCACAAAGGGCTGCGCGTGGACGGGGTGATGCGGTTTGCAGAAGGCCAGCCAGTCCACAGCGTGATCGCCCGTGAGGCAGAGGCAGCCCAGATCGATCTGGTTGTCATGGGCAGCCGGGGCGGCTTTTCCATCGGCCCCTTCCGGTTCGGCAGCGTTGCCCAGAAAGTCGCCCAATACTGCCGTGTGCCAGTGATGATTATGCGCAGGGATTAAGCCGAATTTGCCGTGTCAGAAAGATTTTCCAATGGTTCGAATTGTGAACCAAGATACGGCAGCATGCACCCCTGCTAATCCAATAGAGAGTTTGCGTAAACGATTTGAAGTATTCTTCTGTCTTTTTGAATGCGCAACGAAGGAACTGCATCACTCAGCAATAGCAATATTGGCATTCGGCATCATGTCCATAAGCTGCTTGTTTGCGCATGGTGGATCACAAAACCGATCCAGTGGTTGTCTGCCTTGGTGGCACCGACCTGCGCCGCCTTCAAGAACGAGATGCGCTGGGCTGGAGGGCGAGGTGACAGGGCGTCCATGATTTCGCGCAAGTAGGAGGGCGTCCGGGCCGTGCGATACCGCCCCGGTTCCGCGCTGGCACGCGACGACAACCAGCGATGCTGATCGGTTCATTCCGGCATCGTCAGGTCCGGGTCCGGGCGCATGGCCCGGTGCCAGGTCCGCAGCAGATCCTCGGCGCCGTCAAACCCGAAGTCTAGGTTGGCGGTCAGATTGTCGTTATCACCCCAAGGAGACGCCGAGGTCTGCATGGGCAACGAGCTGTTCTCTGACATGGGTTTCCAGCACCCTCTGCAGAAGCGCGGCCTCGATCATCACCGGTTTTCCCGATTGCTTTTCCACCTCTGCCGCCACTTGTGCGGCCATCAGCGCCGCCACGCAGGCTTGCCATGTCACCCGAGCATCGCGTTCCTGCCGCGCCAACCGGAACACCAGCGCCTCCGCCCGTGCCTGATCAACCAGCGTGCCCTTATTCTTTTGAATTGCCGGCTGGCGTTCCTGCGTTTGTTACACCGTCTGGGCGGTGCGAGCCTTCAGATAGGACGAACTGTCAGCCGAGCCGGAAAATCCGCTATCGCCACCGGTCGATCGGCGCTGCTGATCCGGGTCGGTCATGTCCGACCGCCGCGCGTCTGAAGCCGCTGCGTTGATTGTCCCATCGCCGAAAACCACAAGCCGCCCGGCTTTTCGGGCCTTCTGTATGGCTCCGCGCGACAGGCCGGAATGGCTGGAGTATTCCCGCGCGCTCATCCCGTACATGCTGTCGTACGCCTCACGTAAAGCAATGATATTACTTTTTATTAAGTTGATTACACTTCGGGAAAGAGCGAATCTGATTACACGAAAACGATGCAAATCACCCCCGGAGACCACGCCACGACTACCAAGACTGCCGCCACCGTCAAAGCCCCGAGCGAAGCTTTGCTGCTGGAAATCGCCGACATGCATTTTCGCCTTGAGACGCTGGAAACCCGCAACAGGTGTGCGTGCGCGCGCCTCGACTTCCACGATGTCGCGGTCTGGTCGATCCGCGCCGCGCTGGAAGCCGCCTTCGCCGCTGGCCACGCCGGCACCCGCTGAACAGGAGCACCGCCATGACCACCCGCCGCACCACAGACAATACAGCCGCCCTGCACGCTTTCCTCGCTGCGAAGATTGAGATCGACGCGATGCTGGAACGCCTGAAGACCCTCAGCGACGGCCATTTCGACACCCACCCCGACGAGATCAACTGGGGCCACGTCGGCAGCCTGAACCATTACGTCAGCCTGCTGCGCCAGAGCACCGACAGCGCTTTCAGCGAGGGCGAACAAACACACCGGTCGGGCCTGACCTTTCCGATGCAGGTGCCGCGCCCGGTGGCGCGGCACTCTCTTGGCTTGGGTTGTCACATTGCAGGGGTGGATTCCGGCTTGGCCAGCCTCCGCCAAGTGGCTTCCGCCTCGATTCTCCGGTGAAAATGCCTGCCGCCAGCGATACGCCGCGCTGTGCCCCCCCCCGCATAGAAACGTCGCCGGGCAGGAACCATGCCGGGGGGGAGGCATCGCCTGAACGACTTACTCGGCCCATAGCTGCCGTTGATCGACCGACCTGCCGATGCGGCGTGGCTCACCGAAGCAGCCTTTCGTCGGGACTGCGGGGTATTCACCTTCCGGGAAATCAGCTTCGGGTGTTATTTGGGCGGTTCATTCACTGTGTCAGGCCAAGCAGGCGCAAAACCTCGCGCGGGGCGGGTTTTCTCCAGATGATCTGAAAGCTATCGGCCACGTTATCGCGCGCCACGGGGATTCCGGGCAAGGCGATCCAGGCAGGAATTGTGCGGCCCAGCAGGGCAAGAATAGTCGTCCGGGCGGCAACAACGCCTTGTTGAAAGGGCTGTTGGGCCGCAACACTGACAAAAGGTTTGCCTGCTGCCAAAGAAATGGCGACGTCTTCGCCAAGATCGACGGTCGCCATCGCAAGCGGGAGGCCAGCGGCCGCGAGCCGGGTTGATACCGCCATTGCAGGTGTGTCCCAAACAACAAAGAACGCGGAAATCTTCGGGTGATCCGCGATCAGCCGCTCGGCCAGATCGGCCGCCTCATTCACCGCGCCGAACCGCAGCACATGGGTTTGCACGTCAGACCGGTTCGCCTGCATCCAGTTGGTGAAAGCAATCTCACGCTCGTTGGTGGCGAAGAAATCAGCGGCAAAGCCAAGCACGCCCACTGCCGTCCCTTGGGCCAGATAAGGCGCAAGCCCCGCCGCCGCCATCCGGCCCAGACCGAAATTATCTGACGATACAAGCGAGGTGTAATTCGAACCGGGCAAAAGGCCGGTCGGCACATTTTCAAGCAGCACCAGATGGATACCCGCCGCCGATACCCGCCTGAAGGCCGCCACAACCTGTTCGTTTGCCACAGGTAAGGCGATGATCGCATCCGGTTTCGCGGCGATCAGCCGATCAAGTTCGGCCACCTGCCGATCCGCTGAAAACCCGCAATCAACCACCTCAGTGACGACCACACCGCAATCACCGAAAATGCCCAACATGCCGGAAATCTGCAGCCGGGTCCAATCGCCGTCCAGCGTATGCAGCACGATGGCCACCCGTCTTGTTACCACCTTGACGGCGGCGATATCCTCGGGCAGCAGGCTGACTCGTTCAGGCGGAGCAGCCCGTTCGCCGTGGGGCCCAAGTCCGGAAATGGTCATGGTCAACTCCTTTCCTGCACGGATGGCGGCGCTGCGACCGATTGCGGCACCCCGGCATCGTCCGCGCGTGCGCGAAAGGCGGCGAAATCGGGATGCAGGGTCGGTTTGCCCTGAATGATCCAGTCTTTAAGGAAGGCAGGCGCAAAGAGCGCCTCAGAGGCCACGCGCGCAGCCCCCACCAACCCGGCTGAGCTGCCCATCTGCGAGCGGATGATGCGCAGATCGCGCGTCACCAACGGGTGGGACGCGCCATAAACCGCTTCCCGGATCCCCGCCAGCAAGATGTCATTGGTCTGCACCAGCATGCCCGACAACACGATGACATCAGGGTTCAGCGCATTGGCCAAAGTGGCCACGACCTGCCCGATCAGTTGCCCGGATGTGGACAAAATCGCAGCAGCGGCGGGATCACCGATCTGCGCGGCCTGCGACACCTCGATGGGGGTGATATCGCCACTGCGTCGCAACAGATCCGCCAGAATCGGACTGCGCCCCGACTCTGCCGCAGCACGGCCTTCGCGCTGGATCATGTCAGAGCCGGCCATCATGTCCAGCGTGCCATTCATTCCGCCCGAGGTGACAGGCAGCGCCCCGATTAGGCCAGCCGCCCCCTGCGCGCCGCGATAAAGCTGTCCGTCGCAGACAATGCCTGCGCCGATCCGGCGGCCAACCTTGATGAACAGCATGGAACGCAGTCCAAGACCCGCCCCGGCGTGCAACTCTCCCATGGTCATGGTTTCCACGCTGGATCGCAGCCAGACCGGCACGCCGAACTGGCGGGTCAGGGTCTCGACCAGCGGAAAGTCTTCCCAGGCGGGCAAAACGGGGGGGGTAGAGGTCATGAAAGCGCCGTCGCCCATTAGAGGAACGGTTCCGGGCACTGACAGCGAAATGCCCCATGGCCCGGTTGGGGCTGTATGACGCTCCAGACACCAGTGGAACAAGGCCGCCAGCCGTCCGGCAAGCTGCGAGGCCGGGGCTGTAAGGTCTGCGGCCTGATGGTGTTCGGTCAACAGGTTGCCCGACAGGTCGGATACGCCCACGCCGATGGCCGTCTGGTCCAGTGTCGCCACCAGCACCAGCCCGCGCCGGGCCGAAAAGCGCACAAGGCGCGGCGCGCGCCCGCCAGTGGCAAGCCCAAGTTCCGTCTCATCGACAAGACCAAGATCGGACAGCATCTGCAGCCGGTCCGCCACCACGGCCCGCCCCAATTCGCTTTCGCGCTCCAGCGCCTGCCGGGTGGTCGCGCGTTCGCTGCGGATCAGGTTCAGGATTTCAACAAGCGAGGGCGCTGCCGTCTCGCTGGTGCGCGGACGACCTTTCCCGCGCGAGCGGGGCGATTCGGCGGTTTCGGCAGCATATGGCGACAAAAGCGGCTCCTATGATCTGTATTCACACAGATAGTTGGGTCCATTTGGTGGTTCAAGAAAATACTTATGCATTAAAACAGCAAAAGAATGCTTACTTTAGTAGAAATATGATTGACCTGCACAGATTCTGGGCGTAATAGCATTCCTACGGCTTGAGGAGGTCGTGAGGAGGAGCGGTCAGGTGGGCAAAACCCCGCCAGACCAAAGGGGGGGATTTCTGATGGCAGCGTGGAAACTGGCGTATCACGCCAATTGCTGGGGGCAGCTTGGCGGCAACGCCGTGGGGGTCACCTCGATCACCGAACTCAGCTATCGTACCTTTGGGGCGATGGACCGCGCTTGTGCCGATATCGCGGCGGCTGGTTATGAAGGTGTTGAGCTGTTTGACGGCAACCTGCTGGATTACAGTGCTGCGGCGATGCGTAGCCTTCTGGCCGACAACGGGCTGGCGCTGGTTGCTGCCTATGCCGGTGGAAACTTTATCTTTGACGATATCCTGCCCGAAGAACTGGCCCGTGTAACTCGCGCCGCCGACCGTGCCGCCGAACTGGGTGCGCCGCATCTGGTGGTGGGGGGTGGGGCGAAGCGGTTCGATGGAGTGCGCGAGACGGATTATCACAAGCTGGGCGCGGCGCTGGACCGGGTCAAGGCGATTGCCGATGCCCGGTCTTTGCGCGCGCATTATCACCCGCACTTGTCCACCATCGTCGAGGGTCCGGCCGAGGTTGCCAAGATCTTCGATCTGACCGCAATCGACTTTTGCCCTGACACGGCGCATCTGGCTGCTGCCGGCGGCGATCCTGCGCAGCTGATCCGCGATCACGCGAAGCGCATCTCGTATGTGCATCTGAAAGGGTTTCAGAAACAGCCCTTCGCCTTTACCCCGCTTGATCGCGGCGACGTGCCCACCGATGCCATTCTTCAGGCGATGAAGGACGTGGGCTTTGCGGGCTGGGTTTGCACTGAACTTGACGCTTGGGCCGACCCTGCCGACGGGGCGCGGATCAGTCGTAACTATCTGAACCGGGCCTTGGCGGGCTAACCCGCAAGTCCTTTATCGGGGGCAACCCCACATCTTTCCGGGAGGAAGACATCATGATTACCAGACGTGCTCTTATGGGCTCGGCCACCGCGCTTGCGCTGGTTATGGGGCTGAATGCCCCCGCTTTTGCCGACCCTGATACTGCCTTGGCCGCATTGCAGGAAACCGTGCTGTCAAAAGGCCCGAATGGCGAAGACCCCTCGGCCCCCTCGACAGTCGTTCTGACCGACGAGGAACTGGCCAAGATCAAAGAGATGGGGGCCACCGCCGCAATCGTCATGCACTACGGCGGCAACGACTGGTCCCGCGCCCAGATCAACGGGTTGCAAACGCAGTTCACCGCCATGGGCATCGAGGTGATCGCGGTGACCGATGCGGGCTTCAAACCCGAAAAGCAGGTCAGCGATCTGGAAACCATCATGGCGCAAGCGCCCGACATCATCGTGTCGATCCCCACTGATCCCACCGCGACCGCAGCCGCTTACCGGGCCGCTGGCGAAGCGGGTGCAAAGCTTGTGTTCATGGACAACGTGCCGGCGGGCTTTGTTGCTGGCAAAGACTATGTCTCGGTCGTCTCGGCGGACAACTATGGCAATGGCGTCGCGTCGGCACATCTGATGGCCAAGGCGTTGGGGCCGGATGGTGGGGATATCGGTCTGGTCTTCCATGCCGCCGATTTCTTCGTGACCAAGCAGCGCTATGATGCTTTTAAAGCCACCATTGCCAGCGATTATCCGAACATCAAGATCGTGGACGAACAGGGCATCGGCGGACCGGATTTTTCAGGCGATGCGGAAAAAGCCGCTGGAGCAATGCTGACGGCCAATCCGTCAATCAAGGGCATCTGGGCGGTCTGGGACGTGCCCGCCGAGGGCGTGATCGCCGCCGCACGGGCTGCGGGCCGCGATGATCTGATCATCACCACAGTTGACCTTGGGGAAAACGTGGCGATCAGCATGGCGCAGGGCGGCTTCATCAAGGGTCTTGGTGCGCAGCGTCCGTATGATGCGGGCGTGGTTGAGGCCAAGCTGGCCGGATACGCGCTTCTGGGCAAAGAGGCCCCGGCGTTCGTGGCCTTGCCAGCACTTCCCGTGAGCAAAGACAATTTGCTGGAGGCGTGGACCCAAGTTTACTCCACCGAAGCCACCGATAACATCAAGGCCATGATGCAGTGATCAGCGCGGCGCGGGGTCCACGCCTCCAGCAAATTGTCTTTGCTCACGGGAAGTGCTGGCAAGGCCACGAACGCCGGGGCCTCTTTGCC
>JANNAT010000128.1:0-3760 GCA_031384605.1 Cypionkella sp.
ATGGTTTGACAAGCAAACCACTGCCGCGCAGCGGACCATACTCCTCCACGGTCCAGCACGACCAAGCGGGAAACGATCCGACCCTCGCCGTTGCCCGGCATAAATGCCCTGCCGGGCAACGGCTCCAGTATCACACAAGAGCCGCGTTCTGGATAAGACAAGAGGCGAAGATTGCTGTCACCAGGATTTTGTGGTTGCCGCCCTGGGTGCCAGAGTTTTCCCCGTTTGCGCAAGGGATCAATTGCGAGCTGATGGAGGGCCTTTGCGCGTGTTTATGATCGGAGCCTCAACTTCGGCCTCCCCCCTATCGCAAAACCCTACGGGGCCGCCTGGCCTGCTTGGCTGCAGCAGGTCAACTATGCCTGCTTTGGGTCATGTTGCGGTCCGGGCGCGATTATGCAGGCAGACCCGTGGGTCGCCCGGCTTGGGCTGCCAGTCGGCAAAGCATCGCCAAACCCCGCCGATTCACGCCTTCAGCATTCATCCAAACGCTTGGAACTTGCTTGGATTATGAATTTCCGGACGCCATCCAAGCAAAAAGCGCCCCGAAGGGCGCTTCTTAAAGCCTTGATATAGTTTGTCCAAACTGGAGCGGGCGAAGAGATTCGAACTCTCGACCCTAACCTTGGCAAGGTTATGCTCTACCCCTGAGCTACGCCCGCACTCCAAGAGCGGTGCTAGTGTATCTGTGGGGAAAGGGCAAGCTGGTTTCAATGTTGTTTGGGCAAGATCCGAGCCCACAAGTCGTGAAACCACAAGATCGCTTCGGCGTCTTTTGACCGGACAACTTTTCAATCAGAAAATTCGTATGTCAACA
Source organism: Cypionkella sp. (assembly GCA_031384605.1). GTDB lineage: Bacteria > Pseudomonadota > Alphaproteobacteria > Rhodobacterales > Rhodobacteraceae > JANNAT01. The sequence continues at coordinate 818 of JANNAT010000128.1, forward strand.
ACGTTACCATGCCACGCCAACAGGCTTTGCGCCCTTCGGGAAGCAGCCATGCCACTTTGCCAGACATTGGCACCACCTTGCCATCTTTTGCCTGAAAGTTCGACCACCTGCCTTCCCCCGGTGTCATAACAAGGTCGCAGCCAACAATGCGCCCAAGCGCTTTGGCCAGACCCGCAACCAGTTGACCCTAATCGCTAAATTTGAAAATCATCGTCAGGCTAAGGTTGCCGTCCTGCACCGTGGCCTGGGCATGAAGATCATCAATCGCCGCCCATACGACGCCTAGTCTTGGCAGAAATGTTGTCGGATACCACGCGGTTTCGGCAAAAAACCGCATCAATTCGCCTTGCGCAGCCTTACCCGAGCCGCGCAGTTTGATCAAAGTGACCAGCCCCAGACCGGCCGGATGCAATATCCCCCCGCTACCAATGCAGGCATCATGCCTCCGAACCTGCACACCCGGCATAATCGCAATGCGCGCGTCCCGGACCAAGCCGGGCCGGCGGGTGGCAATGTGCTGACGCGACCTGAATGGTGGCCACTGATCAGTGTCTTGCCCCATCGTAAAGTTGCGGGTGTGATCCACCCGGCTGGCGGTGATGATTGGGTGGCCATCGGTTGACACGGTGGGGAAATACCGTTGAACGGGTACGGGCAGACCGACAAGTTCGGTTGCCGCAGTAAACCGGGATGGGTTTAGAGGGAACCGCAAATCGCTGCCTGTCGCCAACGCGCATACGCCTTTCGCGGCATTCCTGTTTTCGTGAAAACCCATCCCGCCCTGAACCGGCAAACTTGAACCGGTTGGCGCGCGGCTTCTACCCTGTCAAGCAGCGCATGCGTGCTTTGCGCCCAGCGAAGGGGTTCAAAAACGGTTGCCGCAATCGCCGCCAAAACAAAGAAACTGACGCCGATATGCCCCATTTTTGTGGCGGTTCCTTGCGTCAGATCAAATCGCCAGCTTGTGCTGCACTGATCGGGCGATTCCTGTCGATGTTTTTTCAAAGCCGCCGCTGTCGCGGTTCAGCTGTTTGGGCGCACGCGTGCTGCAGTTTTGTTGGCGAACGCTTCCAGCCGGGCGCGGGCCTCTGGTTGGGTGTTGACCACCCCTGCCACCACCGCCTCGGCATAGGCGGCATCCATCGCCGGCATGTTGGTCAGATGGCTGATCGCGGAGCAGATCGCAAAGTTCGACAAAGGCAGGTTTTGCGCCGCCGCGCGCGCCAGGTCCATCGCCTTGTCCAGACTGGAGCCATCGACCAGATATTGCGCCAGCCCCAGATCAACCGCCTTTTGGCCCTGATAGACCCGGCCCGTCAGCATCATGTCGATCATCCGTGCTTTGCCGACCAGATTTGTCACGCGGATCGTGGCACCGCCGCCGGTGAACAGCCCGCGCTGGCCTTCGGGCAGGGCGAAATACGTGGTCGCGTCGGCCACCCGGATATGCGCCGCCGATGCCAGTTCCAGGCCGCCGCCGACAACAGCCCCCTTCAGCGCCGCAATGATCGGCACACCGCCATATTCCATCTTGTTGAACGCCTCGTGCCATCGCAGGCACAGATGCATGAATTCGGCGGGGCTGCGATCAGCTTTGTGGTGTTCCACCAGATCAAGGCCGGCACAGAAATGATCGCCATTGGCCGCAAGAACCACGGCCCGCACGCCGGCGCGGGGGGCCGCCGAAAACAGCGTGATCAAATCTTCGATTGATGCGGCATCCAGCGCGTTGCGCTTTTCGGGTCGGTTCAGGGTTGCTACCAAAACGCCGTCGCTTTGCAGATCAAGGGTGATATTGGTCAGCCCCAAAGCCATGATATCAATCGTCATTCTGGTCGTTCCTTTTTGCGTCAGGCGTTCACATCAACCACGATCCGGCCCCGGACTTTGCCTGCCAGAATTTCCACGCCCAGGTGCGGCACATCCGACAGCGGGGCCATCGTGATCATCGCGTCTAGCAAATCTTGCGGCAGGTCAGTCACAATCCGGTTCCACGCCGCAACTCTGCTGGCATAGGGTTGCAAAACGGAATCAATCCCCAAAAGGTTGACGCCGCGCAGCAGGAACGGAATGACTGAGCCGGGAAAATTCGCCCCTCCCGCAAGACCCACCGCCGCGACGGACGCGCGCAGCTGCATCTGGCCCAGCACCCGCGCCAACATCTCGCCGCCGACGGCATCAATGCAGCCCGCCCAAACCTCGGCCTCTAAAGGGCGTTTGATGGCTTGGTTTATCTGGTCGCGGGCAATGATATCGCTGGCTCCCAAAGAGCGCAGATAAGGCGCCAGATCAGGTCGACCTGTCACGGCGGTGACGCGGTAGCCCAGATGCGCCAAAATCGCGATGGCGGCGGATCCAACCCCACCCGCGCCGCCTGTCACCAGAACCGGGCCACCGCCGGGCACCAATCCGTGATTTTCCAGCGCCATCACCGCCAGCATTGCCGTCAGCCCTGCGGTGCCCACCCCCATGGCCTGTCGCGCGGTCAGGCCAGCGGGCAGTGGCACCAGCCAATCGGCGCGCACCCGCGCCATTTGGGCATAGCCGCCCCAATGCGCCTCACCCACGCGCCAGCCGGTCAGCACCACGGCGTCGCCGGGTTTATAGCGTGGATCGGTTGATGCCTGCACCCGGCCGGCAAAATCAATGCCCGGCACATGCGGATAGGCGCGCACCATGCCGCCGCCTGTGCCCATGCACAGACCGTCTTTGTAATTGATGGTAGAATACTCAACCGCCACCAGAACCTGCCCTTGGGGCAAGTCGTCTACTGACAGGGGTTTTATGCGCGCCTGTGTGGTGCCATCGGCGCTTTTTTCGACAACCAAGGCGTTGAAGGTCATGTTGCGATCCACTTCTTTCATCATTCCAGCGGCCCCATGGCCTGTGCCACTTCCAGGGCACGTGAGGGCACCGCCGTGTGCATGTCTATTTCGCGCGTGG
>JANNAT010000142.1:0-78443 GCA_031384605.1 Cypionkella sp.
GGCGGAGGAAAGCCCGATACCTGATCGGCCAGCAACGTGCGAAAGGACGGGCGGGATTTGATCTTGGCATACCAGTCTTTCACCGTCGCTGACCGGTTCCAGTCTACATCCGAGATATAATCCAGACACGATAAATGCGCCGCCGCCGTCAGGTCTGCCAGTGTCATCACATCGCCCGCCAACCAGCGGCGTTGATCCAGCAGCCAACCCAGATAGTCGATATGATACTTGATCCGCCCGGCACCCGATTTCACGTTTTTGGAATCCGGATAGCCTTGCGCCATCAGCTTTTTGTTGACCCGTTCATAGAGCAGCTTTGACGTGACTTCGGCATGGAATTTATCGTCAAACCAAGCACATAGGCGGCGCACTTCGTAGCGTCCTTCGGCGTCGCGCGGCATCAGGGGCGGGTTTGGATGCGCCTCTTCCAGATATTCACAGATCGCTTGGGATTCACTCATCACCCGGTTTTCGATGCGCAGCACGGGCACTTTTCCGGCTGGATTGCGTTTCAGAAATTCTGGTGTCGGTTCCCAATAGCGTTCTTCGACCAGTTCAACGTCCAGACGTTTCTCGGCCAAGGTAAGGCGCACTTTGCGGCAGAACGGCGAAAGCGGCGCATGGTATAGGCGGTTCATTGGTTCAGGTCCTCTACCATCTTCTTTAATTCGTGTGGTGCAGCTATTTGCGGGTAAATTCAACCGATGCGTTGCATTATTCCACCGATTGAAAACAATCCGCGCGGCCATCCGCCGCTATGGTTTCAGCGCCAGACAAGATAGACCGGCTGCGTTTGCGGACAAAATCCGAAGGATTCGACGCACTGCGCCCTTTGGGATCGGGCAGAACGGCGGCAAGGCGTGCGGCTTGGGTGTCGGTCATATCGCGGGCATCGACGCCGAAATGGTGCTGTGCTGCGGCCTGCACACCAAAAACGCCCTCGTCAAATTCTGCGACGTTCAGATAAACCTCAAGGATGCGCTGTTTGGACCAGACCAGTTCGATCGCCGGGGTCAGCACTGCCTCCATCGCTTTGCGCAGCCAGGAACGTCCATGCCACAGAAAGGTGTTTTTGGCGACTTGCTGCGTTATCGTCGATGCACCGCGCTGGCTGCCCTGATCAACGGCGGCGCGGATGGCGGCAATGTCAAACCCCCAGTGCAGGCAGAAATTTGCATCTTCGGCAGCCACCACGGACAGCGCCATGGCGGGTGAAATGTCTTCCCATGACACCCAGTCTTTCTGGATGCCACCAAGACGCCAGCTTTCTTGTATCTGATAGATGTTGATGGGGGGCGGAACAAAGCTGAACAGCACGATCAGGGTGGCGTAGGCCGCGGCAACCCCGACAACAGCGCGCCAAACCCAGCGCAAAGCGCGCCGCAGAACTGGCTGCGGCGGACTTGTGTCGATGACCGCTTTTTTCGGGCGGCCTTTTTTGGCAGGTGCATCCGTCATCTGCGCACCATAAAGCGACAGCTTTGTCTGCCGTCAAGTCAGGGCGCGGATCTTTAAGATATGCCGAGCGTTTTATAGCGCCCCGCTGGTTGCCTAAAGGCCAGGATTTGATTTTGTAATCAGGCTAAGGGGTGCTCTGGTTTGTGCGGCATCTTCTGCCGTGGCGAACAGGCTTTCCAGAAAATAGGCCGCCAATTCGGCGCGCCCTGACAGACCGGATTTGCGATAGATGGATTGTGCTTGCTGACGAATTGTTGGCTCTGATGTATCGCGTGCGATGGCAATCTCTTTCAGTGACATGCCTTTCAGCATCAGTCCGGCAACATCAGTTTCGGCCACGGTCAGCCGCCATTTGTGGAACTGGTCCTCGATCGCCAGCCCCAGCGCCTTGATCTCATCGCGCCGCTGCGCACGCCATACGTCGCCCTGTGCCACGGATCGCGTGATGTTGTTGCTCAAAGCCTGTTGATCCGCACGAAGGTCAATCAGTCCATGCACCGTCCAGGCCACCGCCGCCATCGCGGCCACCAGCATCAGCTTTTCTGCCAGATCTATCGCCACTTCGCCAAATGGCGGAAAGTCCGGTTCGCGCATCAGATCAATTGCCGTCAGCCCAAGAATAACACAAGCGATCAGCCCGATCAGCAGTATCAGACGGGTGTTGGGCATGGCGGTCCCTTTGCACAATAAAAACGATCAAGGCCAAAGCTAACCCTGCCGTGGGCAGTCCGGCAATCTGCCTTTTGCGATACGGGGCGGGCATCCGACGTCAGGCGGATTTTCACATCGGTTCAGGCGGCACATGGTTTGGGGTGCAATCACACCCAATGAAAGGACCATACCATGAAACGCCTGATCCCCACAGCCGTCTGGCTTAGTGTTCTGTCTGCCCCTGTTGCAGCCTTTGCTTTTGACCCGGTGCTGCCTGTGTTTGATGCCGCAAACTTTGCTGCCCCCAAAGCCAATCCGTATTTCCCGCTGGAACCCGGTACCAGCCATACAATGAAAGGCACGCGCACGGATGGTGATCCGATTATCGAACTTGGGGTGATCACCGTGCAAGGCCCCGGTCCGGTGATTTTGGGCGTTCCGACCGTTCTGGTATTGGACGAAGCCTTTGATGGTGGCATTCTGGTGGAACGGACATTTGACTATTACGCCGCCGACAAGGACGGCAATGTTTGGTATTTTGGCGAGGATGTGACGAATTTCCGCTACGATGACGCGGGAATTCTGACGGGCACCGACAACACATCAGCATGGCGTGCTGGGGTGAACGGGGCGCTGCCGGGCATTTCAGTATCGGGCGCACCGGCAGTTGGGCTGAAACAGTTTCAGGAACATGCGCCGGCGGACGACGCGATGGATTATTCCGAAATTCTGGCGGTAGAGCTGGAAATCAGCGGGCCGGGCGGCACATTTCAGAATGTTATCAAAACCTTTGAAGGCAGCAGCGTAGAGGCCGATTTGCGGGAATTCAAATACTATGCGCCGGGAGTCGGTATGATCCGGGCGGATGAAGAGCTTTCGGAAAGCCTGAACAGTCCGGCGATCATCCTTGAATTGCAGCGATAAGATTTGCCAGTCGGGCAGGGCATAGGCTGCCCGACTGATCATCGCTGGTTATTCTGCCGGAACTTTTATCGCCTCATCCGACAAGGGATGGGGCAAATGCACCAGCATTTCCTTGGGGCATATCTGCAGGAAATTTGCCCGTTCAACCTGCCAGTTCGCCAATATCGCAGCACCATGACGGCTGTCGGTCTCAGTCACATGCGCCTCTATCAAGCCGCGCAGCTGTGCTTCCCAATAAGGGTGGGCGACGGCGCAGGTGACCAGGGTTTCAAGGTTCATGAAATCTTCGGCGATGCCGCGTGGATCGTAAACATAGGCCATCCCGCCCGTCATGCCCGCGCCAAAGTTGGCCCCAATCCGGCCCAAAATCACTGCAACGCCGCCGGTCATGTATTCGCACCCGTTCGACCCACAACCTTCGACCACCACCGATGCGCCGGAATTGCGCACGGCAAAGCGTTCACCCGCGCGACCTGCGGCATAAAGATAGCCCGCGGTGGCCCCATAAAGCACCGTATTGCCGATGATGGTGTTATCGCAGGCGATCAGCGGTGACATCATCTGCGGACGCACCACGATTGTGGCCCCCGACAGACCCTTGCCGACGTAATCATTGGCGTCGCCCATCACTTCCAGCTTTAAGCCCTGCACGGCGAAGGCGCCCAAGGACTGGCCACAGGACCCAGAAAGTTTTACCGTCAGATGATCGGGTTGCAGATTATTGCGCATACCGAATTTCTTGACGATATGCGACGAGGCCCGCGTGCCGATGGTGCGGTGGGTGTTGCGCACGGCATAAGACAGTTGCATTTTCTCGCCATCTTCAAAGAACCGCGCGCCGTCCTTGACGATTTCCGCGTCCAGCGTATCGGGCACATGGTTGCGCGGTTTGGACCGGTCATAGGTGATCTTGGACGCGCCATCGACCGAGATCAGCAGCGGGTTCAGATCAAGGTCGTCCAAGTGGGCCGAGCCACGCGACACCTGTGACAGCAAATCGGCCCGGCCGATGATTTCATCCATCGACCGCGCGCCGATACTGGCAAGGATTTCCCGCACTTCCTGCGCATAGAACGTGATCAGGTTGACCACTTTATCTGCTGTGCCGGTGAATTTCTCGCGCAGTTTGGCGTCCTGGGTACACACACCCACCGGGCAAGTGTTGGATTGGCACTGACGCACCATGATGCAGCCCATCGCAATCAAGGCGGCGGTGCCGATGCCGTATTCTTCGGCCCCCATCATCGCGGCCATCACCACATCGCGGCCGGTGCGCAAGCCGCCATCGGTGCGCAGTGTGACGCGTTCGCGCAGGTTGTTCATCGCCAGCACCTGATGTGCCTCTGTCAGGCCCATTTCCCACGGCAGACCTGCGTATTTGATGCTGGTGCCGGGGCTGGCACCCGTGCCGCCGTTGTGGCCCGAAATCAGGATCACATCGGCCTTGGCCTTGACCACACCTGCGGCAATCGTGCCCACACCGGATGAGGATACAAGTTTCACCGTCACCTTGGCGCGCGGGTTGATCTGTTTCAGATCATAGATCAGCTGTGCAAGGTCTTCGATGGAATAGATATCGTGATGCGGCGGCGGTGATATCAGCGTCACACCTTGGGTGGCATGACGCAGCCGTGCGATAAGCGCGGTTACTTTCAAACCGGGCAACTGACCGCCTTCGCCGGGCTTGGCCCCTTGGGCGACTTTAATCTCCAGCTCTTCGCAGGCGTTCAGATATTCCGCCGTCACGCCAAAGCGGCCTGAAGCCACCTGTTTGATCTTGGCGGATGGATTGTCGCCATTGGGTTCGGGGTGGAAGTGTGCTGGGTCTTCGCCGCCTTCGCCACTGTCGGATTTGGCCCCAATGCGGTTCATCGCGACGTTCAGGGTTTTATGCGCCTCTGGCCCCAACGCGCCCAGCGACATGCCCGGCGTGACAAAGCGTTTGCGGATAGAGGTGATGGATTCCACCTCTTCAATCGGCACGGGTTTGCCCAGCACCTTGATATCCAGCAGATCACGGATGTGAATCGGGGGGTTGGCCCGCATTGCCGCCGAATACTGTTTCCACAGATCGAACGACGCGCGGTTGCACGCCTCTTGCAGCATGTGCATCGTTTGGGCTTCCCAAGCGTGCTTTTCGCCAGACCGCCGCGCCTTATAGAACCCGCCGATGGGCAGAACGTCTGCCCCGCCGCGCCAGCCTTTGGTGTGAACCTCTTCGGCCTTGATCTGGATACCTGCCAGACCAATGCCGGAAATCCGGCTTTGCATGCCGGGGAAATATTCGGCCACCATGGCGCGGCTAAGGCCCACCGCTTCGAAATTCAGGCCACCGCGATAGGACGACACGACTGAAATGCCCATTTTCGACATGATTTTCAGCAAGCCAGAATCCACGGCGTTGCCATAGCGGCGCATCGCGTCCAGCAGGCTGCCGTCGATCAGGCCGCGCGAGATGCGATCTGCGATACTGTCTTGCGCCAAATAGGCGTTTACGGTTGTGGCACCGCACCCGATCAGCACGGCAAAGTAATGCGGGTCGATACATTCGGCTGACCGCACGTTGATCGAACAAAACGTGCGCAGTCCTTTGCGGGTAAGCCAGGAATGCACGGCACTGGTGGCCAGAATCATCGGCATCGCCACCATGTCGGCGTTCTGATGTTGATCGGTCATCACCAACTGACCTGCACCTGACCGCACCGCATCTTCGGCCTCGGCGCGGATACGTTCCAGTCCTTGGCGCAAGGCATCGGGGCCGGAATTGGCGGGGAAGGTGCAGTCGATGAACGCAACCTGTTCGCCAAAGCGGTTTACCAGCACATCAAATTCGGCATTCGCCAAGAACGGGCTTTCCAGCACCATGGTTTCGGTTTGCGCGTTGGATTCGTCCAGCACGTTGCGCAGATTGCCAAAGCGGGTTTTCAGCGACATCACCCGGCCTTCACGAAGACTATCAATCGGCGGGTTGGTGACCTGGCTGAAGTTTTGCCGGAAGAAATGCGACAGTGGGCGATAGATAGATGACAGCACGGCGGCAGGGGTATCATCGCCCATCGAGGCGATCATTTCTTTGCCGTCCTCGGCCATCGGGGCCAGCACCTGTTCCAGTTCTTCCACCGTGTAGCCCGCAGCGATCTGGCGTTTGCGCAGATCGGCACCGCTGAACATCGCCACTTCGGGCACGTCTTTCAGCAAAGCGTTCAGATCGACGATCTTTTGGATCCAATCGCTGTAAGGCTGGGCTGCGGCCAGTTTATCTTTCAACTCAACGTCATGATACAGTTTGCCCTCGGCCATATCGACGGCAATCATCTGCCCCGGCCCCAGCGCGCCTTTTTCGCGAACGGTGGCTTCGTCAATCGGCACCATGCCCGCCTCTGACCCGGCGATCAGCAACCCATCACCGGTGACGACATAGCGCATGGGCCGAAGTCCGTTGCGATCAAGACCGCCGCAAACCCATTGGCCATCGGTCATCGCCAATGCCGCCGGGCCATCCCAAGGTTCAATCACCGAATTGCAATAGGCATACATATCGGCCCAGGCCGGTTTCATATCTGTGGTGGCTTTGGACCACGCCTCTGGCACCAGCATGGTTTTGGCCAAGGGGGCGTTGCGCCCCGACCGGACCAGCATTTCAAACACCGCATCCAGCGCGCCGGAATCGGATGTGCCTGCCGGAATGATCGGTTTGATATCTTCGGCGGCGTCGCCAAAATTATTCGACGCCATGCGAATTTCGTGGGATTTCATCCAGTTGACGTTGCCCTTCAGGGTGTTGATTTCGCCGTTATGGGCCAACATGCGAAACGGTTGCGCCAGCCACCACTGCGGAAAGGTGTTGGTGCTGTATCGTTGGTGGTAGATCGCAAAAGCGGATTCAAACCGGTCGTCCATCAAGTCGGGGTAGAACGTGGCCACCTGTTCGGCCAGCATCATGCCTTTGTAGATGATGCTGCGGCACGACAGGCTGCACAGATACATGCCCTGAATCTGGCCCGCCAAGGCCGCCTTTTCGATGCGGCGGCGGATGATATACAGCTCTCGTTCAAACTGTTCTTCGGTGATGTCTTTTTCGTTGCGGATCAGAATCTGTTCAATTTCTGGGCGGGTCGCGTTGGCCTTGTCGCCCAGAACTGACACATCGACCGGCACGTGCCGCCAGCCATAGATATAATGGCCCATCCGCAAAACTTCGGATTCCACAATGGTGCGCACGCGTTCCTGCGCGCCAAAATCGGTGCGGGGCAGAAAAACCTGGCCCACCGCAATCAGCTTTTTGGTGTCGGGTTCATGGCCGGTGCGACGGACCTGATCGTAGAAAAACTTGACCGGGATTTGCACATGAATGCCCGCGCCATCGCCGGTTTTACCATCGGCATCAACAGCCCCGCGATGCCAAACCGCCTTTAGCGCCGCGATGCCGTTTTCAACAACCTTGCGCGACGGCTTGCCCGAAATCGCCACAACCAGACCGACGCCGCAAGACGCATGTTCGTCTTCAGTCTTATACAGACTGTTGGCGTCCATCCAGGCGCGCTTGGCTTCCTCGGCTGCTACCCAGGCGTCGTTGTATTGGGTCATGGCGGTATCCTTTGGCGTAAACGGTTATGCTTGGACCGTCAGTTTGCTTGGCGGATCAGGCTTAGTTGCGGCATGGGCAACGATGACGTCACCACATCACAATCGAAAATAGGCTGGGTGGCTGCAAAGCCTTTTTCGCCGGGCAGGATGAATTGCCGGGGAGAGCTTGCCATCGGCAACCAGTTGGTGCCGTCATACCATTCTGAACTGCCGGAAAAGAAATTGCGCCATTCAGGGCTGATGAATTCGCGGCCGCGCGCCTGACGCAGAATGGTGCCTGAGTTATCGGTTTCGGTGTATTCGAATTCGGTTTGTGACAGTGTTACACCGTCTATCACCGCTGTCGTTCCCGTCAGTTTGTCAAAACCGCGGATGTTTGTGTGTTCACCGTTATCTTTGGTCAGGCTGAACACAAAGCTGTCATAGCCCGTGGACAGCAGATCAGAGAACGAGGCCGGATCAACCGGGTTGGGATCAAGGGTTTGCTTGACCGCCGGGTTCATATCATAGCTTTCGATCCACTGGGTTTCGCGGTCGATCTTGGACAGATAAAACGGGCCTTCCTGATCGAAGTCCGCGCGCCATTGATCGCCGGGATTGTCGGCCTCACACCGGTAATAGTTTGCGACGTAACAGCCTTGCGATTGCACGGTCAGATACGCGGTGCAGCCTGCAGGCGGAGTAAAGCTGCCTGCGAAGGCAGGGGCCGCTGCAAAGATCACGGGAAATACCAAAAACAGTTTCATATGTTTGCAACCTTTATGCGGGGGTTTGACCATCACTCTGCCGCAACGGCGGCGGGTTGCGCCAGATAGCCAAGGATCGACTCGGCGGCTTCGCGCCCGTCGCGGATGGCCCAAACTACCAGACTTGCACCGCGCACGATGTCACCTGCGGCATAGACGCCGGGCAGTGACGTGCCGTGGGTGCGAAAATCACCCTTGATCGTGCCCCAACGGGTGACGGCCAGTTCGGGCACCCCCCACAGCGTGGGAATCGCTTCAGGTTCAAACCCCAGCGCCTGAATGACCAGTTCTGCAGGTTCGACATAATCCGCGCCTTCGATGATCTCAGGTGATTGGCGGCCCGAGGAATCCGGCGCACCAAGACGCATTTTCTGCACGATCACGCCATCCACATCAACGCCGCCGGTAAAGCCTTTGGGGGCGGTCAGCCAGACGAAATCAACGCCTTCTTCTTCGGCATTTTGCACTTCGCGTTGGCTGCCGGGCATGTTGGCTTTATCGCGGCGATACAGGCATTTCACTGATAACGCCCCTTGGCGAATGGCGGTGCGCACACAGTCCATCGCGGTGTCGCCACCGCCGATGACCACAACGCGTTTGGCTTCGGCATTTAGGGCGCCATTGTCGAATTCGGGCACATCATCGCCAAAACTTTTGCGATTGCTGGCGGTCAGATAATCCAGTGCGGCCACAATACCTTTTGCACCGACGCCGGGGGCGGCAATGTCGCGTGCTTTATAGACGCCGGTGGCAATCAGGATGGCATCATGTTGGCCGCGTATGGCGTCAAAGGTCAGATCGACACCGATATTGCAGTTCAAGACAAACTTCACGCCGCCCAGTTCCAATTGTTCGATGCGCTGCATCACAACCGGCTTTTCCAGCTTGAAGCCGGGGATGCCATAGGTCAGCAGACCGCCCGCACGATCATAGCGATCATAAACGGTGACCTGCACACCCCGGCGGCGCAGCACATCGGCCGCCGCCAGTCCGCCCGGCCCAGCGCCGATAATGCCCACGGATTCGGGGCGTTCGGCATGCGGGCGGATCGGTTTGACCCAACCCATTTCCCAAGCCTTATCTGTCAGGTATTTTTCAACCGCGCCAATGGTTACCGTGCCATGGCCCGATTGTTCAATCACGCAATTGCCTTCGCAAAGCCGATCCTGGGGGCAGATGCGGCCACAGATTTCGGGGAAGGTATTGGTGGCCTGGCTTAACTCATAAGCCTCTTCCAGACGGCCTTCTGCCGTCAGGCGCAGCCAATCGGGGATGTTATTGTGCAGCGGACAATGGGTTTGGCAATAGGGCACGCCGCATTGGCTGCACCGGCTGGATTGTTCGGCGGCTTTGCTTGCGGCAAAATCGCGATAGATTTCATCAAAATCGCTGGTGCGCGCATAGGCATCGCGCTTCTGGGGCATCTCTTTGCCCAAGTTCACGAATGTCAGCATTTTTTGGCCAGCCATATCATCGCCTCGTGGGTCAATTGTCTTCGCAGCGGCTTGATACGACTGTCCGCTTCGAATTAAAAGGCAGTAATGCTGACCTATTATCGGATTTTTTGCGTTGCTTTGCTGTAGACTGGCTAAAATCCGGCAATAAAGGTCAGTAAGAGTTACCTAACGCCTTAGAGCCCTGCCCAAAGCGCCAGTAAAGCGGCGGATCCCACGATGATTCGCCACCAGCCAAACAGGGCAAATCCATGTTGGCTGACATAGCCGAGCACCCAGCGCACAACGATCAAGGCGGTGATGAACGCACAAACGAACCCGACGGCAATGTCGGACAGGGCGGAAAAATCCAACACCTCGCGGTTTTTATACAGATCATAGGCAAAAGCCCCCGCCATCGTGGGCATCGACAGAAAAAACGAAAACTCGGCAGCGGCGCGCCTGTCAACACCCAGCATCAGCGCCCCCACGATGGTAGAGCCTGACCGCGACACGCCGGGCACCAAGGCCAGACATTGAATGAACCCAATGGCCACAGCTTTGCGAAACGGTATCTCGGTGGCGTCGTGGTGCACGGGCGCAGGTGCCGCACGATCAACAAACAACAACACGATGCCGCCAAGGATCAGCATGACTGCGATCAGCCTTGGCGATTCGAACAGCACGGATTTAATGAAATCATGGGCCAACACTCCGATTACAACGGCGGGTATAAACGCCAATGCCACCGAGACGATGAACCGGAACGCCGCGGGATCGCGGTGGGCAGTGGAAAACACCTGCCACAGCTTGGCTGCATATAGGGTTATAATGGCCAAAACAGCGCCCAGCTGAATAACCACTTCAAAGGTTTTTCCAGCACTTTCAAAACCCATGAAGTGCCCGGCCAGCAATAGATGCCCGGTAGACGAAACGGGAATGAATTCGGTCAGGCCTTCGATCAGACCCAAGACAGCGGCGACAACGGTATTGGTCATACCTTAGTTGCGCTTCAGATTTTTGGCGGAATCCTTGATCGCCGCATATTGCCCCGATGGGCGGTAACGCCACAGATATTCCGGGATCACCGCATCAATCGGCGTTGCCACAATGCCCAGATCAGCCAAGGTTTTCGCCCCCGGAGCCACCACATTGTCAGACCGCAAAGAGGTAACCTGATCGCGCGTCAGCAGCCCGTTCTTGATCAGCCCACCTGTTGCTATCGATCCAAAATCCAACAGCGTTGCCATGATGCGCGCCACAAAGAACGGCACATTCAGCACAAGGCGGCGGCGGTGAATGACGGCCAACATGCGGTGCATCAAGCCCTTAAAGCTGTCGACATCAGGGCCACCCAGTTCATAAACACCCGGCGCTGCCCGCCCCGTTACGCCCTGAACCGCGGCTTGGGCCACGTCATCAACAAACACCGGTTGAAACTTGGTGCCGCCGCCGACTACGGGAAGGATTGGGCCAAGGCGGGCCATCCCGGCAAAGCGGTTAAAGAAGCCGTCTTCGTTGCCGAAAATCACCGATGGTCGCAAGATCACCGCCGAAGGGAAAACCGCCAGAATAGCCGCCTCACCCGCGCCCTTGGATTGCGCATAAAGGCTTGCACCTTCGGGATCGGCACCGATGGCGGATATATGCACAAGGTGGCCAACCTTCAAACCGGCGGCAATGCGGGCAATGCGGGCGGCCCCTTCGGTCTGGACGGCGGTAAAGTTGTTCTTACCGCCACGATCAAAGGTGCCAACGCAATTTACCACGGCATCTGCGCCCAACATCGCCATCCGCACCGACGCGTCATCGCGGATGTTGCAAAACACAGGCTCCACCTGCCCAACCGTTCCGTATGGCCTGACAAACAGCGCTTCGTTCGGCCGGCGCACGGCCACACGCACGCGCCAGCCCTCTTTGGCCATACGCCGGGCGATATAGCGGCCGACAAAACCGCCGCCGCCGTAGATCGTTACCAGCTTGCTCATGCGGAACCCCTTGTCGATGTATTTCACTTACAGCTTGAATAATCTTCACAAGCCGAACCAGCAAGGCCAATCACTGCGGCGAATTTTCCTGACTTCGGCCTTACCATGTGTTGACTTAGCCCAAACGCGTGGGCTACATCGCCCTCACGACACTGGGCCCTGGTGGCGGAATTGGTAGACGCGCTGGTTTCAGGTACCAGTGTTGCAAGACGTGGAGGTTCGAGTCCTCTCCTGGGCACCATGTCGACCCTTCCGGGGGGTTCTTTGGAAGGGCAGCGCTGTTTTACAGGCGTTGACCCAAACCAGCCGCAAAACGCGGTGTCCAAGTCAGCAAATCATTGTCATTGCACTGTTAAAGCGGCATAACGGATTTTACCGGCCCCTAGCCTGTCGCCAACGCTTTCATCTGCAGGGCCAATGTTGATGCCGCTTTTGCCAGCAAAGCCACATCGCTGCCCACGCCGACAAAAGTAACGCCCAGTTTCAGATAGTGCGCAACGGCCGCGGTATCGAACGTCAGAATCCCAGCGGCTTTGCCCGATGCAACAATCTGGCCCAACGCATCGTCGATCGCCGCTTGCACCTGGGGGGCGGCGGAATTTCCCGGATAACCCATATCGGCAGCCAAATCCGACGGGCCGACAAAGACGCAATCCACGCCGTCCAGTTCCAGAATTCCGGGCAGTGCGGCCAGCCCGGCACGGCTTTCGACCTGCAAGATCAGACAGATTTCGTCATTGGCATTTTGAACATAGTCGGCCATCTGGCCAAAGTTTGAGGCCCGCGCCGAACCCGCGCCAACGCCCCGGATGCCTTTTGGCGGATAAAGCGTTGCCGCGATCACCGCTTTGGCGTAATCGACGCTTTCAATCATCGGGATCAAAAGTGTTTGCACACCAAGATCAAGGATCTGCTTGATCATCCAGGCCTCGCCTGTCGGGGGGCGCACGACCACGTTGGTGCGCGTGCCAATGGTTTGGGCTTGGGACAGGATGGTAGGAATGTCATTCGGGCCATGTTCGGCATCAATCAAAAGCCAATCAAAGCCAACATCCGACAGCAGCTCGGATGAATAGGGGCTGGCAAGGCTGATCCAAATGCCGATTTGCGGCATTTTCGCTGCCAGAGCGGCCTTCAGGTGGTTGGTTGGCACAGGCATGACGCATCCTTAGGGCAAGCGGCGCAAAGTCTTTTGCCCGCCCGCTACCCTTGTTAAACAAATCAGCCCGGTCAAGCCCAGCGGGCTGCCAATGCGGTGCTGGATATTTGAATGTGGTGCCCCTAAACGTATTCGAACTGCCGACCCCATCATTATGAATGACGTGGGGAAGCAACTTTACCACTTGATTTAATACGGTTTTTCGACGGACGCAAACCGCTTTACAAGGATGTCACAGGTTTTGCGGTTTGTGACGTCACTTCAGATCGACGCCGTCGATCTGCACATACCATTGGGCAGCATCCCTGAGACCCTTCTCTTGCGCGCCTTTGAACTTCTTGGCTTCGTCCTTGCGCCAAACTTCTCCATGATAGGGGTTATCAGGAAAGTTTGGATCATCCTTGATGGGGGCGTAACCAACCATGAGGTCTAGGGAGCGAATGCTTTCCGCCGTAAATGACACGGCACCTTGAAAATCAGGTGTAATCACATACTCCCGTGGGTCCAGTTCAGCATTCTGGATCAACGCCTCAATGTCCACGGACATGCCAGCCTTGGGACTCGAAGACTTACTATAGAGACCTTTTGAAATTCGCTGCCTGCGAACCTCTCCATTGTCGTCCCAGACAAGCTGATGCTTAGGCACACGGCGGACGATCACATCCGCTGCGGAGATTTCCTCTTCATCGTAAGGATCCACCGTCAAGGAACACTAGCCCTCGACCTGCATCAGGGCAGGAATCCGCTTTGCCGCGAGGGCGGAAACCCATTTAGACAGTTCAGTGAAATCAGTCTGAACTTCGATTTCTTCCTCTTCATCAGTCATCAAATCGGTTCTGCAAGCAACTACTTCATAAGGCGCAAGCACTTCAATCTCGAGATCATACTTGTTCATGTGCCACTCCAAACGGAGTGTGCCGTCGGACATTGGTACCAACTGCGGAGGAGGCAGCGCTTGGGTGTAGAGACTTTCAATAATGTTTGCCGCAAATTGCGCGCAGGTGAATGAGACAGGCAAACCGGCATATCCATCCCAACCCTTACGGAGGGATGTTAAAGTGTTGAAATCACCTTCTAGTTCCCTGACCCAAGGGGACCGCGGATTCGAAACGCGCACCCGCGCTTGCCTCACGGGGAGCGACGAGATCGGATCATCAACCTGAAAGAAGTTCGCGACTTCGTCCTGGTACACGGTCGAAAATGCTGATCGAGCGTTCATTATAGCCTCCCCCAGATCGTGTGGGCTTCAGAAGTTGTAATTTCAGAGAACCTGGTAACGATTGCGTCTCGGCCTGCTGCAAGAAATTGCATAGCTGCATCCACGCCATTGCCCGCTGGCTTGCCTTTAAACGTCAGAGACAGCCTAAAGACCTTTTGCTTCCCATCGACCGTGAAGGCCGACTGTAACTGGTGAGTGAGGCGGGCATATGGCTTGCCATTGGCCGATCTCATGACCTGACCAAAACTAACATTCAACCCTTCCATCTCGAACGATCCCGTCCAGATGCGAAACCACTTCTCAGCTTGCGAAAATTCGTCCACGGGGATGATGTTGATATAGGCCACTTCGGCTTGATTTATGTCAATTTTATAGGCGAAGTCGGACGCAAAGTGCTTTTCCAACCGGCGCAACTGGGTTTCCATCGCTCCCGACAGCCCCTCGAAATGCGGGTAGGGCTGAGTATTGGGCTGCCGCCGCCAGTTTGTGATAAAGCGGTCCGGTTGAAACTGTAACAGGTGGTTTTCGTCTTCTGAAACGAACCAGAGTCTGCTCCCAACCGGAGGCGCACCTACAATGAACTGCGGGCCGATTTGCAGGTTTGCGCCGCCAAAGGTCTCGAACTGGGGGTCGATGACTGAATGCTCTTGGACCTTGGGGAACTCTTGGCGAAACAGGTCCCAAATGCCCTTTGCATAAACCGACGCATACGCGGGAACCGACGCGAATTGCACGCCCAGAACAACCTCATCCAACGGAGGTCGCGAGTAGTCTGGAAGGTGGTCAGGCCGTATCATCGAAAATCTCTCCCAAGACCTTGTAGCGCAGGGTTGACTCGCGTGACTAGCGCTAACTGCACCTCATAGATAAAAATCCTTGACACTCCGTTCAAGGTGAGTCCCGTGCCGAGTCGATTGTGTCGGAAGCGCGTGCCGCACGAGGGACTCGAACCCCCTACCCCCTATTTACGAAACAGGTGCTCTACCGGATGAGCTAGTGCGGCCACGCGTTTGTGCATGTAAACGACGAGGGTGAATCCTGCAAGTCAAATACCTGCAGCGGAAGAACGAACGGGCCTCAGGCAACAAACCGGAGCAGCGATCCGAAGGCCAGCGTCAGAAGCGTCTTGATTATGGGAGGTCCACGTCAGTGATGCGACGTCCTACGCTCACCCAGCGCGCACATTTCCCTGTGTCTCGTGTTTTCGCCTGCCATGATGGGGCGCGACCAATGAACCGCCATGCGCCTACGCGCTCCTGCGGACGGCATCACGACGTCAAACTCCTGCCCCAATGTCTTGCTAAACCGCCCAGAAAATGGAGTAGAAGCCGTGAGTTCATGGAGAATGCAAGACAGGCCTTACTGGCCAACCTTGATCGAACGCGTTGAAGTGATGGTTGCGAATGGCGAACATCGCCACTCCATCAGCGAAGCTATCTTTAAGGAGTTCGGCCTTCCTCGTCAGTCGTTCGGTATCGCCGTCCGCCGTGGGGACATTCCCGCCATGCCTGCAAAAGACAAATTGCGGGCGGCTGCGCGCAAGGCGGGTGAAACGACATATCGCTCGGAGACCTGCGTGACGTGCGGCAGTCTTATCCGGTATGTAGCAGACTACCGCTGCGTGGCCTGCGACATGAAATATGCAAAGACCTACGCCCCAATGGCTGAAACGACGATGGACCGCCCTCATGCCACCCAGCTGTTATAACCGAATTATCAGGCCTGCGGCTCAGTCCAAATCTCCGAAGCAGTCTGACTCGGTCATAAACCCTAACGCATGGGCGCGCCGTTGCTCGTTCAGCGGGTCATCCACGAACTTGCCTTCCAGCGGGTAGGCCGTGGCCTGCGCGCCGTCGGCGAAGATCACCAGCCACACGCCGGGGTCTAGCTGCTCGACACGGGCAATTTCCGGCAGGCCCGAGAACATGCCCCGAACGCCTTCGTCTGTGTCAGGGTGTGGCATTCGGCGGCGATCCTGTAGGGCGTGGGGCGCACGGTCTTGGGGCGCGATGCAATGATGGCCAAGGCACGACGGCGACCGAGGCGCGGGTTGGGTCGGTCGCAGCGCCACTCCTCGCGCAAAACAAGCGGGAAGTCACGCTCTGGCAGCGAGGGGGTGGGTCGGATGAAGAACATGCAGAAGCCTCCGTTGCTGATCGAGGCTCATGCATAAGTTCCATTTTTGTTCTTGCTCAACCAAAGTTTTTGCACCACCTTCCGCCTTCACCGTTTGTTAGCCTTGGACAACCGATAGTGGCTTGCGATAGTCAATATGTAGCGAAGGAGCGACCATGCCGCACACTTACTACGATTTCTTCGCGGGCGGCGGCATGGCTGGATTCGGCCTTGGCACGGACTGGAAGTGCTTGTTCGCGAATGACATTGACGCAAAGAAAGCGGCCAGCTACCGCGCGAACCATTACGGCGGCAAAGAGCTGTTGCTCAAGGACGTCGCGACAGTGACGCCGGATGAAATACCCGGTTACGCCGATCTCGTCTGGGCATCGTTCCCATGCCAAGACTTATCACTGGCTGGTAAAGGCGCTGGGCTGGCGGGCAAACGCTCAGGCATGTTCAAACCGTTTTGGCAGCTTGTCCGCGACCTTCATGCCGAAGGGCGTGGCCCAAAGATGGTGGCCGTTGAGAATGTCTATGGCGCGATTACCAGCAATGGCGGGCGCGACTTTGCCACGCTGGCCGCATCGTTCTCGGGACTCGGGTATCGGTTCGGGGCAGTCGTCGTCGATGCGGTTCACTTCTTGCCGCAGTCACGCCCGCGCTTCATCATCATCGGAATTAGGGGCGATCTTCGTATCCCAGACGGTTGCATACAAGATGCACCGTCGTCGGTCTGGCACCCACCCGCACTGATCGAAGGTCACAACCTGCTTTCGGTAACGGCAAAAGCACGTTGGGTATGGTGGAATCTGCCCGTCCCACAGGCGCGGGGAACCAAACTATCCGACCTGATTGAGGACCACCCGAAAGGTGTGAAGTGGCACACAAAAGCCGAGACGCAATACCTGCTCGACATGATGACCGACCTCAACCGCAAAAAGGTGGAAGCGGCAAAACAGCTTGGCACAAAGGCTGTCGGCACGATCTATCGGCGCACGCGACTCGACGAGAATGGAATCAAACGCCAGCGGGCAGAGATACGGTTCGATGAGGTAGCCGGATGCCTGCGAACCCCTGCGGGCGGATCAAGCCGCCAGACCATCATGATCGTTGAAGGGGACAAGGTGCGGTCGCGCCTCCTGTCGCCGCGTGAGGCTGTATCGCTGATGGGCTTGCCGCCGTCCTACATTCTGCCTGAGCGGTACAATGACGCCTACAAGCTGGCTGGTGACGGCGTTGCCGTGCCTGTTGTCAGACATTTAGCAGAGGCGATCTTTGAGCCGCTGCTAATGCGGAATCGACTCGCTTTGGTCGCGTAATTTCCAGTAAGTATCGGTCATGACTGACCGAAACCCAGATGATACCAATTTCCCGCCATTCGAAACCGAAGACCTTCGGACGAATTTGGCTGCATTTTTATCTGTCCCTTTTGACGACCCAATATTGGGTCGCGCGCGACCTGTCGGGTCGTTCACTTGGGGCGTGTATGCCTTCTTCGATTATGACGGTGAGCCGATCTACGTGGGGCAGACCAAAGAGAAGATCAGCACGCGGATTCGGAGGCACCTGACAAACCAACGCACAGATGCTGTCGCAATGTCGGTGCTTGATCCGTTCGAGGTTTACGAGATCGAGGTGTGGCCGCTGCCGCAGTTTGAGAAAACGCCGAAAGGCGATCTTGCCGCCAAGGCTCACTTGGATGCGCTGGAACATTTCGTCTATAGCAACGCCGTGACCAACAGCACATTTAGGGCCGTGCTGAACGAGAAAGACCCGCCCGCACCCACGGTGGCCGTTACAGCCCCACCCTCCCTGCGCTATTGCATCGTGTCGGAGCACGTCCACAAGATCAGGTCGCACCCTGATTTCCGCACTGCGCGCCGCGCGCTGATCATATCGCGTCTTGCGCAAGTAATCGCTGAACGGAAGGTGCAAGGCGGTTTGCGCCGCGTGCTGCTGACACAGGCCAAGCGCCTGCAATGGCTTGCTGATCGCCGCTACAATGCCCTTGGTGGTGCGGCATCGGTCGAAACCGAAGCCAGCGGCGAGGACGAATAGCAGCCAACGCAGAACGCGTCGTGGCTTAGGCGGTTCGATGATCGCGCCCCATCACGGTAGGGCGAAACACCACAATCGCAGTGCTACCCCGGTTCTGCTGCGTCTCTCGTGGCGTTCAAGGTGCAACGGCCCAGTCGGTCAACATGAACGAAGGGACAGCGCGCGTCAGAACGGGCTTTCGTTCGGATCGGACGGGGGCACCTTCGGGTTGGGCTGGTGCTGTAGTCCATACTTCTTGAGCATCTCAGGATGAACGGTCAGGCCAAGTGACAGGGCTTCAAGAATAAGCTTGTGCTCTTTCTGCTTTACTTTGTCGTGCACTGCTCGAAGCAGCCTCACCATCGCCAATGGCTCAAACAGTGTGTTGTAACCATATGCTTGGGTAGCACTCGCAAGCGCCTTGCTTAACCGCTCATGACGTCGTGATGATCGGTCCTATCCCGAGTTCGCTGCAACCGAGAGTTGAGTTGTTGTGCCCTCGTTCGTTGTCTTAACCGAGTAATGGTATGGACGCCGACAACTGCAACACGTCGCGCCACCAAGGCGCGCCCGCTATTTGCTTCATCCAGTGGACCAACTGATCCGCCTCAGGCGGACCGTCGGCGGGCAGATACTGTCGCGGGTGAGCCGTCTGGCTCTCGATCAGGCTGTCCAGCGCTTGCACTGGCTCGTCCCAGACCGGATGGCCGTTCAAGGCGCGGTTCCAAGAACTGTAGTCCTTCGCCTCGTCGAACCAGTCCGCCTTAAACGGGGTGTTGCACAGATCAACGATCCGTTGCTTCGTGACGTTGAACCGCAAGAGTCGTGCTGCGTCATTCGGATGAAATTGCGCGACTTCGCGTTCTTCTTTTTGCTCCCGCATCACTGATGCTCCTTCAAGAAGGTCACCAGATCATCGCGCAGGTAGCGAACAATGCGGGTATTTGGCTGGCTGTATTTCGGACCGGTCTTGTCTTTGCGCCAGCGAAACAGCGTTTCGGTTGTGACCCCGACATACTCGGCTGCTTCCGCAGGGGTCATCACTGCGGGTTGATGCGACCGGATAAGATCACGGTGCAGGTCAGCAAGCTGCTGGCCGATCATTTCGATTTTCATAAGAGTTATCCAACGATGGGAGGTTACAGGGATATGCCCTCGTGGGGGCGATTTTCTCTGCGTTACCGTCGCTGGCCTTACTTCCCCTCAGGGCTAGTTTGGCCGTGCCGCACCGCTACACCGTTGATGTGATTGAATTAGGCGGTCGCTTGGCGAATTTCAACAACATTGATAGGAGACAATCCGAATTGATTGTTGACGGAATTCGCAATCGCGTCTGCTGACCGCTTCTGCTCCTCCTGTGTCGGTTCGCCATAGTGACCGAGCATTCGCAGATCGTCGTCGGTCATGGTCTGCTGTGCAAGCCAGCGGTGAACGTGACGGGGCGCAACCTCGCGGGCGGTGGACATCCACAGGTGGCGCAAATCGCCCGCCGCCGTCTTGGGCAAGCGGTCAAGCGCGTCCAGATGCCCACGTTCTTCGCCGATGATGCGACGACTTGGAAATACCCAGTTGCAATCATCGGCCCGAATGTCGTGGAGGCGTTTAAACAGGCGCACCACGTCGTCGGCAATCGCGATGGTGCGCGACACTTCCTGCTTCTTGAGCCTGTCGAACGTGACCGTGCCAGCGGCAAGGTTCACCTGATCCCATGTCAGCGAACGGAGCGAACGCCCCCTGAAACCCGTGTACCAAGTGATCAACCATGCAAGGCGGATATGTTCGTTTTCGATGTCGTCAATCTCGGCCTTCCGCACTTTCCAAGACACTCCCATGTCCAGCTTGCCTGTCTAGATCCGGCTTTTCATTTGGGTGTTGTCGAGCAAAGCGGGTATGGGCAGGGCAAGGGCGCACAGGCGATTGACGAACCGAACAACCGCGCCTGCAAACCTTCTACGTCAACAAGTGGCACCCGACGGCGCAGAAAACGCGCGCGGTCAAACTCGGCCAATGGGCGGCATAGTGCACGCATTGCGCTTGGGCAAAGAAGCAGGTCGGAAAGGTCGTCCTCGACATTCAGGAGGGCAATGTTCGGACCAAGGAGGAGAAGGCCGTCGAGGCCGAGGCGCTGGGCGTGCCGACATTCCGCGAGGCGCTGGATCAATACATCGCGCATCGGACAACTGCCCGCGCATCTGGTAAGGCGCGCATTATCGAAGCGACCTCCAAGGACTATCAGCAGTCGTTCGACAAGCATTTGGGCAAGTGGGAAAAGGTGCTGGTGACGGACCTGCCCGTTTTGGAGATCAATCGCTACCTGAACGCATTGCAGGTTGCGCACCCTCATGCTGCCCACCGCGCGGCGTCGATTTCGTCCCTCCCGACGTGACGCACAACCTCAACCCCTTCACGTCGGGATCGGTGAACCAAGTGGTCTTGTCCGCGCTCAGGGTGCGCAGGTTCGTGTCGGTGAACTTGATCGCGGGCATTTTGTGGTTCCTTGTAACGCCGTTGGATTTACAGGGCCGACGATACGATCTAACACCACCGTGACACAACCGAATGTTGGTCGGTTGCCTTATTTCATTGGGTAATGTTGATCTAACACCACCGTATGTTGCCACAGTTTACGCATTACGAATGATGTGCTCTACGAGCTGAACTATTCGGGCAGTGAGCGTTTATTTATCAGCCTGTCACTGCCAGCACAAGATGCGCTAATTTGCGCCGCGCGCGACGGCGGCCAGATCAATAACCTCTGCGTCAGGCGCGATGACGACTGGTTTTGGCGGCGGGTTAACCAAAAGGGGCAAAAGTTCAGATCCAGTGGCGCTTGGCCCGGTTGTCTCGGCGGGTTCACGCCATGACAGCGTGTCAAACCCGGCGCAGTTTTCGCAGATTGGGGCCCAGGTGGAATGGATGGCCTGACATTTATCACAACACCATTGCGGGCCGCGCGGGGCCGTCAGCGCCCGCGCCAGCCAGCCCCGCACCACGGATTCGTCACTGCCTTCGCCACGCTCTATCGCCGCCATGATGGCAAGACTGCGCTGGGTTGGGTGACGGGTGATCAGATCAGCCAGGGCACGGCGCGCCTGCGGGAAATCTTCCGCCGAGATATTCAGTTCCGCCAAAAGCATCAGGGTTTCATCATTATTGGGTTGCGCTTGGGTCAAAACCTTGAACCGTTTCAACCGCGCGGTGGGAGTCTCATCAGGCTCTATCATGGCAAAAGCGGCGGCAAGATCGGGGTGCGGGCGCACGTCCCATGCCTTTTTCAAGACGCGGGTGGCAGCTTTCTTATCGCCTTTGTCGATCAGGCTGCGCGCGGCCATCGCGGCAGCAGGGATCAGATCGGGTGACAAACGGTTTGCCTCAATCGCGGCCTCACGCGCGTCGATGCTGGCGCTGTCATCCATCACCATGCGCGCCTCTTGCAAGGCCAACACGGCATCGCGGCGGCGGTAAACCTCTTTGGGCAGCGCGCCCGCCTTCATCTTCGCGCCTAAAGTGGCGCGCGCGCCTTTCCAATCAGCGGATTCAGACTGAAGTTTCAGCAAAATATCCTGCGTTTCGGAATGTTTTGGCTTCAGTGCAAAAGCCTTTTCTGCCAGCTTCAGAGCCATATCCGTGTCACCTTCTGCCAGTTTTTGACGCAAAAGCCCCCGCACCCCAACAAAGCGCGTGGTGTCATCGGCAAGCAGCGCTTTATAGGCGTCCGTCGCGCGCTTACCGTCACCTGCGGCTTCGGCGGCTTGGGCGATCAGCAGGGTGGTCAGGGCTGGTTTGGCCAAATATTTCTCGGCCCGCTGCGCCCGCATCAACGCAAGCCGCCCATCCCCAGAGGCCAAAGCAAGCAGGCCGTCATTCAACGCCTGATAGCCTTTGCGTTCACGGTTGCGATCAAAATAGCGCGAGATCGCCGTTTCGTCACCATTCAGAAACCGGATCACCGCCACAACCAAGCCGACCAGTTTCATCACAGTCCACAACAAAACCACCAAAACCAGCAAGACAATTGCCGTTTGCAGCGGCCCCAGGGTAAATTCCCAACCGGCAGCGGCGATGCGAATGCCCTCATCGCTGTGCAGCAAGATATCCGCGCCAAACGTGATGCCCGCAATTGCGGCGATGAACAACAGAACCTTGACCAATGACCAGATCATGTTGCCCCCTATTCGCCGAATGTTGCGGCAAGGGCCGCGATTGCGTGTTCTGCGGCAAGCCGTGTTTCCGCCATTTCCTGCCACGGTGCAAGGGCCGCCACCGCCTCTGGTGGCAGGGCCTGCAACTCTGTCAGTGCTGTGGCCAAGTCGCCGGTGCTCACGGCCACCTCGGCGCGCGATAAAACTGCGTCAGGATCGCTGCCTTCGCGGGGTTCCAGAGATCGCGCGCCGGTTTGACTGCGCAAAAAGCTTGCCGCCCGCTCTGACCAGCTTTCCCCCATATTGGCCCGCAACGCCGCGTCCAATGCCAGCCGGGCCGCAGGCGGAAATGCTGTTTCAAGGTCGGACAATGTGGGCAGGCCACCATCGGCATGATCCATCAAAACTGCGGGAACAGAGCCTGTTTGCGTCGCCAATTCGGCCAAAGTGGGCGCATAACCGGCCCCCGTATCGAAAGCCGTCCGAAGTTGCCCAAGGGCGGCCAGCCGACGCACGGACTTTGCCAATTCATCGGCGTTCTTTGTCGTTTCCGCAGCAATTGTCTGGACTTCTTTCAACTGCGCTTCGGTTTCCGCTGCCGCCCCTTGGGTGTTTTGTGCCGCGACGGCCTGACGCAAGCCCTGCATGTCTGCTTGCAGCGCCGCGACGGCGGCGGCTGTGGCACCTGACCCATCCGCCGGCAGTTTTTCAATCGCCAACAGCCGGGATTCAAGCGCCGAAATTCGATCTTCAAGCGGCATTGGATCAAAGCCTTGCTTGCCTTCCAATACCGTCAAACGGTCTAAAACAACAGGATCCGTCGCGGTTGTTTTTGGCGCAATGGCCATTTGATCGCTCAAAGCGTTAATTTGCACGGCTTGCGCCGCGACTTGGGTTGAAAGCGTCTTGGTCGCCGCCGAAGGCCAGCCATTTGGCACAACTTGCGCCAATGCAAACCCTGCAATTGCAGCGACAATCCCGCCAAAAACCGCACCACCAAAAGCGTTGCTTTTGGGTTTTGGGCGGGCGGGCAAAATTTCGGGTGCGGGTTCGGGTGCTTTGGCTTCAATCACCTCGGCATTGATTGGCTCATCGGTCGGTTCTTTGGCGTCTGTTTGCATCATCATCGGCCTTTTCAAATGCCAAGCCGTCAGGCCTGCGTCAGCCCTCAGACTAAAGCGTTGCAGAGCAATGTTTCAAGGCGCAGCAAGCGACGACACCAGTCCCCGCACCGCCAAAATCATCGCGTTGCTGTCGGGGTGGTGGGCCGTTCCAAGGCCAGCAAGCGTTTTTGGATCAAAGGCCGCGGCAATTGCCGGGCTAAGGGCGGCAACCCAAAGGGGGGCCGTTGCCGAAATCCGGGTGATTTCTGCCTGAACAAGTCCTGCCGACCGCGCGGAAAAAACCGGCAGGATCACGGGTTGATTGCCTTGCAACAAGTCAATCGCGCCGGGGTTCAGAGGTGCGCCTTTCTGCTGATATACTATCAGCGAAACAGTCTCTATTCGCGCCGAAAGCAGATTTTTCGCGATGTCCGCGCTGCTGTCGCGACCGCGTAAGAAAAGCAGCCGTCCAGTTGGTTGATCGGCTTTGATCATCGCCAACAGATCTGCCGCATCGCCTTGGGCTGACAAGGCTTGAAAGCCCAAGACAGTGGCTGCGGCGGCCGTTCGATTGCCAACACAATATGCCAGAGCTGGCAGTTTTGCCCCTGTGGCGGAAATCCGCTTTGCCGCCTCGACAGCCGCCACCGATACCAAAATGACAGCGCTGAAATTATCGGGTGGAATCGGCGGGTTCAGGTAGTCCGGCACCATAAGCGGCGAGATGATGATGGGAACATCAGGCAATGCCTGCTGAAGTTCGCTGGCAAAGCGTAAGCTTTGCGCCGCTGGTCGCGTCAGCAAGATCGTCATATCGCGGGATTGTTTGACCATGCCCTTGGTGTTACCTGCAGTTTAACCTTCAATCAACGGCAGACCATGGCAGATACGCTGACCTTTCTTGGCATTGAGTCAAGCTGTGATGATACCGCTGCGGCAGTGATCAGGCATTCCGTTGGGCAGGATCCGACGATTTTATCGTCGATTGTCGACGGGCAGACAGATCTGCATGCCGCGTTTGGCGGCGTTGTGCCGGAAATCGCGGCGCGCGCGCATGTGGAACGGTTGGATCATTGTGTTGAGCGGGCTTTGACACAGGCGCGGGTTTCGCTGTCCGATCTGGATGGCATTGCGGTAACGGCGGGGCCGGGGCTGATCGGCGGGGTTTTGTCCGGGGTTATGCTGGCAAAAGGGCTGGCCACGGGTTTGGGAATCCCTTTGGTTGGGGTGAACCATCTGGCGGGGCATGCCCTGACGCCGCGCCTGACAGACGCGGTGGCGTTTCCGTATCTGATGCTGTTGGTATCGGGTGGGCATTGCCAGTTTTTGATCGCGCAAGGCCCGCAGACGTTTCGCAGGTTGGGCGGCACGATTGATGATGCGCCCGGCGAGGCGTTTGACAAGACGGCCAAACTGTTGGGGCTGCCGCAGCCGGGCGGGCCTGCCGTGCAGGCCGAGGCCGCGTTTGGCGATGCGAAAAGATTTGTATTTCCAAGGCCGCTGCTGGATCGCCCCGGCTGCGATATGTCTTTTTCAGGGTTGAAGACCGCGTTGTTGCGCGCGCGCGATGCGATCATTGCTGAAAAATCCGGCCTGACTGTGCAGGATCGCCGCGATCTATGCGCCGGTTTTCAACGGGCTGTGGCCGAGGTGCTGGCCGAAAAAACCCGACGGGCTATTGCGATCTATCTGGAGGAAAACCCAAAGGTTGCCGCGTTCGCGGTGGCGGGCGGGGTGGCCGCGAATACTGAGGTTCGGGCGGTGTTAGAAACTGTTTGTGCAGACGCTGGCGTTCAGTTTTTTGCCCCGCCGTTACAATTATGCACAGACAACGCGGCGATGATTGGCTGGGCCGGGATTGAACGGTTTCGGGCAGGCGGGCGCGATGACATGACATTGGCTGCGCGCCCGCGTTGGCCATTGGACCCAACCGCAGCCCCGATGATCGGGTCTGGCAAGAAGGGGGCAAAAGCATGATCGGCGTATTGGGTGCGGGGGCATTTGGCACGGCGCTGGCAGTGGTGCATGGGCTTTACGACCGGCCAGCGGTGCTTTGGGGCCGGGATGCTGCCGCAATGTATCAGACGGCGCGCACCCGGTTGACCAACCGATTGCCGGGTGTCGACATTCCTTTGGCCGTGAGCGTTACCGCTGATCTGGACGCGCTGCACGATTGCGACGTTCTGGTTTTGGCGATGCCGATGCAAGCCTTGCGCGGGTTTGTGGCCGAACACGCCGCATTTCTGAATGGTCGGGTGTTGGTGGCCTGCTGCAAGGGCGTTGATCTGAAAACCTTGCAGGGGCCGACGGCCATTATCCGTGCCGCCTGCCCTGATGCGGTGCCGATGATTTTGACCGGGCCTAGCTTTGCCGCCGATATTGCGCGCAGGCTGTCAACGGCCTTAACGCTGGCCTGTGCCGATGATGCGGCGGCGGTGGTTGCCCAAAAATCCTTGTCCGTCCCATCGCTGCGGCTTTACCGCAACACCGATGTTATCGGGGCCGAATTGGGTGGGGCGTTGAAGAACGTAATTGCCATCGCGTGCGGGGCCTGCATTGGGATCGGTATGGGCGAAAGCGCCCGCGCCGCCCTGATGACGCGCGGATTTGCTGAAATGCAGCGGTTTGCGGTTCGGTTGGGGGCGCGGACGGAAACGCTGATGGGGCTGTCGGGGTTTGGCGATCTGGTGCTGACCTGCACGTCAGAACAGTCGCGAAACTATCGGTTCGGTTTGTCCCTAGGGCGCGACGATGATTTTGACAAGGCCATCACGGTTGAAGGTGTCGCCACGGCGAAGGCAGTGGCTCAACTGGCAAAATCACTTGGCGTAGAGATGCCCATAACAACGGTGCTGGTGGAATTGTTTGATGGAACCTCTAGCGTTGCCGAAGCTATTCAAAATCTTTTGTCCCGACCCTTAAAACAGGAATAGAACATGCGTTTTGCTTTGATTTGTATTGATAAACTGGCCGCTCTTCAAATTAGGCTGGATAATCGCGCCGCGCACCTGGCGCATATTCAGGCCACGGGTGTGGTTGAATCGGCGGGGCCGTTTCTGGATGGCGACGGGCAGATGACCGGCAGTTTGATCGTTTTGTCGGTGGAAAGTCTTGATGCTGCCAAGGATTGGTCTGCTGCCGATCCCTATGCGCGGGCAGGATTGTTTGCATCTGTTGATATCCGCGAATGGAAGAAAGTCGTCGGATGAAATACTGGCTGTTCAAATCCGAACCTGACACCTGGGGTTGGCCCGATCAGGCGGCCCGCGGTGCGGCGGGCGAGGAATGGCACGGCGTTCGCAACTATCAGGCCCGCAACAACATGCGCGCGATGCAACTGGGCGATCTGGGGTTTTTCTATCATTCCAACATCGGCAAAGCGGTGGTTGGCATCGTTGAGGTGTGCCGGTTGTCAGCGCCGGACAGCACCACCGATGATCCTCGCTGGGATTGTGTGATGATCAGAGCCGTCAGACCATTTGCGCGCGCCGTCACTTTGGATGCCTGCAAAGTTCAACCCGGATTGGAAAACATGGTTCTTATCAACAATTCAAGATTGTCGGTGCAACCCGTGACTGCTGACGAATGGCAGATTGTTTGCGCGATGGGTGCCACGCAGGCGTGATTTTTCCTCGTTCCAACTGTTTTTCAACCCATACTGGTAAAAAACCATGAAATGGAGGGACAAATGGAAATTCTGAATGTTTTGGCTGCGGCTGTTGGTGCCTATGCGTTTTCGGCCGTTTGGTACATCGTGCTTTCAAAGCAATGGGTGGCCGCCACCGGGATGCCAATTGATCAAAATGGCAAACCGACAGGGAACGGCAGCCCAATGCCGTATGCGATCGGCCTAATTGCGATGATCTTTGTGGCGGGCATGATGCGCCATATCTTTCAGATGGGCGCCATTGATACGCTTGGTAAAGGGATTGGCGCGGGTTTTGGGATAGGCGCGTTTATCATCACGCCTTGGATGGTGATGAACTATACGTTCGGGATGCGTAAACCAATGCTGATGCTGATTGATGGGGTGAATTCGGTTGTCGGCTGCACCATCATGGGTTTAATTCTACAGCTGTTTTGAAAAAATGGAGGGTCCTGCACCCCTACGGGACCCTCCACTACCCCACGCGCTCCCCTAGCACCGCACGTGTTCTGAAAAGGTCCCAGACGTCCTGCCCTGTTCATTGGGTATAGCCCGAATCTGGCCCCCATAGCAAAGCCCAAGCGCCAACAGTTTGATGCAATAGTTTGTTCTTTTGGCAAGGGCCCGTAAAGCATAACGCCCGACCTATTCAGGTGCGGGCGTTTGCAACCTTTAGATCGGTCTTAAAGCACTTTGCGTTTATCATGAATCCCAATTCAGCCCAAGAACTGGCTGACTTGGGATGTTGGTTGCGCCAGATAAAACGCAAAATTCGTTAGTTATAGACGGCTTCTTTGCCGAAATGCTTGGTCAGCATGTAATAGACCACCGCGCGATGCTTGTTCCGCTCACCCCGGCCATAGGTGTCGATCACCGCATTGATAGCCTCCATCAGCTTGGGGCTGTCCGCCAGACCCAGCTTTTTCATCAGGAAGTTCTTTTTCACGGTTTCAAGTTCCGATTCGTCGGACCCGGCAACGGTGGAGGAATCCGCATTATAAATCGCCGGGCCGCAGCCGATTGTGACTTTGGTCAACAGCGCCATATCGGGGTTCATCTTGCACTTGGTCGTAAGATCGTCGGCGTATTTAGCGATAAGATCGTCGCGCTTGCTCATTCGTTATTTCCCTTTTCCCTGTCGAAAACAAAACTTCATCAGTGGTTCTTTGGCTTGATTGTCGCCGAAGCTTAGGCGATTGCGCAAAGGCGTCAAAGGGAATTGTAACGCCGCATTCCCCCTTGGGCCACAAATGCAAAAGGCCCGGAAGATCCGGGCCTCTGCGCCAAAATTGATACCCTTAGAGCGGGATGGATTTACATTGAATCAGAAATCGCTGCCTCTCGCATGCGCTCGAACGCGTTTTCCGATATCAGATGTTTCCATGAAAACCCAACCCGCTTTAGTAGCGGTAATGTTCTGACTTGAACGGGCCTTCTACGGCAACGCCGATGTAATCGGCCTGATCCTTGCGCAGTTCGGTCAGCTTTACGCCAATTTTCTTCAAATGCAGACGGGCAACTTTTTCGTCCAGCGCCTTTGGCAGAATATAGACGCCGGGCTGATAGTCGTCGCCCTTGGTCCACAGTTCAATCTGCGCCAGAACCTGATTGGTGAACGATGCTGACATCACGAACGACGGGTGGCCAGTGGCATTGCCAAGGTTCAACAGGCGGCCTTCGGACAACAGGATAATACGATTGCCATTTGGCATTTCGATCATATCGACCTGATCTTTGATGTTGGTCCACTTGTGGTTCTTCAGCGCCGCCACTTGGATTTCATTGTCGAAGTGGCCAATATTGCCAACAATCGCCATGTCTTTCATTTCGCGGATATGTTCCAGACGGATCACATCTTTATTTCCGGTGGTGGTGATGAAGATATCAGCGGCGGAAACCACGTCTTCCAGCAACACCACTTCAAACCCGTCCATCGCGGCCTGAAGCGCGCAGATCGGATCGACTTCAGTCACCTTCACGCGGGCACCAGCCCCTTGCAAAGACGCAGCCGAGCCTTTGCCAACATCGCCATAACCGCAAACCACAGCAACTTTGCCCGCCATCATCGTATCGGTTGCGCGGCGGATGCCGTCGACCAGCGATTCCTTGCAGCCGTATTTGTTGTCAAACTTCGATTTGGTGACAGAGTCGTTAACGTTGATCGCGGGGAAAGGCAGTTGGCCTTTTTTGTGCAGATCATAAAGCCGGTGCACGCCGGTCGTGGTTTCCTCGGACACGCCCTTGATCGCGGCGCGGGTCTTGGCAAACCAGCCGGGGCTTTGTGCGATACGTTTCTTGATCTGAATCTTGATCACTTCTTCTTCTTCTGACTGCGGCACGGCAAGAACGTCTTCGCCCGCCTCCATCCGTGCGCCCAGCAACACATAAAGTGTGGCGTCGCCGCCATCATCAAGGATCATGTTTGCGCCTTCGGGGAACATGAACGAGCGGTCAAGGTAATCCCAATGTTCGGTCAGGGTCTGACCCTTGACGGCGAAAACAGGGGTGCCGCTTGCGGCAATGGCCGCCGCCGCGTGATCTTGGGTTGAGAAGATATTGCACGACGCCCAGCGCACATCGGCACCAAGGGCGGTCAGCGTTTCGATCAACGCGGCGGTTTGAATCGTCATGTGCAGTGATCCGACAATCCGCGCGCCGGCAAGCGGTTTGCTGGTGCCAAATTCTTCACGACACGCCATCAGGCCGGGCATTTCGGTTTCCGCGATAACCAGTTCCTTGCGGCCAAATTCGGCCAGCGCGATGTCTTTTACGATGTAATCCTTCGGCATTTGCCGCACTCCTTGATCCTGTGGTTGTGGGGCAGATAGCACTAGTTGTTGCACTCGACAACTGATCGCGCGAATGGCAAGAAAAGAAGGCATTTTTGGGGGCCAAATGAAACAACCACGCGCGTGGCAACGCATGCTTTCGGGACGCAGATTAGACCTGCTGGACCCGACGCCTTTGGATATTGAGATCGAAGATATCGCGCATGGGCTGGCGTTTGTGGCGCGCTGGAATGGCCAGACGCGGGGCGATTGGCCCTATTCGGTGGCAGAGCATTCGTTATTGGTTGAGCAGATATTTGCGCGGCTGGGTGATCCGCCAGCGAAATGGTGTTTGGCGGCATTGCTACATGATGCGCCCGAATATGTCATCGGGGATATGATCAGCCCGGTGAAAGCCGCCGTTGGACCGGGATATGGAGAGTTGGATCTGCGGCTGACCGCTGCCGTGCATTTGCGGTTTGGATTGCCGGCGGTTTTGCCGGTTGGCGTCAAGAAAGCGATCAAGGTTGCTGATAAGGTTTCGGCGTGGCTGGAGGCTGTGCAGATTGCGGGGTTTACCGAACCAGAGGCTGATAAACTGTTCGGGCGGCCTGCAACGGCCGTTCTGCGCGGATTGGAAATAAAACTGCGCCCGCCCGCAATTGTGCGGGCGGCCTACATTGCACAGCACACAAACTTGCTGGCGCAGCTTTAAGTTCAGATCGCCATCTGTTCGGGCTTTTTACCCGAAGCCAGTGCTGCCACAAACCAACGTGGTTTGCGCCCACGGCCAGACCAGGTTTCAACTGCGTCAGATGGATTTGCGTATTTGGCAACCGCTGGCGAACGTTTGCGCACTGCGGCAGATCCCGTAAGTTCAGCCAGAGTAAATCCCATTTCGCGAGCTTTATCTTCCAGCTCTGCAAGGGCTTGCTTTCTTTTACGATCCCCAAAACCAGAAATCGCTTTGGCAACTTGCGACTGAAGGTCTTTTAACTCTTTAAGCGACATTACACCAAGATTGACAGTCATAAAGCTTCCCCATCTGGAATTTGATAATTCCTTTTAGGATAAGAAAATACGCAATGCAATAAACTCTGGTCTACTTTGGGCTGCGTTTTGCCAAAATACGCTGTAAAGTGCGCCGGTGCATTGACAGCCGACGTGCCGTTTCTGATACATTCCGCTCACACATTTCATAGACCCGCTGAATATGTTCCCACCGGACGCGGTCGGCAGACATCGGGTTTTCGGGCGGCAATGGCAGCGCATCATTTTTGGATAGCAGTGCGTTTGTAACATCATTTGCATCGGCGGGCTTGGATAGATAATCGCTTGCGCCAATCTTTACCGCGGCCACTGCTGTTGCAATTGCGCCGTATCCCGTTAACACAACAATCCGACAATCGGGGCGCCGCTCTCGCAGAACCTCGACGACATCCAACCCATTGCCATCTTCCAGCCGCAGATCAACAACCGCATAGGCGGGGGGGCGCGCGATGGCAATGGCACGGCCAGCCGCAACACTTCCCGCCGTTTCAGGAATAAAGCCGCGCTTTTCCATGGCCTTGGCAAGTCTTTTTACAAATGTTTCGTCATCGTCAACCAAAAGCAGGCTGCGGTCCGGGCCGATTTCTGCGCCAAGGTCGTCTGCCATTTCATCCCTCTTTTCCATAATCTTATTGCGCATCTAGGCCGCTATGGCCTTTTGGTCAAATCTTGACGTTACGTTTTAGAAATTATGCAAGCTGCGTGTTTGGCGATCGTATCAGCGGTTTCATCGCGGTTATAGAAATCAACAAACCCCAGGTTTGGCAGCATCAGGTAAGTGAAGGTCATATGATCCATCAAATAATACTGATCTGTTGAAGCCTGTTTTTTATAGTAGTTCTTGTAAGAATCGGATGCCGCCTTGACCTGTTCCACCGTGCCGGTAAGACCAATCATTCGCGGGTGCAAATTATCCGTGAATTCCGCCAAAACCTGCGGCGTATCGCGTTCAGGATCAATAGTGATAAAGACAGGCGTTACTTCAAGGCCTTGCTCTTCCAGAATATCAACCGCCTCGGCATTGCGCGTGGCATCAAGGGGGCAGACGTCGGGGCAGAATGTATAGCCAAAGTAAACCAGCGTCGGCTTGGTGATAATATCGGCATCGGTCACGGTTTTGCCGGTCTCGTCCACCAGCGTAAAGGGGCCGCCTATCGCACCACCCGCTGTCTGCCCATTGCGGCAATCGGCAAACGGATCACTGGCGCTTTGATATTGCACAAAGGCGTACGTGCCGCCCAAAAAGGCCAGCACTATTGCCAAGGCCACACCGGCGTATAGTTTTGACATGATCGACTCTCCGATTGTTGCGCATTGATCCGCCAAGATGGTGCACATATCAATCACAAACCGAACGAAAGCGCTGTTACCTATGCCCGCAGATGACTGATCACTTTATTCCCCCGGCTTTGCGCCCTGTGCGTGCGAACTGGCTGCGCTTGCGCACCTTGATTTTTCTAAGGTGGATGGCAGTGGCTGGCCAACTGGCCGCTTTGACGGTTGCCGATTTATATTATGGCATGCTTTTGCCGTTAGGGTTCTGCTATCTGGCGGTTGGCACGGCGGTGATCGCCAATTTGGTGTCGGTTTTTGTCTTTCCGGCAAACAAGCGTTTGAGCGAAATGCAGGCAATGCTGACGCTGTTGTTCGATTTATCGCAGCTTTCGTTGCTGTTGTATTTGACGGGCGGATTGACCAACCCCTTTGCCTTGTTGCTGTTGGCCCCCGTTACCGTTTCGGCAAGCGCGCTTGAGTTGCGCACGACCCTGATGTTGGGGCTGCTTGCGGCGATTTTTGTGACCCTTCTGGGATTGTTCAACTTTCCGCTACGCTATGCAGATGGGGTGTTGTTTGACATACCCGCCCTGTTCGAGTTCGGTTTTTGGCTTTCCATCCTGATCGGGATTGCGTTCATTGGCCTGTATTCCCGGCGGGTTTCAACCGAAATGCATTCGATGTCCGACGCATTGTTGGCCACACAAATGGCTTTGGCGCGGGAACAAAAGCTGACAGATCTGGGTGGTGTGGTCGCAGCGGCGGCGCATGAGCTGGGCACGCCGTTGGCCACAATCAAGCTGGTCAGCAGCGAGATGATTGATGATCTTTCGGCGCATCCTGATCTGCAAGACGATGCGCGGCTGATCCGGGATCAGGCAGACAGGTGCCGCGATATTTTACGGTCTATGGGCAAGGCTGGCAAAGATGATTTGCACATGCGCCAGGCACCTTTCAGCACCGTGCTGCGAGAGGCCGCAGAACCGCATCTTTCGCGTGGCAAAGAGGTTGTGTTTTCAATTGCGCCAAGCCCCGGCGAGGCCAGCGCAGAGCCATTGGTGCTGCGCCGCCCAGAGTTGATTCACGGTTTGCGCAACCTGATCCAGAACGCCGTGGATTTCGCGCACAGCAAGGTCTGGGTTGATGGCCAGTGGTCGAAAGATCGCCTGTTGATCCGTATCCTTGATGACGGCGACGGTTTCCCGACGCAGGTTTTGGGCCGGATCGGGGATCCGTTCGTGCGCTCTCGTCGATCAGATCAGGCAACCCAATTGCGCCCGGGATATGAAGGCATGGGTTTGGGGCTGTTTATTGCCAAGACCCTGCTTGAACGCACGGGTGCAGAACTGTCGTTCGCAAATGGTGCCGACCCCTTTCTTTCGCCACTTGAACGCTCTGAACGGCGCGGTGCCATTGTTGAACTGGTTTGGCCAATTGACGCTCTTGTTGTAACCAGAGGTGGCGCTTTGGGTGAAAACCAGCGGTTTTAGGCAAGTCTTTTGGCATATAAGCATCTTTAGGTTGAAATTTTAATTTCTCATTAAGGAAACTTCCCTTAGGTTCAGACTATCGGAATAGACTTTACTCTGAGGTTTTGAATGCCGTTTGATTGGATGATTGTTCTTTGGCTATGTCTAATTTCAACGCTTGCGGCGGTGGTTGGCATGATGACGGTTGCCCGACTGCCCCAAAGAAACGCTGTCCGTGCGCATAGTGTCTTCGATCAAACCACTGTGGGATCGGTGTTCTTGTTCGACGGAGAGGTGCTGATCGACAGCACGCCCAGTGCGCGGGCGCTGTTGGCAAACGGTGTGTTTCGCGGCGGGCACTGGCACAGGCTGATGGCTTTTCTTGCCCCAAAGTTTGAGGATCTTGAAGCACAGCTGCTGCGTTTGCCCACTGACGGCGCGTTGACGTTGACATCGGCAAAAGCGCGCGGGCGCGCTATCCTTTTGCAGGCTGAACACGCTGGCGGTCTTACGCGCATTGCTTTGGTCGATCTGGAAAAAGCCGTTGGGCTTTATGCGGTGGATCCCCTTATCCATCGCGCCACAACAGATGAACTGGATCTGCTGCGCAATGCCGTTACCCATGCGCCAATCCTGGCCTGGCGCGAAAATGCGGCGGGCGATATTGTCTGGGCAAACGGCGGCTACCTTTTGTTGGCCGGCGAAATGCTGGTTGACGGCCAGGATCTGACTTGGCCATTGCCCCGCCTTTTTGACCGCAAGGCCACAACACAGGGGCACAAGGGGCAACGGCAAAGTGTTACAACGCCGTCCATCGCAACCAAATGGTTTGATTTGCACAGTCAAGCAGACGACGATGGCAGATTGTCTTATGCGTTGCCGGCAGATCAGGCGGTTGGTGCGGAAACTGCGTTGCGCGACTTTATGCAGACGCTGACCAAAACTTTTGCGCAATTGCCCATCGGGCTTGCGATCTTTGATCGCGACAGGAAATTGCAGCTTTTCAACCCGGCATTGCTGGATTTAACCGGCTTGCCCGCTGATTTTCTATCGTTGCGCCCGACGTTGGTTTCGGTGTTGGATGCCTTGCGTGATCGCAACATGTTGCCTGAACCCAAAGATTATCGCGGCTGGCGACGCCAAATTCTTAGCATGGAAAAAGCAGCGGCATCCGGGGTGTTCGAAGAGACGTGGAATCTGGCAGATGGCCAGACATTCCGGGTGGTAGGCCGCCCGCATCCCAATGGGGCGCTGGCCTTGATGATTGAAGACATATCGACAGAAATGCTGCGGACGCGGCGCTATCGCGCTGATCTGGAGCTGGGCCAATCGGTGATTGATGAACTGGACGAGGCGATTGTCGTTTTTTCGCAATCAGGCCAGTTGGTGATGTCAAACGCAGCCTACGGTCAGCTTTGGGGCGAGGATCCTGCGCTGAACATGGACGACTGTTCCGTTCGCCGTCTTTCGGCCAAATGGCGCGCTTTGTCGGCGCCAAGTTCCGTTTGGGCCGATGCCGACGATTATGTGGCGACGGTTGGCGATCGCGCGGTCTGGCGGGCCGAAGCGCGGCTTCTGGATGGCCGGATGCTGACGTGTCGGTTTGCGCCATTGGCGGCGGGGGCCACTTTGGTGGCCTTTCGGGTCATGGCCATATCCGACGCGGAACAGCCGCTTATCGCCGATGCGGCACGGCTGCGCGCCTGACCGTTTCCCGCTTTGCAGTGGCAGCACAGCCCGTTAAACTGGGCTGATGACTGACTTTGATCAAGCCGTTTTATTTCATCTTGACGACGAGGCGGCCACAGCGCGGCTTGGTGCCTGGCTGTCTGGGTATCTGGGCCGCGGCGATTGCGTGCTGTTGTCTGGCCCAATTGGTGCTGGAAAAAGCCATCTTGCCCGCGCATTCATCCGGGCACGGCTGGGCCGGATGGAGGATGTTCCATCGCCGACCTTTACGTTGGTTCAGACCTATGACGCGGATGTGGAAATCTGGCACGCTGATCTTTATCGGTTGTCGCATCCGGACGAGGTTATCGAGCTGGGATTAGAAGATGCCTTTTCCAGTGCCATTTGCCTGATCGAATGGCCGGACAGACTGGGCGATCTGGCCCCAAAGGATGCCATTCGGATCACTCTTTCAGACGAAGGCGTGGGGCGTCGCGTGTTCATTCAATGTGCAGGACGGCCCGGGCTGAGTGCGGCCTTGCGACAGCATTGGACGCGACATGATTGATCGGCACACACTTTCGATGTCTTTTTTGGCGGCAGCCGGATGGGGCGGCGCAGAGCGGGTCTTTCTGGCCGGCGATGCATCTGATCGCAGTTATGACAGGCTGCGCCTTATCGACCGCACCGCCGTTTTGATGGATGCCCCGCCCGGCCAAGGGGATGATCCGGCACAGTTCCTTGCAATTGCCAAGTATCTTTCAACCTTGAACCTTTCCGCCCCGGCGTGCCTTGCGCAGGACCTTTCCCATGGGTTTTTGCTGTTGGAAGATCTGGGCGATGACGTCTATGCAAAGCTGATTCTGCAAGATCCCGCCGTTGAGCAATCGCTTTATGAGGCGGCTGTTGATGTGTTGGCACATCTGCAGTGTTTTGCGCCACCGCCGGGGCTGCCAAACCTGACGGCGTCGGATTGGGCGAGCGCGGCAGAGTTTGCCTTGGACTGGTATGCGTTTGCAATCACCGGGGATCGCGCCTTGACGACAGATTTCCATGCCGTTCTGGCGGACCTTATGCACCGCTATGCCGACGGACCGCGCGTTATGATTTTGCGCGATTACCATGCCGAGAACCTGCTTTGGTTGCCGAACCGGGCCGGCCTTGGCAAGGTTGGTCTTTTGGATTTCCAGTTGGGGCAAATGGGGCAACCGGCATATGATCTTGTATCGCTGCTGCAAGACGCGCGGCGGGACGTATCCGGGCAGATCGAACTGGCGATGAAGGCGCGGTTTGTTGTGGCAACCGGGGTGGAAAACGCCCCCTTTTTGACGGCTTATGCGGTTCTTGGTGCGCAGCGCGCGTTACGTATTTTGGGCATATTTGCACGCCTATGCCTGAAGGGCGCAAAGCCCGGATATTTGTCGTTGATTCCACGTGTCTGGGATCATCTGCAGCGCAATCTGGCTGAGCCTGACCTTGCACCTTTGGCTAAAATCTGCGCCGACTTATTGCCCGAACCGACGCCCCAAGCCCTTGCCCTGATAGGTTCTAAATGCGGCCATTTCCGCTGATGCTGTTTGCTGCCGGTTTTGGCACCCGCATGGGCGCGCTGACAGCCCATACGCCAAAACCATTGATTTCGGTGGGTGGTCAAACCCTGATAGACCGGGCATTGGCATTGGCCAGCACGGCCCAAGTTGATCGTATCGTGGTCAATCTGCATTATCTGGGCGATCAGATCGTTGCCCATTTGCACGGCCGCGCCGTTCAGTTTTCGTATGAGCGCGATGGTATTCTTGAAACCGGCGGCGGCCTGCGGGCGGCGTTGCCCTTGCTGGGTGCCGGGCCGGTGATCACGCTGAACACAGATGCGGTCTGGACCAACCAAACAGGCCTGATGCAACTGTTAAAGGCCTGGGATGATACCAAAATGGACGCGTTGGTTTTATTGTTACCGGCACATCTGGCGACGGGCCACGCAGGTAGGGGTGATTTTGCGCTGGCCGCAGACGGTAGAATTTCACGCGCAAACGGGACATCGGGGATGGTCTATCTTGGCGCGCAAATTATCCGGACTGATGTATTGATAGCCGTTGCGGCGCCCGCGTTTTCGCTGAACCTGATCTGGGATCAGATGATCGGCAACGGGCGGGCGTATGGGGTGATTTATGATGGCGGATGGTGTGATGTCGGCAGCCCCGCAGGCATTGCGCTGGCTGAAGCGATGCTAGGCCAGTCACCGGAACCCGGCGATGTTTGAAGGGGGGCGTCCGCATGTTTACGCCTTGCCGCCGGGCGCTGATTTTCCGGCGCATTTGGTGGCAGGCCTACAGGACCGCATGGCTGGCCAGCCGCCAGAAGCCATGGCGCGGGTCAAGCTGTATGTGAACACTGCCAGAATGCGGCGGCGTATTATTGATCTGTTTTCGACAAAAGGGGCGGCGTTTTTGCCGCAAATACTGCTGATTACGGATCTGGCAAATGATCCAACTTTGGGGCTGCCGCCAGCAACCTCTGCGTTGCGCCGCCGGTTGGAGTTGGCGCAGTTGATCGGCGGGTTGTTGGATGCACAGCCTGATCTTGCGCCGCGCACGACGCTTTACGATCTGGCCGACAGCCTTGCCACATTGATCGACGAAATGCAGGGCGAAGGTGTGCCGCCACAGGTGGTTGCGGGCTTGGATGTTTCCAACCATTCAGAACATTGGCGGCGAACACAGGCGTTTTTGCAAATCATAGCACCGCTTTTCGCGGACAGCCTTGATGGCGAGGCGCGTCAGCGGCTGGCAGCTTTGCGCATGGTCGAGATTTGGTCGCATAGCCCGCCAAACACGCCGGTCATCGTTGCCGGATCGACGGGATCGCGCGGAACCACGGCTGCGTTCATGGCTGCGGTGGCAGCCCTGCCAAACGGGGCCTTGGTGTTGCCGGGTTTTGATGCGAATACACCCAGCGCGGTTTGGGACGCGATGAACGATGCGTTTACCGCCGAAGACCACCCCCAATACCGGTTTCGCAGGCTGTTGGATCTGTTGCAGATCACCGCCGATGATGTGGCACCATGGCGCGATATTGCAGCACCCGACCCTGAACGCAATCGGCTGATATCGCTGTCATTGCGCCCGGCACCCGTGACCGATCAATGGTTGATCGAAGGGCCGATGTTGCCAGATCTGATTCTGGCAACCAAGGACATGACCCTGATCGAGGCCGCCTCGCCCCGCAACGAGGCGCTGGCGATTGCGTTAATCTTGCGCGAAGCTGCGGAAAACGGCACCAAGGCGGCGTTGATCACCCCGGACCGCAATCTGACCCGACAAGTTGCTGCCGCCTTGGATCGGTGGGCAATTTTGCCGGATGATTCTGCGGGAAAACCGCTGGCCTTGTCAGCGCCGGGGCGGTTTCTTTCGCATGTCGTCGAGTTGTTTTGCGAAAAACTGACACCGGATCGCTTGCTGACGTTGTTAAAGCACCCACTTGCCGCCACCGGGGGCGACCGGGGACAGCATTTGTTGTTTACGCGCCACCTTGAATTGAAGCTGCGCAGACACGGCCCCAGTTTTCTGACGGGGCAGGACTTGATCGCCTGGGCAAAGTCGCGGGACGACGTTGGCATCGTTGAATGGGCCGAGTGTCTTGCCAATGCGCTGGATCGTATCGCGGGTTTTGACTGCAACGCATTGCCTGACCGGGTGGCGGGCCATCTGTGGTTGGCAGATGCCCTTGCGCGCGGAACTGCGCCGGACGGATGCGGCGATTTGTGGGGCAAGGCTGCGGGGGCCGAAGCGCAAGCCCTGATGGCAGACCTGACAACCGAGGCCCCGCATGGCGGTGCTTATTCGGCAACGGAATACCGGGACTTGTTCAAGTCTTTGCTGAACAAAGGTGAGGTGCGGGAACCCGTTCTGGCCCATCCGAATGTGATGATCTGGGGCACGCTAGAGGCACGGGTGCAAGGTGCTGAACTGGTCATTCTTGGTGGATTGAATGATTCCGTCTGGCCTAAATTGCCAGAACCGGACCCGTGGCTTAACCGCCAGATGCGCAAGGCGGCTGGTTTGCTGTTGCCCGAACGCCAAATTGGGCTGTCTGCGCATGACTATCAGCAGGCAGTCGCGGCACCCCGGGTGATCTTGTCGCGCGCGGTGCGAAATGCGGATGCAGAAACCGTGCCGTCGCGGTGGCTGAACCGTTTATTGAACCTGATGGACGGGCTGCCGCAGCGCAATGGCCCCGCTGCAATGGCCAAAATGCGCGAAAAGGGGGCGGCGTGGACAAGCATGGCCCAGATGCTGGAGCGGCCGACCACGGCAATGCTGGGTGATCCGCGCCTGATGCCAGCCAAGCGGCCAGCACCGCAGCCGCCGGTTTCAATGCGGCCTGATCGACTTTCGCTGACCAATATCGCGCGGTTGATCCGCGATCCTTATGCGATTTATGCGCGCCACATTCTGCGGCTTTATCCGCTGGACCCTTTACACGCGACACCTACCACGCGTGAGCGGGGGAAAATTGTGCACAGCGTTCTTGAAGAGTTTGTAAAATCGCGCCCCGCACAAGAAACCCGCGTCAAGGCCCGGCAACGACTTTTGGATATTGCGGTGGCCGTGCTTAATGCGGAAACCGCGTTTCCGTCGGCGCGCGCATTGTGGCTGGCACGGCTGGACCGGGCGGCGGATCACTTTCTGACGCAAGACGCCAAGCAGGACGGCACCGCTTTGGTGGTGGAAACAAAAGGATCCGTCCGGCTTGATCCGCTGAACTTTACCTTGTTCGGCACGCCTGACCGGATTGACCGGCTGCCAGATGGGCGGTTGCATTTGATTGATTATAAAACCGGGTCACCACCGTCAGCGGCACAACAAAAAGCCTATGAAAAACAGCTTCTACTGGCGGCGGCCATGGCCGAACGTGGTGGGTTTGCGGATTTCGGCCCAACAGACGTTGCCACGATCAGCTATGTTGGGTTGGGGTCAGGCGAAAAGGTTGTTGATACCACGATGACGCCCGAACTGATCGCCGTTGAATGGGCGAAACTGATAACGCTTGTGTCGCGGTATCTGACGCGGACCACCGGCTATACCTCGCGCCGGGCAATGTTTGAGCAGCGTTTCCCCGGCGATTACGACCATCTTGCACGATTTGGGGAATGGCAGATGTCAGACCGCGCCGTGCCGGAATCCGTTGGCCCACAGGATTTGCCATGACCCGCGCCGATGCTTTTGTGCGCCAAAT
This sequence comes from Cypionkella sp., assembly GCA_031384605.1. Classification (GTDB taxonomy): domain Bacteria; phylum Pseudomonadota; class Alphaproteobacteria; order Rhodobacterales; family Rhodobacteraceae; genus JANNAT01. Next base: position 40,677 of record JANNAT010000142.1, read on the forward strand.
TCAGGCCTCGGATCCGATGGCCACGACATGGCTTTCGGCGAATGCCGGGTCGGGGAAAACCCGCGTGTTGACAGACCGCGTTGCCCGCCTGTTGCTAAGCGGCGTGCAGCCGCAACACATATTGTGCCTGACCTATACCAAAGCCGCCGCAACCGAGATGCAAAACCGGCTGTTTCGCAGGTTGGGCGAATGGGCGATGAAGCCCGATGTCGCGCTGCAAAAAGCCTTGGCCGAGTTGGGCGATGAGGGCAGACATGCGCCCGGTGCTTTGGCCCGCGCGCGGCAATTGTTTGCGCGCGCGATTGAGGCGCCGGGTGGGCTGCGCATACAGACCATTCACAGTTTTTGCGCCACCTTGTTGCGCCGCTTTCCGCTGGAGGCCGGGGTTTCCCCGCAATTCACCGAGCTGGACGACCGCGCCGGACGGCTGTTGCGGGCGGCATTGGTTGAGGAAATGGCGGCGGTTCACGCCCCGGATATCATCGCTGATGTCGCGCAAGCCTATTCTGGCGAGGATTTTACGGGTTTAATGGAACAGGTTGTTCGCAACCGACCCGGGTTTTCCCTGCCTTTAGACCAAGAGCAGGCAAACCAGCTGTTCGGTCTGCCAAAGGATGATAGCGTTGAATGCGTTTTGGGGGATGTGTTTCTTGGCTATGAGGCGGCTTTGGTTGCCAAAATCAGCCCTGCGATGCTGGGCTGCAAAGACACCGACATTAAAATCGCAACGCGGTTGGCGGCGTTAGATCTGGCGTTGCCAACGCTGGGGGCTTTGGCCGCGCTGGAAGATATTCTGTTATTTGGTCCAAAGACGGCTGCGCCTTATGGTGCGAAAATCGGCAAGCTGCCAACCAAGGATTGCCGCGCTGCCATTGCCGCAGACCTGCCACAACTTGAGGCCCTGATGCTGCGTGTCGAAGCCGCGCGGCCCCGCCGACTTGCACTGTTGGCCGTGCAAAAGACCCTTATCCTGCACCGCTTTGCCGCAGTGTTTTTACCTTTGTACGAACAGGCCAAGGCCGCGCGCGGTTGTCTGGATTTTGACGATTTGATCGCCCGCGCCAAAGGGTTGTTAACCGATCCATCCGTCGCGGCCTGGGTTTTGTTCCGGCTGGACGGCGGTATAGATCATATTCTGGTGGACGAAGCCCAAGACACCAGCCCTGACCAATGGCGGGTGATCGAACTGTTGGCGGCTGAATTTGCTGCTGGCGAAGGCACACGCGACGGCGGCCGCACTTTGTTTGTGGTGGGCGACAAAAAACAGTCGATCTATTCATTTCAGGGTGCCGATATTGCCGTATTTGATGAAAAGCTTGATCAGTTCAGCCAAGGGTTTCAGGCCGCCGATCTGGCATTTCAAAGCCTGAAGCTTGAATATTCGTTCCGCTCTTCGCCTGCGATTTTGCGGCTGGTGGACGAAACTTTTGGCGCGCGTTTCCCCGCAGCGTTGGGCGATACGGTTTTGCACCATGCGTTCAGGGCCGACATGCCCGGACGGGTTGATCTGTGGCCCATGATCACATCAGCCCCGGAAAAGACCGATGAAAACTGGGAAGATCCGGTTGATCTGGTGGCCGAAACGCATCATTCGGCACAGCTGGCCGAGGCCATTGCGCAAGAGATCAAGCAGCTGATCGCGGCGGGCGTGCAAATTCCGACCGGTGAGGATCCGGCGCAATCGCGTCAGGTTCATGCCGGAGATTTTCTGATTTTGGTGCAACGAAGATCGGCGTTGTTTGAACAGATCATCCGGGCCTGCAAAAAGGCGGGTCTGCCCATTGCCGGCGCGGACCGGCTAAAGCTGGGTGCGGAGCTGGCGGTGAAAGACCTTGCGGCGTTGCTGGCCTTTATTGCCACGCCAGAGGATGACTTGTCTTTGGCGGTAACCCTGCGATCCCCGTTGTGTAGCTGGACCGAAGCCGAGCTTTTTACGCTTGCACAGGGTCGAAAAGGCTTTCTGTGGGAGGCGCTGCGCCACAGCGTGATACATTCGGAAACGCTGGCGATGCTGGCAGATCTGCGGGATCAATCTGATTTCTTGCGCCCGTTTGATTTGATCGAGCGCGCCCTGACGCGGCATGATGGTCGGCGGCGGTTGTTGGCCCGCCTTGGCCCCGAGGCAGAAGACGGTATTGACGAATTGCTGTCACAGGCCTTGGCCTATGAGCGAAACGAAGTGCCAAGCCTGACGGGGTTTCTGGTTTGGCTTGAAACGGATGATGTCGAGATCAAGCGGCAAATGGATGGCGCGGGCCACCTGATACGGGTGATGACGGTTCATGGTGCAAAAGGCTTGGAAGCCCCGATTGTTATCTTGCCAGACACCGCCACCCGCAATCCGCCGGATTATGATGAGATTTACCGCCTGCCGGGTGGCGTGCCGATCTGGAAAACCACAGCCGACCACAGCCCACCCTTGATTCAAGGCCTGCGCAGTGGCCGCAAGATCAAGGCTGAACAGGAAAGCCTGCGGTTGTTGTATGTGGCAATGACACGGGCGAAATCATGGTTGATCGTGGCGGGCGCTGGCAGTGCGGATGCAGATGGGGCTTGGCACAGGTTGATTTCTCAAGGCATGCAGGCTGTTGGCGCAATGCCCATTTCTGACGGGCGGCAGCGGTATGAGTTTGGGCAATGGCCTGAATCGTCGGAAAAACAGTCGCTGATACAGCCTGATCTGGCCCAACTGCCCGCATGGACGGCCGTGGATGCAACAAGTCTCGCCCGGCCCGATCAGCCGGTTTCTCCGTCTGATCTTGGGGGGGCAAAGGTGCTGGCCGGTGAGCTGGATGGGTTGACTGAGAAGGACGGCAAGCAACGTGGAACCGCCCTGCACCTGCTTTTGCAACACTTGCCCCGGGCACCATCGCAGGAATGGGCCGATATTGCGCGGACTTTGATTTCCGACGGGTTGGTGCGCGAAAGCGTTCTGCCCGAGGCGTTGGCCCTGCTGAATGCCCCAGATCTTTCCTGGGTGTTTGCGCCTGAAACCCTTAGCGAAGTGGCTGTTACCGGGCAACTTGGCGCGCGCCGCATGGTGGGTTCCATTGATCGTTTGGTTGTAACGGATGCCTGCGTGACGGCGGTTGACTACAAGTCAAACCAAAAGATACCATCTTCGGCTGCGCTTATTCCGGAAGGAATTTTACGCCAATTGGGGGCCTATCTGATTGCCCTGCAAGACATCTATCCCGATCGCCGGGTCGAGGTGGCGGTGCTTTGGACCAAGACCGCGCAGCTGATGGCGGTTCCTCACGATATCGTGCGGGACGCCTTCGCGCGGACCACGATATCTTGCGGTTGGCCACTTGACGACAGCTTGTCGGACCCATAGCTTTAAAGATCGCAGTTATTTTCAGGAGTTCCCACTATGGGTGCCAATACCGTCGTCGTAACCGACGCCACGTTCGATGCCGAAGTTCGCAAATCGGCTATCCCGGTTGTGGTGGATTTTTGGGCCGAGTGGTGTGGTCCATGCCGCCAGATCGGCCCGGCCTTGGAAGAGTTGGCGGTGGAATATGCTGGCCGCGTCAAGATCGTCAAGGTCAACGTAGACGATAACCCTGACAGCCCGGCGATGTTGGGCGTTCGTGGAATTCCGGCGTTGTTTTTGTTCAAGAATGGCGAAGTGGTGTCAAACAAAGTTGGCGCGGCACCGAAAGCCGCTTTGGCCAGCTGGATTGCGTCAGCAATCTAATCGCCCGCCGGATTTCGATTTAAAGGCACCCCCTACCGGGTGCCTTTTTCGTTTGCCGGCAATGGTTGTGGATCAGGCCGTTTCGCTGGCTGCTGCCATCGCAACCGCTTGTGCAACTGGCAACCGGGTTCCATATAGAAAGCTTGTGCGGAGGGCGACGTATGGCCGATGAAAAATTTCTCGGATGGCATGGCACCACGATTTTGGCCGTGCGACGCGGCGGTGAGGTTGTGGTGGCCGGTGATGGCCAGGTGTCGCTGGGCAATACGGTGATCAAGGGATCAGCCCGAAAGGTGCGCAGGCTTTCGCCCGGCGGGCATCATGTGGTGGCGGGGTTTGCCGGATCAACTGCGGATGCCTTTACTCTGCTGGAACGGCTGGAGAAAAAACTGGAGGCCGCGCCGGGACAGCTGGCGCGCGCCTGTGTTGATCTGGCCAAAGACTGGCGGATGGACAAATACCTGCGCAATCTTGAAGCGATGCTGATCGTGACCGACGGGGCCGATTTGTATGTGATTACCGGGGCGGGCGATGTGCTGGAACCTGAACATGATGTCGCGGCGATTGGATCGGGCGGGAATTTCGCGCTGGCGGCGGCGCGGGGGCTGATGACAACCGATCTGGGGGCCGAAGATATCGCACGGCGCGCCATGGCGATTGCCGCCGAAATTTGTGTGTTCACCAATGGCAACCTGACGGTTGAACGGATTTCAAAATGACCGATCTGACCCCGCGCGAAATTGTCCTTGAACTTGACCGCCATATCATCGGGCAGAATGACGCCAAGCGCGCGGTGGCCGTGGCGCTGCGCAATCGCTGGCGGCGCAAGCATCTGGCGGATGATTTGCGGGATGAGGTTTATCCCAAAAACATCCTGATGATCGGGCCTACCGGGGTTGGCAAAACCGAAATCTCGCGTCGGTTGGCCAAGTTGGCAAAAGCGCCGTTTCTGAAGGTTGAGGCCACAAAGTTTACCGAAGTGGGTTACGTTGGCCGCGATGTTGACAGCATCATTCGCGATCTGATGGACACGGCCATATCTGACACCCGCGCGCGGATGCGGGATGATGTAAAGGCGCGCGCGCAGGCCGCCGCCGAAGATCGGGTGATCGAGGCATTGGCCGGTAAAGATGCCCGCGATCAAACCCGCGAGTTGTTTCGCGGCAAGCTGCGGCGCGGCGAAGTGGATGCAACCATGATCGAGATCGAGGTGGCCGATGCAGCCCCGGCGGGGATGATGCCCATGGGCAACGGCATGGATATGCAGATGCAAGGGCTGCAGGATCTGTTCAAGGCCTTTGGTGGAAAATCCAGCCGCAAGCGGCTTTCGGTGGCTGACAGCTATGATATTTTGATCAGTCAAGAAGCCGACAAGCTGTTGGATGATGAGGCGGTCAAGTTGGCGGCGCTTGAGGCAGTGCAGGAAAATGGCATCGTTTTTCTGGATGAAATCGACAAGATTTGTGCCAAGGCTGATGCCCGCGGTGCTGATGTTTCACGTGAAGGCGTGCAACGCGATTTGTTGCCATTGATTGAAGGCACGACCGTTTCCACCAAATATGGTCCGGTCAAGACCGACCATATTCTGTTTATCGCATCGGGCGCGTTTCACAGTGCCAAACCGTCTGATCTGCTGCCGGAATTGCAGGGGCGGCTGCCCATTCGAGTTGAACTGTTGCCGCTGACCGAAGGCGATTTCGTGCGCATCCTGACAGAAACCGATAACGCCCTGACGTTGCAATATGCGGCATTGATGGGAACCGAACTGGTAGATGTGGCGTTTACCGAAGATGGCATTGCGGCCTTGGCCAAAATCGCCGCCGACGTTAATCGCAGTATCGAAAATATCGGCGCGCGGCGGCTGTATACGGTGATGGAGCGGGTGTTTGAAGAGTTGTCGTTCACAGCGCCGGATCGAGCTGGCGAAAAAGTAGTCATTGACGCTGGTTTTGTAGAGGCGCGCTTGGGTGAAATGTCACGGTCTGCCGACATTTCCCGATACGTGTTGTAGGCTGGTAAGCAACGTCAAAAACTGAACAATGCTGTTTTAATTTGAAAGGCTTACATGCCGCGCACGCTGTTGATTTTGGTTTTGACGGTCTTGATTTCTTGCAGCCCGCGCGGTCAATTGGCCTTGGCGCCCGAAGGTGCCCGGCTTGGCGATATCACTCCCGTGTTCGTGGCCACCACGCGCGATGTGAAGGATGGTGCCTTTGACACTGGCAGATCAGAGTCTGTGCATTTTGCCCGTTATGATATCTCGGTGCCGCCGCAACGCGAGCTGGGAGAAATCAATTGGCCGCCACGGGGGGCCAAGCCGAACCCGGCCAAGCATTTTGTAACTGCAAAGCAAGTTCTTTTCGCGGGTGAGCCTGATTTCCGCAGCGATCTGTCAAGGTCGTTGTCTGTCAACGGCAGCGAGGCGGTTATCTTCGTGCATGGCTACAACACCAACTTTTCTGAAGGGTTATACCGCATCGCCCAGTTTGCGCATGATCTTGAGCTGCCCGGCACAGTTGTGCATTACGCCTGGCCATCCGCCGCCATTCCGCTGGGCTATGTCTACGACCGCGATTCGTCATTGTTTGCGCGCGACGGGCTGGAGGCGCTGATCCGCGAGGTGAAGGCATCGGGTGCCACGCGCATTCTGCTGGTCGCCCATTCCATGGGGGCAAGCCTGACCATGGAGGCGCTGCGGCAAGCGGCCATTCGGGGCGACAAGGGGTCGTTGGCCGCAATCGGCGGCGTTATTCTGATCTCGCCCGACATTGATGTTGATGTGTTTCGCGCGCAGGCGCATGCAATTGGCAAGCTTCCACAACCGTTTGTTATTTTCGGGTCCGATCGGGATCGGTTTTTGCGGTTGTCGGCGCAACTGACGGGACAGGCCGAACGGCTGGGGTCGCTTTCTGATGTGTCCAAGGTGGCAGATCTTGAGGTAACCCTGCTGGATGTCAGCCAATTTGCCGAAGGTGCTGGACATTTCACACTTGGCGATTCGCCGGCGTTGATTTTGCTGTTGGACCGGATTGGCGATCTGGAAGGCGCCTTTGAAAAAGACCGGATTGCGCGGCTCGGCTTGGTCTCGGGGGTGGTGCTGACAGTGCAAAACGCCACACAGGTCATTTTGCGGCCGGTGGTAGGTGTTGCCAACGAATTTACCCGCTAGATCGGGTCAGGTTTGCGCGAAGCGAGACGCTGTGATTTCCGATACCCCTGTTTCCGTCTAAACCTGCACCGCTTCAGGCCCGCCGCAGGTAAACATAAAACGCCCCGGATCCGCCGTGTTTCAGGTGTGCTTCTGATATTTGCAGCACAGTCATCCCCAAGGGCGGCAGGCGCAGCCATTGTGGCACCTGATGGCGCAACACACCCATCTTTTGCGGAATGGGCCCGATATCCTGGCCGCGCTTGCCCTTGCCGGTGATGACCAGCACCAGCCGCAGCCCGTGGGATTGCGCATTCAGGATGAAATGGATCAACTCGGGGTGGGCTTCGGACAGGGTTAGCCCGTGCAGGTCAATACGGGCTTCGGGGGCCAGTCTGCCACGAGTCATCTTGGCGTGCTTTCTGGCGTCCATTTGCAAAGCGGCGGCTGCCAAAGTCTGCGGCAACGTGGGGGCCAGATCATGCGTGTGCTTAACCCGCGATTTTTCTCCAAGACGAAACAGCGGCATGCGGGGGGTTGGCGCCGCCAGCGGCACAATCGTTTCTGGTTGAAACGGCGTTGGGTGCGGCGGTGTTTCAACCTTTTTCAAAAACACATGCCCCATTGCATGCATCGGCTTGGCTGTGCGCGCCACAGCCTGCCAGATTTCTACTTCATCGGGGCGAAGGGTGCGACGGCGCGCCATAGATCAGCCCTCTGGCAGCATCGCGTAGGCGCGATCAATTGGCAAAAGCACGATCAGCCGCCCGCCGTCTTTTATTGTGCCCGCATCATTACCCGCCTGCTCACCCGTACCGTAGAAAATATCCGCACGCTGCGGGCCTTTGATGGCCCCACCGGTGTCTTGCGCCACCATCAAGCGCCGAAACGGGTTTGCCCCGTCTTTTTCAATCCAGACCGGAGCACCAAGCGGGGTAAAATCAGGATCAATTGCGACAGATCGCAGCGTCGTAATCGACTTACCCATCGCCCCAATCGGGCCTTTGTCGGCAGGCAAACCGGCAATTTTGCGGAAAAAGATATAGGACGGGTTGATGTTCAAAAGAGCGGCCCCAACCGCCGGGTTATTGCGCACGAAGGCCCTGATGCCTTGGGCCGATACCTGATCCGCCGACATCGTGCCGCGCGCCACCATTTCTTTGCCAACGGATACATAGGCATGGCCGTTGCGCCCTGCATAACCCACACGCATCACCCGACCATCTGTCATCTTGATACGACCGGACCCTTGGATATGCAAAAAGAATACCTCTACCGGGTCTTCAAGCCATGCCAGTTCAAGGCCCCGGCCACGCAGAACACCCCGTTCTATTGCGGCACGGTCATAGAAAACCTGCCCGTCCTGCAATTCGGGTGGGCGGGCATAAATCGGATAGGCATATCGGGGGGTTCGGGAGGGCGATCCGCGCAGTTCGGGTTCGTAATATCCGGTGAACAGCGCCGGTGTCGTCCCGATCTGAACCGGTTTGAAGACAAGTTCAAAAAAGGCCTTCGCCGATGCATCTGTGGCACCTGCATCGGCGGCCAGTCGGCAAATCGGCGCCCAATCATCAGGCAAACTTTGGCAGGTCTTCAGAAACGTCAGAAGTGCCGCGCGATGATCGTCGTCCTGCCAGCCGTCCAAGCCCTCAAAATCCAGCATTTGGGCGGAAACCGGGGGTGCGGCAGTCATGAAAAGCACAAAGGCACAAAGCAACGCACGCATCCGCCCCCGCCTCAATCGCCGGTGGCGACCAATTGCCAGTTTGGATCTTGCCCACCCATGGTGCGTGCAAAGGTCCAGCTGTCCCGCTGCCGCTTGATTTCGGTGGTCGAGCCCTCGACAACCTGACCCGCCTTATCCCGAACCGCAGACGTCAGCTCACCTACAAACCGCAAAGTGATTTCACCGCTGCGGGTGGCGGTATCATATTCGGCCTCAGACACGGTGATTTCGCGCAAACCGACAAAGTTCGCGTCAACCGTCCGGCCGTCGCGATTTCGGGTGCTGATGACTTCGGCAAAGCTTGCACCTACCTCGTCTGACAGAAACGGCCGGATGCTGTCCAGATCGCCACGCTCAAACGCCATCAGGATCATTTCATAAGCACCGCGTGCGCCACGCATGAATTCGCCCAAATTGAAACCGGGTTCCGCCTGTTTCATCGCAGCCAAAGCAACGGCGGCTTCGGATCCTTCGGGCACATGATCGGTTATGTCGCGATCTGGTCCACCCTGAATAACCTCAAAATCCCGCTTGGCCTTTGGCCGCGCGGCGTCGACGGGCACGATTGGCTTTTCAAAACCTTCGCGGGTGCCCAAAACAGAACGCAGTTTCAGGATTAAAAACACCGCAATCCCTGCCAGGACAAGAAGCTGAAGCACGGAAGAATTCATCTGACCCTCAAAACTTGCCCGGGGGGTTGGCGGCCCGAGCTTTGGCACCTTATGTAGGGGTTGGGTGCGCCCAAGTCTACCTTTTGGGACATCACTAATTGAGGGGCTGCGACAATGTGGATATTTGCGCTGTTTTTGCTGGTGCCGTTGGTCGAAATTGCGCTGTTTATCACGGTTGGCGGGTGGCTTACGCTGTGGCCGACGCTGGGGATTGTGGTGCTGACCGGGGTGTTGGGGGCATTTTTAGTGCGCTGGCAAGGCATGGGTGTGCTGCGTGACCTTCAGCGGGCCGGGGCAACCGGCGATCCGATTTCGCCGCTGGCACACGGAGCGTTGATCTTGATCGGCGGCTTTATGCTGATGCTGCCGGGATTTTTTACCGACAGCATCGGATTTTTGTTGATGGTGCCGCCGTTGCGCCGGGTTTTGATCCGCATTTTGGCGCGGCGCATGAAGGCAGGCGCGATGCGCATGCGCGGCTATGCTGCTTATCAATCGCGGCCCACCGCAGCCGATGATTGGGTGGATGCCGAGTTTGAGGACGTGGCCCCTGACCCCGACAAACTTGGTGGCCCTTCGAAATGGACCAACCATTGAGCGCCGCCGCATGACCTGCTAGGACGGTGCAGCGATTTTACGGGAGTGGGTTGGATGGCAGAAGAAACTGGCGGCGCGCCGCAAATCAAGATGTCTGTTTTGGCGCAATATGTGCGTGACATGTCATTTGAAAACATGGTGGCCCAAAAAGGTCTGACGGGCGGCGATGTGCAGCCTGATATTCAAGTGGCCGTCAGCCTTGACGCCCGCAAGCGGGCACAAGACCACCAGTTCGATATTGTGACCAAGTTCAAGGTGACGTCGAAGAACAAGGTCAATGGTGACACGCTTTTCTTGATGGAGCTGGACTATGGCGGCATTTTCCACGTCGAAGGCGTGCCCGAGGATCAGTTGCACCCGTTCTTGTTGATCGAATGCCCAAGGCTGTTGTTTCCCTTTGTGCGCCGGATCATTTCGGATGTGACACGCGATGGGGGCTTTCCGCCATTGAACATCGACACCGTCGATTTCCTCGCTCTATACCGCACCGAATTACAGCGCCGCTCGGCTGCGCAAGTGCCGCAAGGCCAACCGAACTAGAATCGTGCATGACGCCTGATTTTGCCGTGGCAAAGTCCGGCGTTTACGCAGCCTATCCGCGCTTTGACCAGATCGCGGTTTCCCCGATGGCCGCTACGAATCCAACATGTGCCGCAGTTTCATCGGCGGTCAGCCGCGATGCCAGCGGGTTTGGCCGTGGCATGGGCCGCCAGTCTGACGCGGATTGCGATACGCCGGATGAATTGGATTGGGTGGCAGGGTTAAGGCCAAAATCGGGTTGCCTGCCCCCGATCAGTTCAAGATAGACCTCTGCCAAAATCTCGGAATCCAGCAAAGCCCCATGTTTTTCGCGGGCAGAATTATCAACGCCAAAGCGACGGCACAGTGCATCAAGCGACGCCGGAGAGCCGGGAAATTTGCTGCGGGCCAGCATCAGCGTATCTGTTGCGCGGGCGAATGGCAGTGGTGCCAAACCGGCGGATTTAAGTTCAGCGTTCAGGAATTTCATATCGAACGCCGCATTATGGATGACCAGTTGGGCATCGGCGATGAAATTCAGAAAGGCTTGCGCTGCGGATTTGAACAGCGGCTTGTCGCGTAGAAAATCATTGCCAAGGCCGTGCACGTCGAAGGCCTCTTTTGGCATGGGGCGTTCGGGATTCAGATACTGATGATACGTGCGCCCGGTTGGCAGATGATTGAAAAGTTCGACCGCGCCAATTTCGACGATGCGGTGGCCTTCGCTGGGTTCAAAGCCGGTGGTTTCGGTATCAAGCACGATTTCACGCATGGGCGATCCTTTGACGAATATCTGCAAGGATAGCCTTCACCGCATCGCGCGCCAAGTCCATCGACAAGGTTTCGATGATCCAGGTGGCGCGGGTGCGCTTTTCGGCATCGGGCATCTGGCGGGACAGAAGTGTTTCATAATCGGCGTCTGTCATCTCGCCGCGTGCCAGCACCCGCGCGCGCTGCACATCGGCGGGCGCGGACACAACGACCACCCCATCGCAAAGCGCATCGGCCTTGGTTTCGTAAAGCAGCGGGATATCCAGCAAAACGATATCCTGCGGATGCGATGCCAGAAACGCTGCACGATCTGCGGCGACCAGCGGGTGAACGATGGTTTGGATAAGGTCCAGATTGGTTTTGTCATCAGCGATAAGACCACGCAGCGCCTGCCGCGAAACGGCACCATCAATGATCGCCGCTGGCCAGATGCGCGCTATTGCGAGCGTCGCGGGCTGTCCGGTGGCATAAAGTTTGTGAACCGTGGCATCGGCGTCCCAGACAGGCACGCCTTCATCAGCAAACATCTGTGCCGCCGTGGACTTGCCCATGCCGATCGAGCCGGTCAGGCCAAGGCGGTAGGTCACAGGCCTAAAACGGCATTGCGGGTGGCGTCATCAACATCCGGGCGTTGGCCAAACCAACGTTCAAACCCCGGCGCGGCTTGATGCAACAACATGCCAAGGCCATCAACTATCGTACAGCCCCGGTGTTGTGCATCTAGCAAAAGCTGTGTTTTCAAGGGGTTATAAACCAAATCGGTGACAATCGCCGATTTTTCCAAGGCATCAAGCGGAACCCGAAAGTCAGGCTTACCCGCCATACCCAATGAGGTGGTATTCACCACCGTTGCTGCCCCTTCCAGCATATTGGCGGCTTGCACCCAATCAAAGACGGTCAGCTTTGCGCCAAAATCGGCCCGCAGTGCCTCGGCGCGCGGGCGGGTTCGATTAGCGATGCGAATTTCGGGAACGCCCACTTCGATCAGGGCGGCCACCACGGCACGTGCAGCACCGCCGGCACCAAACACGACGGCCGGGCCGCCGGCAGGCACCCACTGGGGGGCGTTCTGACGCAGGTTGGCCATAAATCCCGACCCGTCAGTGTTATCCGCATGGATGCGGCCATCTTTGCGGAAAATCAAGGTGTTGGCAGCCCCAATCAGGGCCGCGCGATCTGTCACGATGTCTGCAAGGTGAAGGACGGTTTCTTTGTGAGGGATGGTCACGTTCAGCCCGACAAAGCCCAGCTTTGGCAGGGTGACAAGGGCGTCTTTAAGATCAGCCTGACCGACATCCATTGGGATGTAATGGCCCTTGATCCCGTACCGGCGCAGCCAGTAGCCATGCAGCTGCGGTGATTTGCTGTGCGCAATGGGGTGGCCAATGACGCCGGCCAAGGGGATACGGGGAAGGTCGGTCATGTTGCGATGAACCCTCTTTGACCAAGGTAGCCAAGCAGCGGAAGCAATGGCAAGCCGAGGACTGTAAAATAATCACCCTCTACCTTTGAGAACAAACGAACACCTTCCTCTTCCAGTTTATAAACCCCGACAGAGTGCTGCGCGCTGAGCCAGTTTCTATCAAGATACTCTTCAAGATAAGCATCTGTCACAGCGCGCATGGTGAGGCTGGCCACTGATACATGACGCCAGATCGGTCTTGCGTGATCATAAAGTACGGCCGCAGAGACAAGGCGATGGGTTTGGCCCCGAAGATCTTGTAACTGTTTGCGGGCCGTGTCGCGTGTGTCGGGCTTGGCAAACACGCAGTCTTTAAGGGCGAGCACCTGATCACATCCAAGAACCAGTGCCGATGGGTTCTTATCGGCCAGTTTGCGGGCTTTAAGCTCGGCAAGGGCATCCGCGATGTCTTGCGGTGACGCGTTGGCGGCCTGCAGGCCGACACGGATCGTCTCTTCGTCAATTCTGGCTGCGCATGCTGTCACTTGCAGTCCGGCCGCCAACAGCAGGTTCAGCCGGATCTGCGAGGCTGACGCCAGAATTAGGGGGCGGGTCATTGGGGCAGCCTTGTGGATAATCTGGGTTTGTTCTGGCGAGTGGATTTGGGGAGAAGCCACGGTTTGATCGCCAAGAGGCCGCAGCAAAGGCAGTTTGTCAAGAACGGCGCGTCTTCCAACGGGATAATCCACAAGGGGATAAGCGATTTTTCGCGGTGTGAGAAAGACTGGATATCCAGAGGCTGTGGAAAAGTTCGATTCCCGTCCGAATCAAATATGTGATCTCTAATTATCTGTTTTTAATAAACTAAATTGATGATTTGAGATATCGAATGTCGATGCCGAGGGGTTACGCACAGCTTTCATGATGGGGACAAGTGGCGGGACGAAAGCAACTATCCTGATATCCACGCCCCCTACTACATCATCTTCCTTTCTAGAATCTTTTCTTTAAGAAGAAGAAAACAAGGGAAAACAAGATGGCTGACTTTTTGGCGAGTTACTATCCATGGATCAAAGCTGTGCATGTGATTGCGGTGATCACCTGGATGGCGGGGTTGTTCTATCTGCCACGGCTATATGTTTATCATGTTGAACAGGTTGAAGCCGGGTCTGCGACTGACAAGATGTTTCAGGTGATGGAACGACGGCTGCTGAAGGGCATTATGAACCCTTCCATGATTCTGGTTTGGATTTTTGGCATGGCGCTGGTCTTCACGCCGGGGATCATTGATTGGAGCGCCGTCTGGCCTTGGACCAAGGCTGCATCAGTTATTGGAATGACGTGGTTTCATATTTGGCTGGGAATAAAACGAAAGGGCTTTGTTGGTAGCCAGAATGGGTTAAGCGGGCGTAGCTATCGTTTGATGAACGAGGTTCCGACGGTGCTGTTGTTGGTGATCGTGTTTTCGGTGATTGTGAAGTTCTGAAAGGTTGACTTTGGGCGGTGCTGGGCTTAGTTGGCCCACAGCGCGGTCATCCGACCATCCCGCTTTTCACTTACATGCAGCTGTTGCCCTGACCTGTTGGGCCGGTTCTTAGGATATTTTGATGACTGTTGAACATTTGAACCTTGCCGATCTGAAAGCAAAAACACCAGCCGAGTTGCTGGCGATGGCTGAAGAATGGGAAATTGAGAATGCCCCTTCGATGCGGAAGGGCGAGATGATGTTCTCGATCTTGAAAGAACATGCCGAAGAAGGCTGGGAAATTGGCGGCGACGGTGTTCTGGAAGTGCTTCAAGATGGATTTGGGTTTTTGCGATCGCCGTCTGCGAATTATTTGCCCGGACCTGATGATATCTATGTTGGTCCAGAAATCTTGCGGCAGTTCAGCTTGCGCACGGGCGATACGATTGAAGGCGTGATTGCCGCGCCGCGCGAAAACGAAAAATACTTCTGCATGACGAAGGTGACCCGGATCAACTTTGATGATCCGGAAAAAGCCAAGCATAAGGTCCATTTTGACAATTTGACGCCGCTTTATCCGGACGAGCGGTTGAAAATGGAAGTGGAAGATCCGACGATCAAGGATCGGTCTGCCCGGATTATTGATCTGGTGTGCCCGATTGGCAAAGGTCAGCGGGGGTTGATAGTGGCCCCGCCGAGGACAGGCAAGACAGTGCTTTTGCAGAATATTGCGCATTCCATCGCCACCAATCATCCGGAATGCTATTTGATCGTTCTGTTGATCGACGAGCGGCCGGAAGAAGTGACGGACATGCAGCGGTCAGTGAAGGGGGAAGTTGTGTCGTCGACTTTTGACGAGCCTGCAACACGGCATGTGGCTGTGGCCGAAATGGTGATCGAGAAGGCAAAGCGTCTGGTTGAGCATAAGCGGGATGTGGTGATCTTGCTGGACAGCATCACACGGCTTGGGCGGGCTTTTAACACGGTGGTTCCGTCATCAGGTAAGGTTTTGACCGGCGGCGTTGATGCCAATGCGCTGCAGCGGCCAAAGCGGTTCTTTGGTGCTGCCCGAAATATCGAAGAAGGTGGTTCGCTTACGATTATCGCAACGGCGCTGATTGATACGGGAAGCCGGATGGATGAAGTGATTTTTGAAGAATTCAAAGGCACCGGCAATAGTGAGATCGTACTCGACCGCAAAGTGGCAGATAAGCGGGTATTCCCAGCGATTGATATCTTGAAATCGGGCACACGTAAGGAAGATTTGTTGGTTGAAAAGACCGACCTTCAGAAAACTTATGTGCTGCGGCGTATTCTGAACCCGATGGGGACAACTGATGCGATCGAGTTCTTGATTGGAAAACTGAAGCAAACCAAGAGCAACGGTGAATTTTTTGATTCGATGAATGCTTGATTCTGAATTCCTTTCAACAGGTTAGTGATGGATACGATTTTTGCTTTGGCCACTGCGAGGGGTAAAGCGGGTATTGCCATTATACGGCTGTCTGGACCTTTGGCGCATGAAGCTGTTGGCGGTTTGTGCAAGCTGCCTCGGCCGCGCGTCGCAGGTTTGCGTAATCTCGTATGGCAAAAGCAGGTTTTGGATCAGGCCTTGGTGATCGTGTTTGAGCCCGGAGCAAGCTTTACAGGAGAGCCGGTAGTAGAGCTTCATTTGCACGGCAGTTTGGCTGTTGTTAGCGCGGTGATCGCGATTTTATCCGGGTTTGGTGGCTTGCGACAGGCCGAACCGGGTGAATTTACGCGGCGGGCCCTTGAGAATGGCCGGTTGGATTTGACCCAAGTGGAGGGCCTTGCGGATCTTATTGATTCCGAAACGGAGTCTCAACGAAAGCAAGCGATGCGCGTGCTGTCGGGTGCGATCAGCAGGAAGGTTGAGACATGGCGGAAGGACTTGATCCGTGCCGCCGCGCTGATCGAGGCGACAATTGACTTTGCCGATGAAGACGTACCCGTTGATGTATTACCAGAAGTTAAAGGGTTGATTAAAAGGCTGCTGTTCGAGTTGAGGCAAGAATTGGATGGATCTGTTGCGGCTGAGCGGATCAGGGATGGGTTCGAAGTGGCGATAATTGGTGCGCCCAACATCGGGAAGTCCACGCTTTTCAATGCGCTTGCCAAGAGGGAGGCCGCGATTACGTCGGAGTTTGCCGGAACAACGAGAGATGTAATTGAACTTCGGATGGATCTTGGGGGATTGGCAGTTACACTGCTTGATACCGCAGGCCTCCGTGAAACCGTTGATGTTGTTGAAAAAATCGGGGTGTCCTGGGCAATCCAACGTGCTCAGTCAGCGGATTTGCGGGTGTTCTTGGTCGGCAGGCTTGATGAAACGTTGATGGTGAAACCGCTAGAAGGTGATATCGTGGTTTTGGGAAAAGCCGACACTTTGGCAAACAAAGATCGCGCCGTTTCCGGTAAAACGGGAGAGGGCATTGCTTGGTTGACCAGCGAGATAGCCGGCAGGTTAAGTATAAAGGCGGCGTCCGCTGGGATTTTGATACGTGAACGACATAAGCGGGCTATCTTGTTGGCGATCACGGGTTTAGAGGCTGCCGCATCGGGTTTGAGTCGCGGGGTGCATCTGCCGGAATTGATCGCCGCTGATCTTCGCGCAGCGTCTGATGCACTTTCAGTGATTTTGGGGCGTATTCATGTTGAAGATCTGCTGGATGAGATATTCCTAAGCTTCTGCATTGGGAAATAGGGGGTGTTTCACGTGAAACAATTTGACGTGATTGTCATCGGTGGAGGCCACGCGGGTGTAGAGGCAGCCGCCGCGTCTGCGCGAATTGGCGCACGAACAGCCTTGATTACTTTGCGAAAGGCAACCATCGGGGTGATGTCTTGCAACCCGGCTATTGGCGGTTTGGGTAAAGGCCACTTGGTTCGGGAGATTGATGCACTTGATGGGTTGATGGGTTTGGCGGCAGATCAGGCCGGTATTCAGTTTCGATTGCTCAACAGGCGCAAAGGCCCAGCAGTGCAGGGACCGCGTGTGCAAGCGGATCGGAAATTATACCGCTTGGCGATTCAGAGCCTACTGGCGCGGGAGAAAAATCTGCACGTTTTGGAGGCTGAAGTGGCGGGCGTGCTGGTGAACGAAGGCCGCTTAAGTGGCGTAAGGCTTGTAGACGGGGTAGAAATTGCTGCTTTATCGGTGGTTTTGACTGCCGGAACGTTCTTGAACGGCATAATTCATGTTGGAGATCAACGGCACCCGGGCGGGCGGGTTGGCGACCGACCGTCTGTGTTGTTGGCTGCGCAGTTGATGGATTTGGGCTTGGCGAAAGGACGACTAAAGACGGGAACACCACCGCGGCTTGATGGTAAAACGATAAACTGGACTTTGGTCGGAAGTCAGCCGGGCGACGAAGAGCCGGTCATGTTTTCATTTTTGAATAAAGCGCCTACGGCGAAACAAGTGTCGTGTGGGATTACGCATACAAATGAAAAAACCCATGACATCGTTCGCCGTAACTTGGCGCGATCTGCGATGTATGGTGGGTTTATAGAGGGGATCGGCCCAAGATACTGCCCATCTATTGAAGACAAGGTTGTTCGGTTCTCAGAGAAAACGTCCCACCAAATTTTTTTGGAGCCTGAAGGCCTTGATGACAGTACCGTGTATCCAAACGGGATTTCAACGTCTTTACCGGCTGATGTTCAAGATGACTATGTTCGCAGCATCCAAGGCTTGGAGGATGTGGTGATCACGCAAGCCGGCTATGCCATCGAGTATGACTACTTTGACCCGCGCCATTTGAATACGGCGTTGGAGCTTAAGGCGATGCCGGGCCTTTTTCTTGCTGGTCAGATAAATGGTACGACGGGCTACGAAGAAGCGGCAGCTCAGGGATTGGCTGCGGGCATTAATGCTGCAAACAGATCGTTGGGTAGGCCAGCTGTAGTATTTGGACGAAGCAGAAGTTATATTGGCGTGATGATCGACGATCTGACGACACAGGGTGTTACTGAGCCCTACCGAATGTTCACGTCGCGGGCCGAATACCGGCTGGCCATACGTGCCGATAATGCCGACCAACGACTTACCCGAGATGGCATCAATATTGGCTGCGTTCGCGCCGATCGTAGGCAAGCATTCGAAGATAAACTGGAGATGCTTACAACCGCGAAAGATTTGTTGCATCTGATGTCATTTTCATCGAAAGAGTTATCAGTTGTTGATATTAAAGTCAGCCAAGATGGGGCGAGGCGGAGCGCCATGGAGGTCCTTGCACTTCCACACGTTCAAATAGCGCAGGTGTTAGGATTAGTGCCAAGGTTTGGTGAGTTCGACAACGTAATTCAACTTCAGGTGGCAAAGGACGCACTTTATGCGCCCTATTTAGCCCGTCAAAAAAACGAAGTTGCCTCATTAACTAAGGAAGAAAACACCACAATTACGACTGGGTTTCAATATTTGGGCATGCCAGGACTTTCGTCAGAGCTGGCTGTTAAGCTTGATCGAATTCGTCCATCAAGCATAGCTCAGGCAGCCAGAATTGAAGGAATAACCCCAGCAGCGCTGACGCTTATTCTGGCGCACTTGCGCAAAAATCGCCGTGAAATCTCAGCGTGATTGACTCTGTCCAAGCTTTTCCCGAATGGCTGGATGTTTCACGTGAAACAGAGTTAAGAATGTTGGCCTTTTGTGAAATTGTCAAAAAGTGGACACCAGTCGTTAACTTGATTTCAAAATCAACGATACCAGACATCTGGCGACGTCATATTATCGACTCGGCGCAACTGTTTTCTTTGGCACCCCTTCATGCGAGCCATTGGTTGGATCTCGGCAGTGGTGCGGGATTCCCGGGTCTTGTGGTTGCGATTTTGGCGAAAGAGTTTCGTCCTAGTCTGGCTATAACGCTGGTGGAGTCAGACCAACGCAAGTCTGTTTTTTTAGCTGAAGCAGCAAGGGTAATTGATGTAAATGTAACGATTATCTGTGCGCGGGCAGAGTCCATGCTGCCACAGGCTGCAGACGTTGTTTCATCTCGGGCGCTTACATCGCTCAATGGCCTTTGTCGGCACGCAAAAACGCACCTGCATGCAGATGGCGTTGCTATTTTTCCGAAAGGATCAAATGCCAATATAGAAATAGTTGCCGCCCGCAAGAACTGGCGGTTTTCTTTAGACCGTCACGCCAGTAGAACAGACCCAACCGCTTCTATCCTTTTACTGAGAAACATCTTAAATGCCTGATTCAATTCGAGTTAAAAAGCCGATGATTCTGGCAATCGCAAACCAGAAGGGCGGCGTTGGCAAAACAACTACAACAATAAATCTTGCCGCGGCACTGGCGGAACTTGGTCGGCATGTTTTGATCGTCGATCTTGATCCGCAAGGAAACGCGTCGACCGGTCTCGGGGTGCCGCCATCAATGCGCTTGAAGACAAGCTATGATGTGATCATCGAAGAGCTTCCGCTGGCTGACGCGGTAATGTCGACGTCAATAGACCGCCTGCTAATATGCCCGTCGAACGCAGATCTTTCGTCTGCGGACCTAGATCTTGTGTCGAACGCTAAACGTAGCTATTTGCTTCATGATGCGCTTAGAGATCCTTGTGTTGAAGGTTTGGATTTAGACTTCATCCTTATTGATTGCCCGCCATCGCTCAGCCTGCTTACAATAAACGCATTGGTCGCAAGCCACGCTGTTCTGGTGCCACTTCAGGCTGAGTTTTTTGCGCTTGAAGGGCTTTCGCAACTCTTGCTTACAGTGAGAGAGGTCCGTCAATCTGCCAATCCGACGCTAAGAATAGAGGGCGTGGTTCTCACCATGGTTGACGGTCGAAATCGATTGGCGCAGCAAGTCGAAGCGGACGCTCGCAAGACGCTGGGTGATCTGGTGTTTGCTACGGTGATTCCAAGAAATGTAAGGTTAAGCGAAGCACCTTCTTACGCTCAATCTATACTTACCTATGATTCCAACTCAAAGGGCGCAGATGCATACCGAAGTCTTGCCGATGAAATCCTTAAGCGCCACCCACAACAGATAGAATAGAACTGGAGCCGTAATGGAAAAGAAATCTGAGCGGCGCGGCCTAGGTAGGGGTCTTTCGGCCTTGATGGCGGATGTTAGCCTTGATCAAGCAGTCACGGGGCCAGAACAGCAAAAGAATTCAGAGACTCTTGTTCCAATAGAACGGATATCCCCAAACCCCAATCAGCCACGCCGCGATTTTAACCCCGAAGCTCTGCAAGAGCTTGCCGATTCTTTAGCGAAAAAAGGAGTAATTCAGCCCCTGATCGTTCGGCAACTGGGTAAAGATGAACGCTATGAAATTGTTGCGGGAGAACGCCGTTGGCGCGCTGCACAGATGGCAAATCTACATGAGTTGCCCGTAATCATCAGACAATTCAGCGATTCCGAAGTTTTAGAAATCGCAATTATTGAGAACATTCAACGCGCCGAACTTAACGCGATAGAAGAGGCACAGGCTTACCGACAGTTGATGCAGCGGTTTGGGCATACGCAAGAAAAAGTTGCTGAAGCTCTGTCCAGAAGTCGTAGTCATGTCGCCAATCTTCTTCGTCTTCTGACTTTGCCCGAAGACGTCCAAGCCCTTGTAACAAAAGGTAAGATATCGGCCGGGCATGCGCGTGCCTTGATAACTTCCGCCGCAGCGTCGGAACTTGCACGGCAAATCGTTGCCCGGGGACTGTCTGTCCGAGAGACCGAAGAACTTGTCCGAAAATCGGCTGCGGAACCGCATAATCGGCGTATTTCGAAAGAACGCAAATCCAAGGACGCGGACACCAGAGCAATTGAGATGGATGTATCGGCTAATCTGAACATGAATGTGCAGATTGATCACGAACCCGGCGGTCCAGGCGGAAAAGTGACAATCACGTATCGGTCGCTCGACGACCTTGATCTGCTGTGTCGTGCGCTTTCGCAGATACCCCGGGATGGTACGTTTTAGAGAACTGGCCTTATTTCGTTGCAACCACGCGCCGATGCAAAAAAGTCCGGCGTCGTTCACACATTTTCAAGCGGACCTTGCTCTAGTTTTTTCCCGATTTGTTGCCAAAACCTCTCTATACGTCTGAAAGTTCCCGGATGATTGCATTCAACACCATCCGACCCTTGGGCGTCGCGATTACTCTTGCGGTATCGGATGTGATCATGCCCAGATCTTTCAGATAATCAGTCTGAGTTGTGCTTAGAGGTGTAGGAGAAATGGCATTGTAGCGGCGTAGATCCATACCTTCTTGCAGCCGAAGTGACATCATCAGATATTCCAACGCATGATCACGCGACGAAAGGGCATGACGAGGCATTTCCCCATGGTGCCCAGAAAGCACCGTCTTTATCCAAAGCGCTGGAGATTTGGCGACCTCCGTAGCCCACCTTGTGCCATTGATGGTCAGCCTGCCATGCGCTCCAGGTCCAATGCCAATATAGTCGCCGCCGCGCCAATAGATCAAGTTATGGACAGATTCCGCATCTCTGTGGGCATGATTTGAGACCTCATAAGCAGGAAGTCCGGCTTTGTCGGTCAAGTCCTGCGTCACGTCATACAGCTCAGCCGCAACATCGTCTTTCGGCAACCCTTTCAGGCCACCACGCGCCAGCCGATCCGCAAAAGCAGTGCCATCTTCAATTGTCAGTTGATACAAAGAAAGGTGATCGGCAGCCAAAAGCAGCGCCGACCGCAGTTCAGCTTTCCATTGAGCGATGTCTTGGTCTTGCCGCGCATAAATCAAATCGAAACTGACGCGATCAAAACAGCCCTTTGCGATCTCGAACGCGCGCCTTGCCTCGCTTGCTGTATGCTTACGACCCAGTTTCCGAAGATCTGCATCATTCATTGCCTGCATGCCCATCGAAATGCGCGTAACCCCAGCATCCCGATAACCTGCAAATCGTCCTGTCTCAATGGATCCGGGATTGGCCTCGAGGGTAATCTCGGGGTTGTTTCGCATGGTCCAGGTTGTCTTTATGCGCGCAATGACCGCAGCAACAAGGTCGGGGTGCATTAAGGATGGCGTCCCACCACCAAAAAAGACGGTATCAAGTCGACGACCTGTGGTTTCCAGCCCAATGCGGTCAATCTCGATAAGATAGGCCTTCTCCCAGTCGATCTGATTGATGCCCGCCGCAACATGGCTATTGAAATCACAATAGGGACATTTCGACTCGCAGAAGGGCCAATGAATATAAAGGCCAAAGCCACCGTTCCGCCAGTCTTCCATAGTCACGCCTTTTGTTCTGCAAGGCCCATCTTGCCGGAGATTGCATCGCTTGCACGCCTCGGGTCGGCGTATTTATTGACTAGATGTCGATTTGTGTTTCACGTGAAACACCCCTTGATCAACTTATGAAACGCATCTGCCCGGTGGCTTATTTGATTTTTCTGCCAGCGATCCATTTCCCCCAGCGTTTGACCATAGCCGTCCGGTAGAAAGATGGGATCATATCCGTGCCCTTGATTGCCACGCTTTGGCCAAACGACCTGACCCGCCATCACGCCCTCAAAAACCTCGTCATGCCCATCGGGCCAGGCCAAAACAAGCGTACATCGAAACTGCGCATACCTCGGGCAGGGGGCCCGCGCCGCTTCAAGCAAATCCCATGTTTTCTGCATCGCCAAACCAAAGTCCCGCCCGGTCGGGGTTTCGGCCCAATCGGCCGTGTAAACGCCAGGCGCACCGCCAAGCGCATCAACGCTGATACCGGAATCGTCGGCCAAAGCAGGAAAACCGGATGCGTCGCTTGCGGAATGTGCCTTCAGGCGCGCATTTCCAACAAAATTATCTTCAGTTTCGACCGGCTCTTTCAGCCCAAGCGCGCCAGCGGAGACGATGGCAACGCCATACGGCTCAATCAAGGCGCGTATTTCTTCCAGCTTCCCAAGGTTATGCGTTGCAATCAGCAGCGTGTCCCCAGCGAACTTTCGCATCAAAACATTCCCAATGCGGCCTTTTGGCTTGCGACCAGTTGCGCCACGCCCGCCTCAGCCAGATCCAACAACTCTCCCATTTCAGCACGCGAAAATGTTGCCCCTTCAGCAGACATTTGCACCTCTACCATCCGACCGCGCCCCGTCAGAATAAAGTTACCGTCTGTCCCTGCAGTCGAATCCTCGGCATAGTCCAAATCCAGAACCGTTTGACCCGCATAAATCCCACAAGACACAGCAGCAATGTGATCAATGATCGGATCACTGACAATCGCACCGCTTTTCAGCAGCCTGTTCATTGCCAACCGCAAAGCAACCCAACCGCCAGTTATTGATGCACAGCGCGTGCCACCATCGGCTTGCAGCACATCGCAGTCGATCACAATCTGCCGCTCACCCAATGCCGAACGATCAACACCGGCACGCAAGGCTCTACCGATAAGCCTTTGAATTTCTTGTGTTCTTCCAGATTGTTTGCCCGCGGCTGCTTCGCGCCGTGTCCGCGAGTTTGTGGCTCTCGGCAGCATGCCATATTCCGCCGTAACCCAACCCAGGCCGGTATTCTTCAAAAACTGCGGGGCCTTATCTTCGATCGTGGCTGAACATAGAACATGGGTTTCCCCCATCTTGATCAAACAAGAGCCTTCGGCATGTTTCATGATGCCGATTTCGATTGTCACCGGTCGCATTTCGTTCAATTTACGGGCAGAAGGGCGCATAAGATTTTCCTTATTTTTCACCTCCCAAATAGTCCTTAGCGCCGGCATGATGCAACCCTCATTGACGCCGGGCGCGTTCCCTCGTTAATGTGGTCATCCCCTTGGAAATCAGGCAATGAGCGAAGGCGCACGAATCCTCTCTGAAATGAACGACCGCTCCCGCGAAGTCTTTCGGCGGGTGGTCGAAGGCTATCTCGCGTCTGGTGATCCTGTCGGGTCCAGAACCCTAAGCCGCAGTCTGACAGAACGCCTCTCTGCGGCAACGGTGCGCAATGTGATGCAAGATCTTGAACTGATGGGGCTGCTGGACAGCCCGCATGTGTCGGCTGGCCGTATCCCCACACAAATGGGCTTGCGAATGTTTGTAGATGGCCTGTTGGAAGTGGGCACAGTTGCCACCGAAGATCGTCAGGTCATGGACGCTGTCGTCACCAGTGGCGATCAAGATGTAACGGCGCTGCTGGATCATATAGGCGCAACACTTTCGGGCATTACCCGCGGCGCAAGCGTGGTTTTGGCGCCAAAGCACGAAGCACCCATCAGACATATTGAATTTGTCAGCCTTGCCCAGGATCGCGCCCTTGTGGTGCTGGTCTTTGCAAACGGACATGTTGAGAACCGCATTTTTACCCCGCCACCCGGCCAAA
The DNA here is from genome assembly GCA_031384605.1 of Cypionkella sp. Classification (GTDB taxonomy): domain Bacteria; phylum Pseudomonadota; class Alphaproteobacteria; order Rhodobacterales; family Rhodobacteraceae; genus JANNAT01. The sequence goes on from JANNAT010000142.1 coordinate 64,969, forward strand.
CTCCGTCGTCCATGCGTGAGGCGGCGAATTTTCTCAACGCATTGGCCGAAGGCAAAACCTTGTCCGAACTGCGCAGATCGATTGGTGCTGACATCGCACGCCGTCGGCAAGAAATTGATTCGCTTGCCCGCGCGCTGGTAGAAAGCGGCTTGGCGCTGTGGGAGGGCGGCGAAGAGAACAGCGAACGGCTGATCGTGCGCGGCCGCGCAAACCTGATCGACAACAGCACCGAATCCCAGGACATCGACCGCATTCGAAGCCTTTTCGATGACCTGGAACGCAAGCGCGACATTGCGGGTTTTCTGGAACTGGCCGAAACCGGCGAGGGTGTGCGCATTTTTATTGGCTCTGAGAACAAGCTTTTTTCACTTTCGGGTTCCTCTCTGGTGGTCTCTCCCTATATGAACGCTGATCGAAAGATCATTGGCGCTGTGGGCGTGATTGGACCGACTCGGCTGAACTATGGCAGGATCGTTCCGATTGTGGACTACACAGCGCAATTGGTTGGCAGGCTTTTGACGGAACGTGCAACCGGCTAGTGCGTTTGCTGCAAGACAGAAAGAAAAGACAAGGAAAACGATGATGGCGCAGGAAAACACCTCTGCAGACGATATCGAAATCGAAGAGTTTATCGCGGCAGAAGAACTGGACGCGTTGCGCGCAGAGCGCGACGATATGCGGGATCGGTTCATGCGTGCTTTGGCCGATGCCGAAAACAGCCGCAAACGGTCTGAACGTGACAGGCGCGAAGCCGAACAGTATGGCGGATCCAAGCTCGCCCGTGATTTGCTGCCGGTTTATGATAACTTGCGCCGCGCGTTAGACGTGGCCACGGACGACACCCGCACCCAAGCCGCCGCCCTTATCGAAGGGGTTGAACTTACGTTGCGGGAACTTAGCACTGTCATGACCAAACACGGCGTCACCCCAATCACGCCTGCCATCGGCGACCAGTTTGATCCGCAAATACATCAAGCCATGTTCGAAGCAGCCCTTCCCGGCACCAAAGTAGGTCAAATCATCCAGGTGATGGGGGACGGCTTCATGCTGCATGACCGCCTTTTGCGTCCTGCACAGGTGGGTGTATCGTCCAATACGGCCAAAACCGATGCGCCGGCCTAGGGCCGACATTTCAGACCTATTCGCGCAGCAGCCGTTGCAATTCGTAGACCAGCTGTAGCGCGTCGATCGGGCTTAATTCGTCGGGCAGGATGGATCGCAAAAGCGCCTCGGCTGCAGAGGTTTTCGCAACAGTCTTGGCTGCCGGTGCCATTCGCGGCACAGACTGAAACAGCGGCAGATCGTCGATCAGCGTTTTCTGCCGCCCGCCCCCTTCGCGTTCACCCGATTCCAGCGCTTCCAGAACAACCTTTGCCCGCTCTATCACCGACGCTGGCAGCCCGGCCAGTCGTGCCACTTGCACACCATAGCTGCGATCTGCGGCCCCCTTCCTGACTTCGTGCAGGAAAATGACATCCCCCGCCCATTCCTTGACGGTGACCGTTGCGTTCTCTACGCCCGCCAACTTGCCTGCCAGTGCTGTCATCTCATGGTAATGCGTTGCAAACAGCGCACGGCAACGATTGGTTTCGTGTAAATGCTCCAGCGTTGCCCAGGCAATTGACAGGCCGTCATAGGTCGCCGTGCCGCGTCCGATTTCATCCAAAATCACCAAAGCTCTGTCATCGGCCTGGTTCAGGATTGCGGCGGTTTCTACCATTTCAACCATAAAGGTTGATCTGCCCCGCGCCAGATCATCAGATGCGCCGACACGGCTGAACAACTGGCTGATCAACCCGATATGCGCCGATGCGGCCGGAACAAAGCTGCCCGCCTGCGCCAACAACGCAATCAGCGCATTCTGCCGCAGAAACGTCGATTTCCCCGCCATATTGGGTCCGGTCAACAGCCAGATCGCAGGCACGACGTCGTTCGTCAGCGCACAATCATTTGCCACGAACGCCCCGGCCCCGGCGCGGCGCAGCGCCCGCTCTACCACCGGATGCCGCCCGCCTGTGATCGAAAACGCGTGGCTGTCGTCAACCCGCGGCTCTGTCCAGTTTTCGACTGTCGCCAGATCCGCAAGCCCACATGTCAGATCAATTTCGGCCAGCGCGCGTGCAGTGGCTCCAATAGGGCCACTCTGTACCACAACAGCCTCGCGCAACGATTGAAACTGCGCCTTTTCAATCTCAAGCGCTCGATTGGCGGCGTTCAGGATTTTGGTTTCAATTTCGTTCAGCGCCAGCGTGGTAAATCGCACTTGATTGGCTGTGGTCTGGCGGTGAATGAATGTTTCCGACATCGGGGTGCTTCGCAGTTTTTCGGCATGGGCTTCTGTTGTTTCGATGAAGTAGCCCAGCACATTGTTGTGCTTGATCTTCAGACTTTGAATGCCGGTTTGCGTCACAAATGTCGCCTGCATTGCCGCGATGACGCTGCGCCCTTCGTCCCGCAAGCTGCGGGTTTCATCCAGATCCGCGTCAAACCCCGCAGCGATAAACCCGCCATCGCGCACCAGTATCGGCGGTTCTGCAATTACAGCGGCGTCCAGCAAAGCGATCAAACCCGCATGGCCGGTCAGGTCGGCGGCGGCGGTTGCCAACAGCGCTGGCACCGACGTCATGCGCCCCGCCACTTGCTCGGCGCAGGCCAGTCCATTTCTGATTGACGCCAAATCGCGCGGCCCGCCTCGATCAAGCGCCAATCGGGAAAGCGCGCGGTCCATATCAGGCATATGGCGCAACTCAGCGCGCACCTCTTGCCGCAGTCGGCTCTGTTCCAGCATAAACCGGACAGACTCAAGTCGGGCATGAATTGCGCCAAGATCGCGCGATGGGCTTGAAAGCCGGCGCTCCAACAGCCGCCCACCCGCCGCCGTCACACTGCGATCTATCGCAGACAACAACGATCCATCGCGCCCGCCCGTCAAAGCGGCGGTAATTTCAAGATTGCGCCTGGTTGCGGCATCAATCTGAACGGTTCCGCCAGAGGTTTCTTGAACCGGCGGGCGCAACAGCGGAAGTTTTCCCCGCTGGGTAAGGTCGAGGTAGTCAACCAATGCCCCCATCGACGAAACTTCTGCCCGCTGAAATGCGCCAAAAGAGTCTAACGATGCCACGGCGAACAGCTGACACAACCGTTTTTCTGACCCTGCAGAATCAAAGCAGCCGCGCGCCAATGCGGTTATCGCAGCGCCTGATTCAGTCACTGTTGCTGCCAAATCGGCCTCAGAGACCTCAGAAACCAAAACCTCACGCGGTGCCAACCGCGCCAGCTCGGGGCCCAGCCGCACCGGCGGGCACATCATAACGCGCAGCTCTCCGGTTGAAATATCGGCCCAAGCCAACGCACCCTCATCGCGCACTGACGCATAAGCGCAAAGATAGTTGTGCCGCCGGGCGTCCAGCAAACTGTCTTCGGTCAGTGTCCCCGGCGTTACCAACCGCACCACATCGCGGCGCACAACAGATTTATAGCCGCGCTTTTTTGCCTCGGCCGGATCTTCCATTTGCTCGGCAATGGCCACCCGAAAACCCTTGCGGATCAGGGTTAACAAATACCCTTCGGCGGCATGATGCGGCACGCCACACATCGCAATCGGATCACCTTGGTGAAATCCGCGCTTGGTAAGGGCAATATCCAGCGCCTCAGATGCCGCAACGGCGTCCTGAAAGAACATCTCGTAAAAATCACCCATCCGGTAGAACAACAACGCCCCCGGATATTGCGCCTTTATCTCCAGATATTGCGCCATCATCGGCGTGGTGGCGTCTTCGGTCACGGCAGGCTCCCCTATGTCAGGCCGATCCTACAAAACTGGGGCGATAACGAAAAGGGATTATCGGCGCGTCAATCCTCGTGTGCCGTTAATGCGTAAAAGCAGCCTCTTTGCCCCAAACCGCTTTAACGCGCGCATCGCGGCCACAGGCATCGCGGTAAAACTTGTAAGCGCTCGCTTTTTGTTTTGGGCCGCGCCGGGTGATAACAATTTCGGTGCTGCGGTAGTAATTCTGGTGATAATCTTCGGCGGGCCAGAATGTTTTCGCACCCACAACCGGAGTTACAATTTTTTGCCCCAGCGCGGCCGAAGCATCCGCAACGGCGGCCTTGGCGGCGATCTTTTGATCGGCATTAAGCGCAAAAATCGCCGTGCGATAGGCATTGCCGCGATCACAAAACTGACCGCCCGCATCGGTGACATCGACCGACCGCAAGAACTTTGCGATCAAGTCCGCATAGGAAATCTTTGCGGAATCAAATGTAATCTTGACGGCCTCATAATGGCCCTCATGGTTGTCATAGGATGGGTTTTCGGAGGATCCGCCGGTATAGCCCGACACCACAGAGATAACCCCGGGCACGGATTCGAAATCCGATTCAACGCACCAAAAGCACCCACCCGCCACGATGGCTTTTTCAGTTTTTGCAAATGCTGCGCTTGCGAAACCAAGCGAAAGGATAAGGGCCAAGCGTAACATGTCTGCTCTCCAATGGGGTTCGATGACCATGAAAGCCTGCCCGCGCTGGCGCAACACACTGCCGCGTGAGGTAACGCTAAGGTGATTGTCCCTATTGGCCTTATCCGCTGTCCGCCGTAGCTTGATCGCGCATCAAACGAGGGCCGCCATGACAGACCACGTCTCTACCCATCAAGCAGATGAAGACAGTCGAAACGCAACCATTCTGATTTATGTTAATGGTCGGATCGTGCCCAAAGCCCGGGCGATGGTGTCGGTCTATGATTCCGGCTTTATGCTGGGCGATGGTGTTTGGGAGGGTATTCGCCTTTACAATGGGCGTTGGTCGTTTCTGGACGAACATATTACGCGGCTATTTGAAGCCGCCAAAGCGATTGATCTTGATATTGCAATGACGCCTGATCAAGTCGTTGCCGCTGTGTCAAAGACACAATTGGCCAATGATATGACGACCGATGCCCATGCCCGGCTGATGGTGACACGTGGCGTAAAAACCCGGCCATTTCAGAATCCCAAACTTTCACAGCAAGGCCCGACCGTGGTGATTATCATGGAACATTCGCGCCAAAAGCTGCCACGGCCGATCCGCCTTGCCACCGTTCCGCACCTGCGCGGCCTGCCGATGACCCAAGACCCCAAGCTGAATTCGCATTCCAAACTGAACTGTATCCTGGCCTGTATTGCCGCGCAAAAAGCCGGCGCGGATGAGGCATTGATGCTGGATGTGCATGGTTTCGTGAACACCACCAACGCCTGCAACTTCTTCATCGTGCGCAAAGGCCAGGTTTGGACCAGCACCGGCGATTACTGCATGAACGGGATCACCCGGCAAAAGGTGATCGACCTGTGCCGCGCCAATGATATCCCGGTGTTTGAGCGTAATTTCAGCCTGGTAGACACCTATTCGGCAGACGAGGCATTTTTGACCGGAACCTTCGGTGCGCAAACCCCTGTTGGCGAGCTGGATGGCCGCCAGATTGGCACCGGTCAGATCGGGCCTATGACGGAACGGATACGGGCGCTTTACAAAACACTGGTCGGCGCATGACCGCTCCGCGCCGTGTTGCGATGTGGTCCGGTCCACGTAACCTGTCCACCGCGATGATGTATGCCTTTGCCGCGCGCGGGGACTGCGCGGTTTGGGATGAGCCTTTTTATGCCGCCTACCTCGACGCGACGGGACTGGATCACCCGATGCGCGATCAGATTATTGCCACCCATGAACCCGATCCCGATGTCATTGCCGCCACCTGCAAAGGCCCCGTTCCGCAAAGTCAGAGCCTGTTTTACCAAAAACATATGACGCTTCACATGATTCCGGATTTTGATCGCCGCTGGATGCGGGCCTGCACCAATGTATTTTTGATCCGCCACCCCGCCCGCGTTGTAGCCAGCTATGCCAAGAAACGCCAAGGGGCGACGCTGGATGATATCGGGTTTGTGCAGCAGGCCGAATTGTTCGACGAGGTGGCGGGTTGGTCGGGAACACCGCCCCTGGTGATCGACAGCGATGATATCCGCGCCGATCCCGAAGGCATGCTTCGCAAGCTGTGTGCCGCAATCAATGTGTCGTTCACCCGCAAAATGCTGCATTGGCCGGCAGGAGGCAATGCCGCCGATGGCGTCTGGGCCCCCCACTGGTATGCCGCCGTTCACCGCAGCACAGGGTTTGACGGCGCCGAAGGCCCGCTGCCAGATTTGGGGGGGGCCTATAACGATCTGGCCGCACAAGCGATGCCCTATTACGAACGGCTCTCGCGGTACAAATAGCGAAACCACGCCCCATCAAAAGGGCGCGGCCCGCAAGTCAGGATCGGATCACAGATCCAGTTCGTCGCGAATGTAGGCGATGGCTTCATCCGACAATTCGCGGCCACCCGATGCAGCTAAAAGTGCGGCGTCTTCAGTCGCTTGCGCCGCAAGCAGGGCGGTATTGGCAGCCGTAACTTTCGCGGCAGCGGCATCATAATCGACGACAGACTGACGTTCGGTCGCAAGCGCGGCTACAGCGGCGGCGTAGCCTTCGACTGTTGGGTCAAGCAACGCGATGGCGGCATCAATGTCTGCAATCGACCGCACCGGAAGCGGCAAGGCATCACGGGCAGTGGTTGCTTCTGCAAGCAAGGTCGCGGCGGCGGTTGTGACAATGGCGGCATCGCGATACGTCGCGATTCGGCCAACTTGGCTGTTCGGTGCAGCGTTTTTGAACGCGTTGGGGTTTGCCTTGACGGCGTTCAGCCCCTTCAACTCGGACGCAAGCGCGCCTTTATCATTTTTTCCGGCCTTTTTATTGGCTTTGCTGCTGCTTTTGGTGGCCTTGGCGTCGTTTTTTGCCGACTTCGAGGCCGCCTTGCTTTCCGATTTGGCATTCCCAGAATTGCCGCCCCCGGAATTGCCATTGCCGCCCTTTTCCGCAAAGGCGGCGTCAATACCAGCCATCGGACTCACGGACGACGGGATCGGCCCAAGGGCAACGGCGACAAAGCCAAGCATTGTGGCGATGGATTTCATGGTCATATTGGATCTCCGGCTTAAGGGAAGTGCACGATACGCTGTGCGAATTTGACAGATTTCGATGCCGCATCTATGCGGCAAATCTATGGCACAGCCTCGAAGATACCGGATCAGCCGCAGGTAGGACACTGCTGATTTGCCCGCCAAGCGCTTCGCCGCCTGTCAGCCTTTGTGCGCAACCCGCGCATTCCGCGTTGCAATCAGTTTCAGCCGCAGCGCATTCAACCGGATAAACCCGGCGGCGTCTTTCTGATCATAGGCGCCTGCGTCTTCTTCAAAGGTCACATGCTTTTCTGAATAAAGCGAATGATCCGACCACCGCGCAACCGTACGCGCCGATCCTTTATACAGCTTTACCCGCACGGTGCCCGTCACATGCTCTTGCGATTTGTCGATCAGCGCCTGCAGCATTTCACGTTCCGGGCTGAACCAGAAGCCGTTGTAAATCAACTCGGCATAGCGCGGCATGATGCTGTCTTTTAGATGCCCAGCCCCCGCATCCAGCGTGATCTGCTCAATGCCGCGGTGCGCTTCCAGCAGAATCGTGCCGCCCGGCGTTTCGTAAACCCCCCGTGATTTCATCCCGACAAAGCGGTTTTCCACCAAATCAAGCCGCCCAACCCCATGCGCGCCACCAATTTCGTTCAGGCGCGTCAGGATTGTTGCGGGCGACATCGCCACACCGTTGATCGCGACGGCATCGCCACACGTAAAGGTGATTTCCACCATTTCGGGCGTATTGGGCGCATCTTCTGGGGCGACAGTGCGTTGATACACGTATTCCGGCGCTTCATTGCCGGGGTTTTCCAGCGCTTTGCCTTCAGACGAGGTGTGCAACAAATTGGCATCCACCGAAAACGGCGCCTCGCCTCGCTTATCCAGTGCTATCGGAATCTGGTTGGCTTCGGCAAATTCGATCAGCTTCGTGCGGCTGGATAAATCCCATTCCCGCCAGGGCGCGATCACCCGAATGGCCGGGTTCAACGCATAGGCCGACAACTCAAACCTGACCTGATCGTTGCCCTTGCCGGTGGCCCCGTGTGATACCGCATCCGCGCCGGTTTCCGCAGCAATCCGCACCAGATGCTTGGAAATCAGCGGCCGTGCAATCGACGTGCCCAACAGATACAGCCCCTCATACAAGGCATTGGCGCGGAACATCGGGAACACGAAATCGCGCACAAATTCTTCGCGCACATCAACGATATGAATGTTCTCCGGCTTGATCCCCAGCAACACCGCCTTGGCCCGTGCGGGTTCAAGTTCCTCGCCCTGCCCCAGATCGGCGGTAAAGGTTACCACCTCGCAGCCATATTCGGTTTGCAGCCATTTCAGGATGATCGACGTATCCAGACCGCCCGAATAGGCAAGGACAACTTTCTTGGGCGCTGACATGCGGTTTCTCCTGAACGAAAACTGGGTGCGGTCTATTGGGTTTTACGCCGTTGAACAAGACCGATTGGCCTTGGCCATTGGCCGCGCTAGGGTTTGCGCATGACAGATTTTGCCCAAGCCGCCCGCCAGTCCACCCGCGCCCTGCGCGAGTTGTTTCCGCGCACCCCATTGCAGCGCAATGACCACTTGTCTCAGCGGTACAATGCAGAGATTTGGTTGAAACGCGAAGACTTGTCACCCGTGCGCAGTTACAAACTGCGCGGGGCGTTTACGGCAATGCGAAAGGTGCGGGCAGCGCGGCCGGAACAAACCGATTTTGTCTGCGCAAGTGCGGGAAACCACGCCCAAGGGGTGGCCTTTGCCTGTCGTCATTTTGGCGTCACAGGCACGATTTTCATGCCCGTGACCACGCCCCAGCAAAAGATCGACAAGACACGCGCCTTTGGTGGCGACGCTGTTCGCATCGTTTTGACAGGCGACTACTTTGATCAGACTTTGTCGGCGGCTCAAGCATTCTGTATCGACAAAGCCGCGCATTTTTTGTCGCCTTTCGATGATGACGACGTGATCGAAGGTCAGGCATCGGTGGCAGTTGAAATGCTTGATCAGTTGGGCCGCGCGCCGGACCTGGTAATTTTACCGGTCGGTGGTGGTGGTTTGTCGGCGGGCGTTACCAAATATCTGCGCATCGAAGCCCCTCAGACCGAATTTCGCTTTGTTGAACCGGTGGGCGGCGCCAGCCTGACTGCTGCTTTGGCGGCGCAAGAACCGGTCAAGTTGGGGCGTATTAACAGTTTTGTCGATGGCGCGGCGGTGGCGCGGCTGGGGGATCGCACCTATGCCGCGTTGGCGTGGGTCAAACCGCACGAGGTGTTGTTGGCCCCCGAAGACCGTATTTGCGTCACCATGCTGGAAATGCTGAACGTCGAAGGCATTGTTCTGGAACCTGCGGGTGCGCTGTCGGTTGATGTGTTGCCCGAGTTGGCGGATCAGATCATCGGCAAAACCGTTGTCTGCGTGACGTCTGGCGGGAATTTCGATTTTGAGCGGTTGCCCGAAGTAAAGGAACGCGCGCAACGCTATTCTGGTGTTAAGAAATACTTCATCTTGCGGATGCCCCAACGCCCCGGAGCACTGAAAGAGTTCTTGGGCATGCTTGGCCCTGACGACGATATTGCCCGGTTCGAATACCTCAAGAAATCTGCCCGTAACTTTGGATCGGTTTTGATCGGCATTGAAACCAGCCAGGCCGATAATTTCGCCCGTCTTTTTGCCCAGCTTGATGCAGCGTCATTCACCTTCAAAGACATCACAAATGACGAGATTCTATCTGAATTTCTGATTTAAGCCGCGCGTATTGCAAGAATCCCTGCTGTCAGCGCCGTTTTCGATTGGGCATAGCAGTATTGGACGGCTGCAACGTCTATATCGCCCTGACCCAATGCCGCGCGCCTTTCGCCATCCTGACAAAGGGTGGCAAATTCGGCGAAGCCCAGGTTTAGGGCGGCCCCTTTCAAAAAGTGTAAATCGGCCTCCAACGACTTTGCACCATCGCCAGGCGATATTCTGGCAATCACGTCATCGGCTTCTTCAAGAAACATATCGACGACTTCATCAAAATCATCGGCACCGATTTCATCCCGCAAATCGGTCACTCTGGTCCAGTCAATCATTGCTTTGACACTGCTGCGCAGCCCTCCGGTGCTTTGCCCATCGTCAGGATGACGCCCACCGCTTAACAAACTGTCACCCGACAACACCGGAAAAGGCAAAATTTTCTGTTTCACCAATCGTTAATGGCTTGGGGTCAAACAGGACAACACAGGTGTGGGGGTGAAATGTGACAACCGGGTTCATAAGGCAGCAACAAAAAAGCCGCGCGCCAAGTGCGCTGGTGCCGCGTCCGGTTTTGATCGTTGATGACAGCCGGGCCCAACGCAAAATTCTGGAAATGCAACTGACGCGCTGGGGCTATGATGTTACCGAAGCGGCGTCGGGCGACGATGCGCTGGCGCTGTGTATGGCCCGCGATTTTGACATTATTTTGTCGGATTGGATGATGCCCGGCATGTCTGGCTTGGATTTTTGCATCGCTTTTCGGGCGCTTCCGCGGGAAGGCTATGGGTATTTCATTCTGTTAACCTCCAAGTCGGAAAAGGCGGAAATCGCGGATGGGTTGGAAAACGGTGCCGATGACTTTCTGACCAAACCCGTCAGCGCGGATGAATTGCGCGCCCGCCTGCGGGCAGGTGAACGCATCTTGGGGATGCAGGATGAGTTGGTCGAAAAAAACCGGCTGGTTGGGTCTACCCTTGGCGAATTGCAAAAACTGTATGATTCGCTTGACCGTGATCTGATCGAAGCGCGCAAGCTGCAGCAAACCTTGGTGCGCGACAGGTTTCGCGATTTTGGGGCCGGAACGGCATCGCTTTTGCTGCGGCCATCGGGGCATGTCGGCGGGGATCTGGTTGGCAGCTTTGTGATCGACGCACACCGAATCGCGGTTTATTCGGTAGATGTGTCGGGTCATGGCGTGGCCTCGGCCATGATGACGGCGCGGCTGGCGGGGCTTTTGTCGGGCGCGTCGCCGGATCAGAATATTGCCCTGAAGGCCGGGCCAGACGGGGGGCAGGACGCATGGCCGCCGTCAATCGTCGCGGCGCGGTTGAACCGGATGATGCTGGAAGACCTGCAAGTTGATCAGTATTTCACGATTGGATACGCCGAAATCAATCTTCTGACGGGTCGATGTATCATCGTGCAGGCCGGCCATCCGCACCCCATGCTGTTGCGCAAGGATGGGGCGATTGAAACCCTGGGCGATGGCGGATTGCCCATCGGTTTGATCGACGGGGCCGTATATGCGCAAACCACGGTGCAGCTTTATCCCGGTGACCGCTTGTTTTTGATGTCAGACGGCGTAACCGAATGCCCAAATCCGGATGGTGAAGAATTGGGCACCGACGGGTTACGCGGGCTGTTGTATCAAAACGCCATGCTGCCCAGCGCAGATTTACTTGAGGCGTTGGTATGGGATCTGAACACTTATGCCCACGGCGCAGATTTCCCGGATGATGTTTCCGGCATTCTGTTTGATTATCGCGGTTTTGCCTGACCCATGGCTTTCGCCAACATTGCCCGGTCACCCGCGTTTCCCAACAGTTTCAAGGCGGCATTTGGGGCCATCCAGACCGCCATATGCCCCTGCTCGGTTGGCGGCCCAATCTGCAATACCGGTTTTGCCAGATAGATCGTGCAGATCTTTTCTGCCCAAAGATCGTATTCCGGCATATAGGTAAATCGCCGAAACGCCCCCAGTCGCCGGATGCCGGATATGTGCCAGCCGGTTTCTTCCATCACCTCACGATGTAAGGCCGCGATAGGATGCTCGCCTTTATCAATCCCGCCGCCGGGCAGTTGATATTCCGGCCCGGGGTTTTCCTGATGCGTGGTTAAAATCGCCCCTTTGTCCAACAAAATCGCGTAGACCCCCGGTCTGCGTCGATACACGCGATCCGCGCGCGGCGGTGTGCCAAAGCGTTTGATCATGCCTGCCCTTTGGTCGTCTGGTTGCTCTGCCTATATAGGCGCGGTATGCCAAGGTTGGCACGTTTAGGAAACCCTATGATCTCGACACCTCAAATCGCTTGGGACGATACCGTCCTTCCTTTTCAACTGGATCGCACCGATGTGCGTGGTCGCGTCGCGCGGCTGGATTCGGCGCTGGATCAGGTGTTGAACCAACACGCCTATCCACCGGTCATCGAAGCACTGGTGGCCGAAGCTGCAGTTCTTACCGCGCTGATCGGCCAATCCGTAAAGCTGCGGTGGAAGTTGTCGCTGCAGGTTCGCGGAAAAGGTCCGGCGCGCCTGATTGCCACCGATTATTATGCCCCGACCGAGGACGGTGGCCCAGCACGGATTCGTGCCTATGCCAGCTATGACACGGATCGGCTTGATCATTCTGCGGCCCCATTCAGCCAGATCGGCGAGGGGTATTTTGCCGTGCTGATCGACCAGCGCGAGGGGACAGAACCCTATTCCGGCATCACGCCCCTTGCGGGCGGGTCGCTGTCGTCTTGTGCCGAGACCTATTTCGCGCAGTCCGAACAACTGCCGACGCGGTTCGCCTTGTCCTTCGGCCAAAGCATTCTGCCCGGAACCGCGCCGGTCTGGCGCGCGGGTGGCATCATGCTGCAGCACATGCCGGTCGCCAGCGGGGCTGTGGCGGCAGAGGCGGGATCGGGCGAAGGCGGCCTGCTCGGCCACGCCGACATCCTGGGCGGGGCGCAAAGCGAAAACTGGACGCGGGCGAATGCCCTGCTGGATACGGTCGAGGATATCGAGCTGGTCGGCCCCTCACTGTCGCCGACCGACCTGTTGATCCGGCTGTTCCACGAGGAAGGCCCCCGCGTGTTCGACGCCCAGCCGGTGCGGTTCGGCTGTTCGTGTTCCGCCGACAAGGTGCGGCAGTCGCTGTCGATCTATTCCGCCAAGGATATCAGGCATATGACCACGCCCGAAGGCACGGTGACCGCCGATTGCCAGTTCTGCGGGGCACATTACGTGCTGGATCCCGTGACCGTGGGGTTCGAGGCCAGGAAGGTCGAGGCGGGCGATGGGGTCTGAAGGGCTGGCGCGCGCCTTTGACCAAGGCAGCGGCGCATCGTCCGATTTCGACCTGAACCCCGGCACGGTGCTGCCCGAGGGCCGCGTGCTGCGCCCCGCCGGGGTACTGGTGGGGGTGCTTGATGGACGGGTGATCCTGACCAAGCGGTCCTCGCACCTGAAACACCACCCCGGCCAGATCGCCTTTCCGGGCGGCAAGGTGGACCCCACTGACACCGGCCCCGAAGCCGCCGCCCTGCGCGAGGCGCAGGAGGAAATCGGCCTGGACCCAGGCCAGGTGCAGGTGCTGGGCCATCTGCCCCAGCACGAGACGATCACCGGGTTCGCCGTGACCCCCGTGCTGGCCCACATCACCGGCCCCTTTACCCCGCTGCCCGAGGCGGGCGAGGTGGATGAGGTGTTCACCGTACCGCTGTCCTACCTTGCCGATCCCGCCAACTACCGCATCGAGGGGCG
>JANNAT010000150.1:0-14060 GCA_031384605.1 Cypionkella sp.
TCCTCACTTCGGACGCTTGGCGCCGTATTTCGAACGACGCTGACGACGGTCTTTGACGCCTTGGGTATCCAAAACGCCGCGAAGGATGTGATAGCGCACACCGGGCAAATCCTTGATACGGCCGCCGCGGATCAGAACAACCGAGTGTTCCTGCAGGTTGTGCTTTTCACCGGGAATATAGCAGATCACCTCAAAGCTGTTGGTCAGGCGCACTTTGGCGACTTTCCGCATGGCCGAGTTCGGCTTTTTCGGTGTGGTTGTGTAAACGCGCGTGCAAACGCCGCGCTTTTGTGGGCAGGATTCCAAGTGCTGCGACTTGGACTTGCGCACATTAGGCTCCCGCGGTTTGCGGATAAGCTGTTGGATAGTTGGCATTCACGTTCCTCGTCTTACTTTGTCAATACTCACGTCCAACCGGACGCACTGCTTCTCGACGTCACTTTGCGCGAATCGCAAAATGATAAAACCGCAGACGTCCCCAGAATGGGGAGTTGCGGTGGAATTCCAGAGGATCGGGGTTATTAACCCGGATCATGACCACATCAAGTTTTAGAAACTGTGAGGTAACGAGGTGTTACTTCGACGGTTAGCCGGGCTGATAGACAGAGTCGCAGGCGATGTCAACAGCGCAAGGCGGCCGATTGCACCCCTGTTGCGGCAGGTCACCGCAATCGCATCGCCCGCGCCAAAACCGCCGCAATCAAGCCCACAAACAGCGCCGCCAGCAGCACATCCGACAAGAAATGCCGCCCTGCTGCCACCCGTTGCCATGCCGTGAACAGCGGCACCGCGATTGCAAGCCCCTGCCCCAGCCGCAAGCCCCAATTGGGCAGCCGTGCGCGGTTGGCCGCAAGAATCAGCAGCAGCGCAATGGCCAGCGCCGTTGATCCCGCCGCCTCTCCCGAGACAAACGAACAATTTGATGCGCATTGATCGGTGATCTGATTGACGGGCGTAAACTGCGCAGTGCCGCCAAAATTGACCGTGTTGGCCGGTCGGGCGCGGCCCCAAAATTCCTTTAGAACCACATTCACCAACAATCCGGGCCCCAACACAAATATCAGCAGGATGTAGGCCCATAATTGCCATGCCAGTCCCACCAAAGATCTGCGCATCATTGCCGCCGCGACGCCCATCGCCAAAGCCAAAATTGGCATCGCAATAGATGCATCCCATAACGCAATACGCAAAGGCTCGATACCCCAGCGGCTGGCCATCGGGAATGTCGCGCCGTCATAGAACGCTTGGCTGACCGATAAATCTATGGCGGGCCAAAATGAAAACGCCGCAAATACGGCAAAGCAAAGCGCCGCTGAAACCGGAACAGTCTGGCGGTCAGTCAGCCGCATGCAGGCACCCGGCATCGACAAGATACGCGGCCAAACCGTGGCCTTCGTAGGCCCCGCCGATGGTGTGCAGCGCAATAGGCTTGAGGGGCTGCGAACAGTCTGGTGCCATAGACGAAACCACCAAGACCTGCCCAGTCAGCCCCTTTGGCAAAGGATAGCGTTGTTCATAATGGTTCCGCGCCCGCGCTTTTGGCCGTGGCGCATAAATCGTCAGCCCGGCGTTGCGCCCGGTATAGAACAGGTCGGCCAGCACATCGCGGCTGTCGGCATAGATCGGAATATCGCCTGCAGTGTCAGCCAATACCATGATCTGACGGCTAAGATCTGCCCGCCCCAATTGTCGCGCCAGCAGCGGGGCGTCATTCAACTGCAACGTCGGAAAAATAACCAGCACCGGCAAAAGCAAACAAAACGCCCCGTTGATGGCAAATGACGCAGCGCGCAGCCGGGGGCGATGTTCAAGCATCTTTATCGCCAGTATAGTCCCGATGAAATACGCCGCCACCGCCCAATTGGCATAGGCTTTGTCCAGCAATGCCTGCGCACAAACAACCACCAGTGCAGGAATCGCGAACGCAGCCATTGCAAGATGATCTTTTGGTCGCGACATCGCCAACAGCAGGGCCGCAAACAAGATCGGCCCGATCACCGCAAATTGGCTGACAAAGAATTCTGCCAGCCCAGCCGCCTTCAGATTGGCCAGTGGGTTTTCGTTGCGCACCCAGCCAACATTGTCTGCAGTATGCGAAAAGGTGGTAAACTGATGCGACAGGTTCCAAGCAATATTGGGCGAAATCACCGCTGCAAAAACGCCAAGCATCACCCCCGTGTGCGCCCAACTGATCCTTTGATCTTTGCGCAAAACCGCCGCGAGTGCGACACCGAACAAAAAATACAACGCCACATATTTGGCCATGAACGCCAGACCGGCACAAACACCCGCTAAGGCGGCAAAACGCACAATCGGCGTCTCAATCAACCGGCGGTGAAAATACAACGCTGCGGCAAAACAGGGTGCCATCACAGTATCGGTAGACATCAGCAAACTGCCCAGCGCCACCATCGGCAGCGTCACATAGGCCACAGCGACCCAAACCGCCAAGCGCGCGCCATAAATCCGCGCCGTCAGCGCCGCCAATAACAACGCCGTAACCCCGTGCAATGCCGCCCCCGGCATCCGCACCCAAAACGGCGCGTCACTGCCCGCCACTGTGGTGACCGCCCCGATCACCCAAGCAATCAGCGGTGGTTTGGAGTAATAGCCAAACGCAAATTCCTGCCCCCACAGCCAATATTGCGCCTCATCGACGTAAAGATCGGTGCGGTCAAACGCCAGCAACACCCAACGCAACAGCGTGATTGCAACAACGATCGCTATGGCAGGGCGCAACCAGACGCGGGTGTCAGTCAACACGGCGGTTTGCGTCTTTTTTGATAAGCCACAGGTTGCGGCTGTAAATCACCACGCCGGGCAACTGGCCCAAGATGATCACCGGGTCCAGCTTGTGGATGCCATAAGCCAGAACGATCAATCCGCCCAAAATTGAGAAATACCAAAACGCCACGGGCACCACGGATCGCCCGGCCTTTTCAGACGCGATCCACTGCACGATGAACCGCCCGGTGAACATCAGCTGACCCAACAGCCCGACGGTGATCCAGATCGCATCGGCGGGTGTGTTTGCCCCGAACATGGTCATCAGATTATGCATCAGTTTGCCCCGCCAGCGTTGCAACGACCCGCGCCTTTTTGCGACGCCGCAACAGCCATGCAACGCCGGCCAGATCAATGACCCCGACCAATCCGCGCTGAAGGTTGGAATAATTTGACCGCCCCGCCCCGCGAGGGCGGTGGGTGACATCGACATGCGCAACCTGCCAACCATCGCGCGCGAACAAAGCGGGCAGATAGCGGTGCATGTGATCGAAATAGGGCAGGTCCAAAAACGCCTCGCGCCGGAACGCCTTCAAACCGCAGCCGGTGTCGCGGGTGCCGTCTTTCAAAATCCAGCCCCGAATGGCATTTGCGAACTTGGATGCAAATTTCTTCGACCAGGTATCTTGCCGCCCGACCCGCTGACCGGCCACCAAACCGACTTTGCCGGTCGTATCGGCCAACAAGGGGGCGATCAGACCTGGCAGCTCTTCAGGGGGATTTTGCCCATCGCCGTCCAGCGTGCAAATAAAGGGGGACGTTGCCGCCCGCACACCTGAATGCACCGCTGCCGACTGCCCACCTGACCGGTCATGCCGGATAACCCGCAGATGCGGCATGGTTTGCGCGCGGGCCAGTAGAACCGCAACCGACGTATCGGTTGATCCATCATCGACGACGATAATTTCAAACGGCGCATGCGCGGCCATTGACCGATCTATCGCGTCGACCAATCCAACGATATTGTCCGCCTCGTTCCTTGCGGGGATGACAATTGATACTTTGGTGGAAACTGCGGTCATGGCCTGCCCAAAAAGCGATGAATTCATTGCCGCCCGTATAGGGCAGTGCCAGGGCCCATGCAATTGGATCAGGCGCGCGGACTGACTTGTAGGCGCAATTTGCGCTCGCGCCACAGGGTATAAATGCCGGTCGCGACAACAATCGCGGCACCGATCAATGTCCAGCCATCGGGCAGGCTGCCAAACAGCACCCAGCCGAAAACGATAGCCCATAGCAGTGCCATATAGCGGAACGGGGCGACAAACCCGATATCGCCGACCCGCATCACCATGACAATGAACAAATACCCCACGATCAACGCGGACGACGCCCCGGCCAGCATGATGAACTGATGCGCCGTAATGGATTGCCAGCCTTGCGCCGCAACCCCTGCCAAGCCCAAGATCGTGACCGCTATGGCGGCCCAAAGGGCCACCGCAACCGATGGCACGGCGCGCGACAATTCCCGCGTGGCCAGATCGCGGACCACGACGCAGGCGACCGAGCCCAGACCAAACATCGACCAGATATCGAAACCAGTGGTGCCGGGTTTGATGATCAACAACACACCTGCGAAACCGATCCCGATTGCCAGCATCCGCCGCCAACCGATGTGATCGCCAAAAACCAACGCCGCAGTAATCGGCACCACCAGCGGCAAAGATTGCATGATCGCCGATAAGTTGGCCAAGGGCATGTGAACCAATGCTTGCAGGAAAAACACGGTGCCGCCGACTTCGGCGATGGTTCTGATCGTCAGAACCCCGCGGTCGCGGCCTTTCGGCAGCATATCTAAACCGCCGGATGTGATCGCCGCGATCAGCGCCAGCACGGCAACGGTCAGCCCGCCGCGGATCAGGATGGCCTGAAACAACGGCACATCCTGGGTGATCGCCTTCATGAAACTGTCGTTCACGGTAAAGGCCAGCATGGCGATGTTCATATAAAGCACGCCGCGCGTGTTATCGGAAATGGGCATGGTCCGCTCCGGGCTTATCAGGTGCAGGGCTAACAGGCCGCGCCGGGGGCTGCCAGCGCAAAGCGGGTTTAGGGGCTTGTCCACGCGTGGACAAAAGTCGGGGTGTGGGATTTCAAAGGGTTACAAGCGCGGGTTAACGGGTTGTTAGGAATTGCGGGCTTTGCAAGCATCGGGTGTTGTCTCTGGCGCAGACAGGGGGTTTCACACCCCCTGACCCCCGTGGGATATTTGGGAACAGAAAAGCGAAATTTTAGACAAATTGATCGCAAGCTTTAACGAGGCGACGAACCCTTCCCAAATGCAAAAGGCCCCCCGGTTTCCCGAGGGGCCTTTGCAATTTATGCCGGGCGATTACTCGCCGCGCGACTCGACCGTGTCAACCAGACCGCTGTCGAAATCGCCGGTGTCCGTCACTGCCATTGGGGCAGCAAGGGCCGCAGCGGTTTCTGCCTCAGACCGGCGGGCCTCGATCACGAATTGATCGCGGTCGGCGGCGATTTTCTTCACGCGGCTGGTGGCACCACCGGTACCGGCAGGGATCAGACGACCGACGATGACGTTTTCCTTCAGGCCGACCAGTTTGTCGCGCTTGCCCTGAACCGACGCTTCGGTCAGCACCCGCGTGGTTTCCTGGAACGACGCCGCCGAGATAAAGCTGCGGGTCTGCAAGCTGGCCTTGGTGATGCCCAGCAGGATCGGTTCCGCCGTCGCAATCCGCATGCCATGCGATGCGGCCTTATCGTTGGCCTCATCCAGTTCATGCTTGTCGACGTTTTCACCTTTCAGCAGCGTGGTTTCCCCGCTGTCGAGGATTTCGAACTTTTGCAGCATCTGGCGCACGATAACCTCGATGTGCTTGTCGTTGATCTTCACGCCTTGCAGACGATAAACGTCCTGCACTTCGTCGATCATATAGTTCGCCAGCGCCTCGACCCCCAGGATCCGCAAGATATCGTGCGGGGCCGGGTTGCCGTCCATGATGTAATCGCCTTTTTGGACGAAATCGCCTTCCTGCACCGGAATATGTTTGCCCTTCGGGATCATATATTCCTGCGCCTGCAGCGTTTCATCCACCGGTTCCACCGTGATGCGGCGCTTGTTCTTGTAGTCTTTGCCAAACCGCACATAGCCATCGGCTTCGGCGATGATGGCGTGGTCTTTCGGGCGACGCGCTTCGAACAATTCGGCCACGCGGGGAAGACCCCCGGTGATGTCCTTGGTCTTGGCCCCTTCGCGCGGAATACGCGCCACAACGTCGCCGGGGCGCAGTTCCTGGCCATCTTCGACCGACAGAATGGCGTCCACTGACATTGGGTAAGTGATCGGATTGCCAGAATCGCCGCGCACCGGCTCCCCGGTGGCCGGATCCATCACAATAACCTCGGGCTTCAGATCGCCACCCTTGGGGGCCGACCGCCAATCCGAGACGATGCGCTGGGTCATACCCGTGGCTTCATCGGTGTCTTCACGCACCGAGATGCCCGAAATCAGATCCTTGAACCGCGCAACACCGGTCTTTTCGGCGATGATCGGCAGAGTGTAGGGATCCCATTCGAACAGTTTGGTGCCACGCTTTACCGCCACACCGTCTTTGGCATGCAGTTTCGCGCCATAAGACAGTTTGTGGATGGCACGGTCCTGACCGGCATCGTCGACAATCGCGATCGACATGTTACGGCCAACAACGATCTGTTCGCCCGAAACGTTCGACAGAAGGTTGGCGTTGCGGAATTCGATGCGGCCTTCCTGGCTGGCCTCAAGGAACGATTGCTGGCCACCTTGGGCAATGCCGCCGATGTGGAACGTCCGCATTGTCAGCTGTGTGCCCGGCTCACCAATCGACTGCGCGGCGATGATACCCACCGCTTCGCCTTGGTTCACCAGCGTGCCGCGGGCAAGGTCACGCCCGTAGCACATGGCGCAAACGCCTTCTTCGGCGTCACAGGTCAGCGGGCTGCGAATGCGTGCAGACGACACCCCGGCCTGATGCACCAGATCGGCGCGGCGTTCGTCAATCAACTCACCACGGGCGACAATCACTTCGCCGGTCAACGGCACGCAGATGTCATCGGCGGCAACCCGGCCCAACACGCGTTCGGCCAAGGATTGCACGACTTCGCCATCGTTCACGGCGACATCGGCGGTGATGCCGCGATCTGTGCCGCAATCATGCGACCGCACGATGCAATCCTGCGCCACGTCAACCAAGCGACGCGTGAGATAACCCGAGTTTGCGGTCTTCAACGCCGTGTCCGCAAGGCCCTTACGGGCACCGTGGGTAGAGTTGAAGTATTCCAGAACCGTCAGACCCTCTTTGAAGTTCGAGATGATCGGCGTTTCGATGATTTCGCCCGACGGTTTGGCCATAAGACCGCGCATACCGCCCAGCTGTTTCATCTGCGCAGGCGAGCCGCGCGCGCCGGAATGCGACATCATGTAAACCGAGTTCGGTTCCATTTCTGCGCCATGCTCGTCGTATTGCACAGCCGAAATTGCCGACATCATGTCTGCGGCAACCTTGTCTGAACATTTCGACCAGGCATCGACAACCTTGTTATACTTCTCGCCCTGCGTGATCAGGCCGTCCATATATTGCTGTTCGAATTCCTTCACCTGATCGCGCACTTCGTTTACGATTGGCCATTTGGAATCGGGGATCAGCATATCGTCTTTGCCAAACGAAATGCCGGCCTTGAACGCCTCACGGAAGCCTAGGCCCATGATCTGGTCGCAGAAAATGACCGATTCCTTCTGGCCGCAATAGCGGTAGACGGTGTCGATGACGGTTTGCACGTCTTTCTTGCGCAACAGGCGGTTGACCAGATCGAACGGCGCCTTGGCGTTCAGCGGCAGCAGGCTGCCCAGACGCAAGCGGCCCGGTGTGGTATCAAAGCGTTTCCAGACGATGTTGCCGGTTTCATCAACCTGACGAATACGCGCCTTGACCTTGGCGTGCAGATGCACGGCCCCAGCGGCCAGCGCGTGTTCAACCTCTTCCAGATCGGTGAAAGCCATGCCCTCACCGGTCATGCCTTTGCGTTCCATGGTGGTGTAGTAAAGCCCGAGCACCATATCCTGCGACGGCACGATAATCGGCGCGCCGTTTGCAGGGGATAGGACGTTGTTGGTCGACATCATCAGAACGCGGGCTTCAAGTTGTGCTTCCAGCGACAAGGGCACGTGAACCGCCATCTGGTCGCCGTCAAAGTCGGCGTTGAAGGCGGAACAGACCAGCGGGTGCAGCTGAATCGCCTTGCCTTCGATCAGGATCGGCTCAAACGCCTGAATCCCCAGACGGTGCAAGGTGGGCGCACGGTTCAGCAGCACGGGGTGTTCGCGAATGACCTCGTCAAGGATATCCCAAACTTCGGGGCGTTCCTTTTCGACCAGCTTTTTGGCTTGCTTGACGGTGCTGGAAAGCCCCTTTGCCTCCAGCCGCGAATAGATGAACGGCTTGAACAGCTCCAGCGCCATCTTTTTCGGCAGACCGCACTGGTGCAGTTTCAACTCTGGCCCGGTCACGATAACCGAGCGACCCGAGAAATCGACGCGCTTGCCCAAAAGGTTCTGGCGGAAGCGGCCTTGCTTGCCCTTCAGCATATCGCTGAGAGATTTCAAAGGCCGCTTGTTGGTGCCGGTGATGACGCGGCCACGACGGCCGTTGTCGAACAAGGCATCGACGGCTTCTTGCAGCATGCGCTTTTCGTTGCGCACGATGATATCGGGCGCACGAAGTTCGATCAGCCGCTTAAGACGGTTGTTGCGGTTGATGACGCGGCGATAGAGATCGTTCAGATCCGACGTGGCAAAACGGCCCCCATCCAGCGGCACCAGTGGGCGCAATTCTGGTGGGATCACTGGCAGAACGGTCAGCACCATCCATTCCGGGCGGTTGCCGGATTCGAGGAAGCTTTCAACGATTTTCAACCGTTTGATGATCTTTTTGGGCTTAAGTTCCCCGGTCGCTTCTTTCAGATCGGCGCGCAGCTGTTCGGCTGTGGTGTCCAGATCAATCGCCGCCAGCATTTCGCGGATGGCTTCGGCACCGATATTGGCGGTGAACGCATCTGCGCCATACTGATCCTGGGCGTCGAGGAACTCTTCTTCGGTCATCATCTGGGAATAGGTCAGGTCGGTCAGACCCGGCTCGATCACCACATAGTTTTCGAAGTATAGAATGCGTTCCAGATCGCGCAGCGTCATGTCCAGCATCAGGCCGATGCGGCTTGGCAGCGATTTCAGGAACCAGATGTGCGCGACAGGGGCCGCCAGTTCGATATGGCCCATCCGTTCACGGCGCACCTTTTGCAAGGTGACTTCCACGCCGCATTTTTCGCAGACAACGCCGCGATATTTCATGCGTTTGTATTTACCGCACAGGCATTCGTAATCTTTGATCGGGCCAAAGATACGCGCGCAGAACAGACCGTCACGTTCGGGTTTGAACGTGCGGTAGTTGATGGTTTCCGGCTTTTTGATCTCGCCAAAAGACCAAGACAAAATCCGCTCTGGCGAGGCCAGGCTGATCTTGATTTCGTCAAAGGTCTTTACGGGCGCAACCGGATTGAACGGGTTGGTCGAGAGTTCCTGGTTCATCTTCAAATCCTTGAAAGGGGGCGCGAGGTAGGATGGGCAATATTGCCCATCCTACGAAAGGGCATCGGGCGGCGGTTTGCCCGACTACTCTTCCTCCGCATCCAGGAGTTCCATGTTAAGGCCAAGGCCACGCACTTCTTTGACAAGAACGTTGAAGGATTCCGGAACCCCGGCTTCAAAGCTGTCCTCGCCTTTGACGATCGACTCGTAAACCTTGGTGCGGCCTGCAACGTCATCCGATTTGACCGTCAGCATCTCTTGCAAGGTGTATGCAGCGCCGTAGGCTTCCAGTGCCCAGACCTCCATCTCACCCAGACGCTGGCCACCGAACTGGGCTTTACCACCCAGCGGCTGTTGCGTGACAAGGCTGTATGGCCCGGTTGACCGTGCGTGCAGCTTGTCATCCACCAAGTGGTGAAGTTTCAGCATATATTTCACGCCAACAGTCACCTTCCGGGCGAATTGTTCGCCCGAACGGCCATCGAACACCACCGACTGACCCGAGGTATCAAACCCTGCGCGACGCAAGGCGTCGTTCACGTCTGCATCCTTGGCACCGTCAAACACTGGCGTTGCAATCGGCACGCCTTTGGTCACATTGCCAGCCAATTCCAGGAAATCGGCCTCGGTGCGGTCAGAAAACGCCTCTTCGTAGGTTTCATCGCCATACGCATGCCGCATCGCGTCACGCACCGGGGTCAGATCGCCAGAGCGGCGATATTCCTTCAGGGCGTCGTCAATCCGGATGCCCAAACCGCGCGCGGCCCAGCCCATGTGGGTTTCCAAGATCTGGCCCACGTTCATGCGCGACGGCACACCCAGCGGGTTCAACACGATGTCAACGGCCGTGCCATCCGCCAAAAATGGCATGTCCTCGATGGGCACAACTTTCGACACAACCCCCTTGTTGCCATGACGTCCGGCCATTTTGTCGCCCGGTTGCAGCTTGCGCTTGACCGCCACGAACACCTTGACCATTTTCATAACACCGGGGGGCAGATCGTCACCGCGACGGACCTTTTCCACTTTGTCGTCAAAGCGGTTGTCCAAGGCGCGCTTTTGCGCCTCGAACTGATCATGCAGGGCTTCAACGTCTTTGGCATCGCCTTCGGCTTCCAGCGCCAACTGCCACCACTGACCACGCGACAGCGTGCCCAGCAATTCGTCATCAATGGTCGACCCGGCTTTGATCCCTTTTGGCCCTTTGACAGCGGTTTTGCCGCTGATCAGGGTTTTCAGACGCGAGTAGATGTTGCGTTCCAGAATGGTCAGCTCATCATCCCTATCGCGCGCCAGACGTTCGACTTCTTCACGCTCTATCTGCAATGCGCGTTCGTCTTTATCGACGCCGTGGCGGTTGAACACGCGCACTTCGACGATTGTGCCAAACGCGCCCGGGGGCAAACGCAAGGACGTATCGCGCACGTCAGATGCTTTTTCGCCAAAGATTGCGCGCAGCAGTTTTTCTTCTGGCGTCATCGGCGATTCACCTTTTGGGGTGATTTTGCCAACCAGAATATCGCCCGGCAGAACCTCGGCACCGATGTAGACGATGCCTGCTTCGTCCAGATTGCGCAGGGCTTCTTCGCCGACGTTCGGGATGTCGCGGGTGATTTCCTCTGGCCCCAGTTTCGTATCGCGGGCCGCCACTTCGTATTCTTCGATGTGGATCGAAGTGAACACGTCGTCCGACAGAATACGTTCGGAAATCAGGATCGAGTCTTCGTAGTTGTAGCCATTCCAAGGCATAAACGCGACGACCACGTTGCGGCCCAAGGCCAATTCGCCCAGATCCGTGCAGGGGCCGTCGGCCACAACTTCGCCCTTAAGAACCGTGTCGCCCACCTTCACCAGCGGGCGCTGATTGATGCAGGACGACTGGTTTGACCGCTTGAATTTGCGCAGACGGTAGATGTCTACGCCCGGCTCTCCCGGTTCCAGAAGTTCGGTTGCGCGCACAACGATACGTGTGGCGTCAACCTGATCAATGATACCCGCGCGGCGGGCCATGATGGCGGCACCACTGTCACGGGCAACCACGGCTTCAATCCCGGTGCCCACGAAAGGCGCGTCAGATTGCAGCAATGGCACGGCCTGACGCTGCATGTTCGACCCCATCAGGGCGCGGTTGGCATCGTCATTTTCCAAGAACGGGATCAAGGATGCCGCAACCGACACCAATTGCTTGGGGCTGACGTCGATCAGATCGATCGCTTCGGGTGGGTTCAGCATGAATTCGCCGGCTTTACGTGACGAAATCAAATCGTCGGTAAACCGGCCTTCGGCATCCTGCGCCGCATTCGCCTGCGCCACGGTGTGACGCATTTCCTCGGTCGCCGACATGTAGATAACCTCGTCGGTTACCTTGTTGTCGATCACCTTGCGGTATGGTGTTTCAATAAAGCCGTATTTGTTGACGCGGGCAAAAGTGGCCAAGCTGTTGATAAGGCCGATATTCTGGCCTTCGGGCGTTTCAATCGGGCACATCCGGCCATAGTGGGTTGGATGCACGTCGCGCACTTCAAAACCAGCGCGTTCGCGGGTCAGACCGCCTGGCCCCAGTGCCGACAGGCGGCGCTTGTGGGTGACTTCGGACAGCGGGTTGGTTTGGTCCATGAACTGCGACAACTGCGAGGAGCCGAAGAATTCACGCACCGCAGCCGCAGCAGGTTTGGCGTTGATCAGGTCTTGCGGCATGATCGTGTCAATTTCGACGCTGGACATGCGTTCTTTGATCGCGCGTTCCATCCGCAGCAAACCAACGCGGTATTGGTTTTCCATCAACTCACCAACCGAGCGTACCCGGCGGTTGCCAAGGTGGTCGATATCGTCAATTTCGCCCTTGCCATCGCGCAGTTCGGTCAGCGCTTTGATACACGCGACGATATCACCACGGTCCAGCGTGCGCTGGGTGTCGGGGCGGCCAAGATCCAAACGCATGTTCATTTTCACGCGGCCAACGGCCGACAGATCATAGCGTTCGCTGTCGAAAAACAGCGTGTCGAACAATTGCGACGCGGCTTCCACGGTTGGCGGCTCACCCGGGCGCATGACGCGGTAGATGTCCATCAGGGCAGTGTCGCGACCCATGTTTTTGTCCGCATGCAGCGTGTTGCGCATGTAGGGGCCGACGTTGACGTTGTCGATATCCAACACGGGAATATCGGTAATGCCTTGATCCAGCAGCACTTTCAGGCTGCCACCTTTTACGCCGCCATCGCGGTCATATTCCATGGTCAGCTCATCACCCGCTTCAACCCAGATCTCGCCGGTGGCCTCGTTGATGATGTCTTTGGCCACATAACGGCCAATGATGTGATCGAACGGCACCAAAAGATCGGTAACTTTGCCGGTTTTGATCAATTCGTTCGCCATGCGCGGCGTCATCTTGTCGCCCGCCTTGCAGATCACCTCGCCCGAGGCTGCATCGACGATATCATAGGTCGGACGGGTGCCGCGCACGCGTTCCGGGAAGAACTTGGTGACCCAGCCTTTGTTCTTTTCGTGGCGGAACATCACGGTCTGGTAATAGGCATCCATGATGCCTTCCTGATCCATGCCCAGCGCATAGAGCAGCGTCGTTACCGGCAGTTTGCGGCGGCGGTCGATGCGCGCGAACACAATGTCTTTGGCGTCGAATTCGAAATCCAGCCACGACCCGCGATAGGGAATAATCCGGCAAGCGAACAGCAACTTGCCCGACGAATGGGTTTTACCCTTGTCGTGGTCAAAAAACACGCCGGGACTGCGGTGCATCTGGCTGACGATCACGCGTTCGGTGCCGTTCACGATGAACGTGCCGTTGCCGGTCATCAGGGGCATGTCGCCCATGTAAACGTCTTGTTCCTTGATGTCTTTGACCGACCGGGCCCCGGTGGTTTCATCAACATCAAACACGATCAGACGCAGAGTTACCTTTAGTGGTGCTGCATAGGTCATGTCGCGCGCCTGGCATTCATCCACGTCGTATTTCGGCTTTTCCAATTCGTATTTCACGAATTCCAGCACGGCTGTTTCGTTGAAATCCTTGATCGGAAACACCGACTGGAATGTGCCCTGAATGCCATTGCCATCGGTGGGCTTTTCAGCCTCGCCCGACCGCAGGAACAGGTCATAAGAAGATTTTTGAACCTCGATAAGGTTCGGCATGTCCAACACTTCGCGGATTTTGCCGAAATACCGACGGATACGCTTCTGGCCTACGTAAGTATGCGCCATGTTCGTGGTCACCTTTCATCATTTTCGCCGGTCTGCGCATCGTCGGGCCACGATATGCACACCGCTTGGCGAGAGGGGGTCTTGGTTCTATTCATGCCACCCGTCCCGTCGGGCGGCTCCCGAACCGTAACCGCGCCTGGGAATTGGCTTTTGTGAAAAGCCGGTTCCAAGACGCGCTTGGCTGGGACCGAAAAATCGGACCCAGCCAGCAGTTTCAAATCAGGGCGTGATGCCCCGGTTCGAATTACTTCAACTCAACTTTGGCGCCAGCTTCTTCAAGCTTTTTCTTGATGGTCTCGGCGTCAGTTTTGGTTGCGCCTTCTTTGACCTTGCCACCAGCCTCGACCAGGTCTTTGGCTTCTTTCAGGCCCAGACCAGTGATGGTGCGAACCTCTTTGATGACGTTGATTTTGTTCGGACCGGCTTCGGTCAGCACAACATCAAATTCGGTCTTTTCTTCAGCAACTTCTGCCACTGCAGC
>JANNAT010000002.1:0-56716 GCA_031384605.1 Cypionkella sp.
ATGGATGTCGCCGTCAAAGAATACGCCATGATCGGAATAGAACATGATCTGCCCGATGCTGGAGCACGCGCATTTCGGCACAACGCGGTAAACCACGCTTTCGCTTTCCGTCATCCAAGTTCCGGGGAAACCCATTCTTAACCCTCTTTACGTTTTATGCGGTGTCGATATGGCACCCAAGCCCAACCGACCAGAAAAAAGCAAACAAACTCTGTCTTTTCAATGTCTATTGGCACATTTATGGAAACAATCATCGCTCTATGTGAGTAATATCGCTGAAATGGCAAGAATCGCTTACATCCTTTTGTGTCACAAGGATCCCGAAGGGATTATCACGCAGGCACAACGCCTGACAGCAGCGGGCGATTTCGTGGCGATCCACTTTGACGCGCGCGCAAAACCGGCCGATTTCGAAAAAATACGAACCGCGCTTGCCGCCAATCCATCCGTCACCTTTACCAAAAAACGCATCAAGTGTGGCTGGGGTGAGTGGTCTTTGGTTGAAGCCACGCTGCTGGCCGTCGCTGCGGCAGAGGCAAGTTTCCCGCGTGCCACGCATTTCTACATGCTGTCGGGCGACTGCATGCCGATCAAGTCAGCAGAATACATCCATGATTTTCTGGATAAAAACGATGTGGACTACATCGAAAGCTTTGATTTCTTCAATTCTGACTGGATCAAGATCGGACTGAAAGAAGAACGGCTGATCTACCGTCACTGGTTTAATGAACGCAACACCAAAGCGATGTTCTATGCGTCGATGAATTTGCAAAAACGCCTTGGGATGCAGCGCAAGGTGCCTGCCGACATCGCCATGCAAATCGGCAGCCAGTGGTGGTGCTTGCGGCGGCGTACAGTGGAATGGTTGCTGGATTTCGTCAAAAAACGCCGCGATGTGATGCGGTTTTTCCGCACCACCTGGATACCGGACGAGACGTTCTTTCAAACCATCGTCAAACATCTGGTGCCAGACCATGAAATCAAGACCCGCACGCTGACGTTTCTGATGTTCACCGATTACGGCATGCCGGTGTCGTTTTATAACGATAATTACGATCTGCTTTTGTCACAAGACTATCTGTTTGCCCGCAAGATCAGCCCTGACGCCAAAGACCTGAAAGACCGTCTGGGCAAGCTATACGCCGCCAAAGGTGTCAGCTTTGGTATTTCAAACGAAGGCCGCACGCTGTTTACCTTTATCACCGGGCGGGGCCGGATTGGTCGGCGGTTTGCCCCCCGGTTTTGGGAAACCGAAAGCACGTTGGGGCGCGAACGCACATTGATGATGGTGACCTGCAAGAAATGGCATGTCGCCAAGCGGCTGGTGGAACGGGTGCGGCAAGTCACCAACCTGCCCGCGCTGGACTATCTGTTCAATGAGGCGTCAACCCCCCTGCCCGATCTGGGCGGCATTCAATCAACGCTGGAAAAACGCACACGCCACCGCCGCGCACTGGTGCGGATGCTGTATGATTACTGGCAGACCGACCGGATGGTGCTGTGCATTGATCCGGCCAATGTCGATCTGATGCAGGATTTCTACAACGACAAAGCCAAGGTTCGGTTGTTGGAAATCGAATGCGATTTTACCGATGACTACTTGATCGGCCATGCCACTCGGGTGGGTCTGGCAGGCGATCGCACACCGCAAGACACCATAGATCGGCTGTTGCCAACCATCCGCTATGACGTGCGGTTCGAATCCGATCGCATCCGGGATGCCGGGTTTCCAAACCTGTTACGCATTCGCCAAAGTGCCAGCATCGACGAAAATACCATACCCTTGGCCGAATTTCTTGATATTCCGGTCGACAAGGCGCGCGAGATCGCCTCGACCTCCTATCTGTTTTTGGATTGACCTATGGCCTATGCATATGACCCGCAAAACATCTTCGCCCGCATTTTGCGCGGTGAGATTCCGAACAAGACCGTGATGGAAACCGCGCATACTTTGGCGTTTCACGATATCCACCCGGCGGCGCCTGTGCATGTGCTGGTGGTTCCAAAAGGCGCTTATGTGACGTTTGATGATTTTGCCGCCAATGCCACAGCGGACGAATTGGTTGATTTCCACCGCACCTGTGCGGCCGTTTGTGAAATGGTCGGGGTCGCCCCCGGCGATGGATACCGCGCCATCACCAATGCGGGGATGAATGGCATGCAAGAGGTGCCGCATTATCATTTGCACATCTTGGGCGGGCGGGTGATGGGGCCGTTGATCGCAAGGTAATGGCTCGCGCAGACGCGTTTGCCCTTATTGCAAAGTTTCGCCCCGCGCCAACATCGCGACATATTCAACAATCCGTTTGGCACGGATATCCGCGCGCTTGGCAGTGGTCAGCCGGTAATAAATCGCATAGCGGTTGCGGCCGTTCAGGCCTGCGAATTCATCGCGCGCGGCCTGCGGGCCACAGGCCAGGGCCTGCAAGAAATCCTCGGGCATGTCTTTGGCCGACCCCGCATAGGCGCTGTCCCAGCGGCCATTGCCTTGTGCCGCCGTCACATGCGCCAAACCTGCGGGCTGCATCCGGCCTTCGGCAATCAACCGTTCAGCATGGGCGCGGTTGGTCTGGCTCCATGCCGAACCCGGTTTGCGCGGGGTGAAACGCTGACCCCATTCGGTATCGGACACCGACTTTTTCACGCCGTCGATCCAGCCCCAAGCCAAAGCCTCTATCACCGCTTGGCCCCAGTCAATCGACGGGATGCCAGAGCTTTTCTTATAAATCCGCACCCAGACTTCATCTGTGGTGACGTGGTTATCTGCCAGCCAAACCGACCAGTCTTCGGGTGTGACGAAGGGGATCGCCTCTACTAATGTGCTGCCGCCCATGATGCCCCCTGACCCGACTCTACTGTCATTTTGACTGACAATTTCACCGCCGGGTCTGCGGCCCCTTCCATGATATCCCGCGCGACGGGAATCAGCGCATCCACCGCATCTTCGGCCACCTCGAACAGCAATTCGTCATGCACCTGCAACAGCATTTTGGCGTCAATCCCGGCAATCGCGGCGGGCATCCGGATCATTGCGCGGCGGATCACATCGGCGGCGGTGCCCTGAATGGGCGCG
Organism: Cypionkella sp.; assembly: GCA_031384605.1. Classification (GTDB taxonomy): domain Bacteria; phylum Pseudomonadota; class Alphaproteobacteria; order Rhodobacterales; family Rhodobacteraceae; genus JANNAT01. The sequence goes on from JANNAT010000002.1 coordinate 3,074, forward strand.
TTGATCGCCGCACGTTTGGCGAAACCTGCCGCCGGGCCTTTGGCGTTGATCTCGGGTGTATGTATCTTGCGGCCAAACAGGGTTTGCACGAACCCGTTGGTTTGCGCAAAGGCAATTGTCGTTGCCATGTATTCCTTGATCCCCGGAAAGCGTTCAAAGTAACGGTCGATAAACCCTTGCGCCTCGGCCCGGGGTATTCGCAAATTCCGCGCCAGACCAAAGCCGGAAATGCCGTAGATCACCCCAAAGTTAATCGCCTTGGCCTGCCGGCGGATATCGGATGTCATCTGGTCCAACGGCACGTTGAACATCTCAGACGCGGTCAAGGCGTGAATATCAATGCCGTCGGCAAAGGCCTGCTGCAACGCCGGAATATCGGCCATATGCGCCAGAATACGCAATTCGATCTGGCTGTAGTCAAGGCTAACCAAAACCCGGCCTTTGGGGGCCACAAACGCCTCACGTATCCGGCGGCCTTCTTCTGACCGGATCGGAATATTCTGCAAGTTCGGATCGGTGGAGGAAAGCCGCCCGGTGACCGCGCCCGACAGCGAATAGGACGTATGCACCCGGCCCGTTTCAGGGTTGATATGGTCTTGCAGCGCATCGGTATAGGTGGATTTCAACTTGGCCAACTGCCGCCAATCCAACACTCGGCCCGGCAACGCGTGTTCGGTGGCCAGATCTTCCAGAATATCCGCGCCAGTCGCATAGGCACCGGTTTTCCCCTTTTCGCCCCCCGGCAAGCCCATCTTATCAAACAGAATCTCGCCCAACTGCTTGGGGGAACCCACGTTGAACTTTTCCCCCGCCAAAGTTTGAATTTCATCCTCCAGCGCCGCCATTTTCTGCGCGAACGCATTGGACATCCGGCTTAGGGTATCGCGGTCAACCAAAATTCCCGCCATTTCCATATCGGCCAACACCGGCACCAAGGGGCGTTCCAGCGTTTCGTACACCGCGGTCACCTGCGCGCGGTGCAGTTGCGGTTTGAACAATTGCCACAGACGCAGGGTAACGTCGGCATCTTCGGCGGCATATTTCACCGCATCTTCAACCGAAACGCGGTCAAACGTAACGGCAGATTTACCAGACCCTATCAGCTGTTTGATCGGGATAGGCGCATGGCCCAGATACTGTTCCGACAGCGCGTTCATCCCATGGCCGTGCAGGCCCGCGTGCATCGCATAACTTAGCAGCATCGTATCATCAAACGGAGCAATCCGAATGCCGTGGCGGGCGAATATCTTCCAGTCATACTTCATATTCTGGCCGATTTTCAGCACGCTGGCGTCTTGCAGCACCGGTTTCAGCGCGTCCAACACTGCCTGCAGCGGCAACTGCCCCGGCACCAGATCGGAAGACCCGAACAAATCGCCGCCGCCTTGCTTGTGCCCCAGCGGAATATAACCCGCCCGGCCCGCATGCACGCACAGCGATACCCCCACCAATTCCGCGCGCATCTCGTCCAGCGACGTGGTTTCGGTATCCACCGCGACATGGCCAATATCGCGGATATCGGCAATCCACGCCGCCAACCGCTCCATCGTGTTGATGTTTTCATAGCCTGCATGATCAAACGGCAACTGCACCGCCGCGGGGGCCGCATCGTGTGCTCCGTCTACATGCATGCCGCGCGAATCCGCCATCGCGGGCACATCCACCTTCAGCCGTTCCGCCACCCGGCGGGTCAGAGTGCGAAACTCCATCGCGTTCAAAAAAGCCATTGCAGTCGGCCCGTCCGGGTCTTTCAACTCTAGTGTATCCAGCGAAATATCCAGCGGCATATCGCAATCCAAGGAAACCAACCGCTTGGAAATCCGGATCAGATCGGCATTGTCCACCAACGCCTCACGCCGTTTAGGCTGTGATATTTCACCCGCGCGGGCCAGCAAAGTTTCCAGATCGCCGTATTCCTGAATAAGCAGCGCCGCGGTTTTAATCCCGATTCCAGGCGCGCCCGGCACGTTATCCACCGAATCCCCCGCCAGCGACTGCACATCCACCACGCGGTTGGGGGCCACGCCGAACTTCTCAAACACCTCATCCACGCCGATACGTTTGTTCTTCATCGGGTCCAGCATATCCACGCCGTCGCCCACCAATTGCATCAGGTCTTTGTCCGATGAAATGATCGTCACCGTGCCGCCTGCATCGCGGGCGCGGTGGGCAAAGGTGGCGATGATATCGTCAGCCTCGTATCCATCCACCTCGATGCAGGCGACATTAAACGCGCGGGTGGCCTCGCGGGTAAAGGCAAACTGCGGGCGCAGATCTTCGGGCAATTCCGGGCGGTTGGCCTTGTAGGCGGGGTAGATATCGTTGCGAAACGTTTTTGATCCCGCATCGAAAATCACGGCCAGATGGGTGGGGGAATGGCCAGACCGGGTGCTGGTCAACTCCCCCCACAGCAAATTGCAAAACCCTGCAACCGCCCCCACCGGCATACCATCCGATTTGCGCGTCAGCGGCGGCAAGGCGTGATAAGCACGGAAAATAAACGCCGAGCCGTCGATCAGATGAAGGTGATTGCCCTTGCCAAATTGATCGCCCATCCTAGACCTCCGCAGGTGTTCAGACAGGTGTTTGCCATGTTCCACAGATTGCTGCCAGCCTTAGTGTTTGTTGCAGCCCCCGCCATTGCAGAAAACCGTCTGCCCTGCGCGGTGAAGCCGGATAACACCTCATGCTCGCGCATCTTTGCCTGCCTTGGCGATCAGGGGCGTTGGTTTCAGGGCCGCGCCATTGGCCGCGGGATGGGTGTTTTTGAGGGCACCGCCGATGATGGCATTGCCTGCCATGGCACCTGGACGAACAGCAACGCTTTGGGTTTGGGCCAAGCCGATATGACCTGTGACGACGGCATGACGGGGGTGGTTTATTATACGCTGCAAGATGGTTACACCGGCACCGGTATCGGGCGCGGCACCACCAGCACGGGGGACACAATCCATAGCTGGACCGGCGAGCATGTAATAGAATTTTTCAAACGCGCCTCACCCGGCACTCAGGCGATGCTTAAATGCGGCGACCGTAGCATCCCGATCAGTTGATCTTTCAGCTATCCAATAAAATCAGGCCGCGATAAGTTGCCCCAATGTGCAGCGGCTTAATGACCATCCTGCATATGGGCGCGGTCTATCTGATAGCGTTTGTCGCAATAGCCACAGACAACAAACCCGGTATCTTCGGGGATCGCCATCCAGACGCGCGGATGCCCGCCACTGACACCACCGCCATCGCAAGCCACTTTCCATCGGGTGACGATCTCGGTTTCGGGTGCGTTGATCGCCATGGTCGGGGTTCCTGCCTTTTGGTCGCACTATATTATCCTTTGCAAACCCGGCGGCAAGGGGTCGGTTGAACCCTGCCTCCGGCGGAGATATTTTAACCAATGGGAAAGCAAAACCTGACCAAACGCCTTTACATTGGCTAAAATATACCCGCCGGAGGCAATGTTCAGCAAACACTTCCGATTGGATGGCGCGTGTAGGGTGTGCGTGTCGGCGCACCATCCAACATCAATCCCCAATCAACTGACTGCGCGCCTTCAATGCCGACAGCCATGCCAGACCATGCACAGTGGCCCGTAGGGGCCGATATTCCGCGCCGATCCAGCCGGTATAGCCAGACTGATCCAGATCGGCACAAAGACCGGTCAGATCAAACCCGCCACCACCGGGTTCATTCCGGTTTGGAAATCCCGCGATCTGAATGTGGTTGACGTTCTGTCTGTGCCGCGCCCAAACCGCCGCCGGATCCCCATGAATGCGCGCGGCATGCCACAGATCAAACTGAATGCCGACCTTCAGCAGGGCAAGATCGTCTAAAATCCTGCCCGCCTGATCAAAGTCATTCAGAAAATACCCCGGCATGTCATCGGTGTTCAACGGTTCTATACACAGATACTGATCCGGCGCTTGCGCCGCAGCCCAAGCTAGATTTTCAACATAGGTTTGCTCTGCTTGCGGCCCCCGCGCCACACCGGCCATCACATGCACTCGCCCGGCGCCAAGTCGGGCTGCAACATCGGCGCTGCGCAAGAAACTGTCGCGAAACCGCTGCACTTGGCCCGGCACCGCCGCAAAACCGCGATCGCCTGCGGCCCAATCACCGGGGGGCGTGTTGATCATCGCAAGCGGCAAACCGCCAAGGGCCGTTTCCCAATCTTTCGCCGCCTGATCATAGGGAAACAAAATCTCTGCCCCGTCAAAGCCCGCCTGTGCGGCCAAACTGGGGCGGTCAAGGGCGGCAACCTCGGTGAACAGCATCGTCAAGTTCGCGGCGAACTGCGGCATCAGGGCAAATCGGCCGAAGGAATTATTGCGAAAAACTGGCCCCCCGACCAAACCCCAAACCAGCTTTGACCCATATGCATTGCGTGGCTTCCTAACTCGATCAGGCGATAAAACGACTTGCGGTCGATCAGGGCTTCTAACCCGGCGCGGATGTGAACGTAAGGCGAAGGTTCGCCCGTGGCAATATCCCGTTCCACCCGGATGGCATGGCCGGGGCCTGCGGTGACCTGATCCTCGGTTTTGGTCAAAAAATGCAGGTTTTGATCAACCCCCGTTCCGGTCAAATCAAAATCCACCGCCAGCAGCGGCGCGTCATCCACTCGGATGCCAACCTTTTCGACCGGGGTGACCAGAAAATATTTCCCATCCTCAAGCCGCAGAATCGAGGCGAACAGTTTCACCATCGGCGCGCGGCCAATCGGGGTGCCGTCGTGAAACCAGGTGCCATCGCGGGCAATCCGCATGTCAATATCGCCGCAAAACGGCGGATTCCACAAATGCACCGGCGGAGGTCCGCGCTTTGTCGCCGCCTGAACCGATGCAATCAGCGAATCCGCGGCAGGTTTCACAATCATTTGTCCGCTCTTGCTTTTTGCCATTTGTGAAAGGCGCCATAGTTGCATCATATGTCACCATATAAACGCTTTGCGAGGAATGTCATGGCTGATCCCACCAAACTGATTGCCGAGATCGAAGCATTGGGCGCGCGACTGGTCGATGCCAAGGCATCCATCAACCGCCGCTTCATCGGGCAGGATAAGGTGGTCGATCAGGTTCTGGCCGCGATGCTGTGCGGCGGCCATGCGTTGCTGGTGGGGTTGCCGGGCTTGGGCAAGACCATGCTGGTGGATACCTTGTCCACCGTGATGGGCCTGAAGGGCAGCCGCATTCAGTTCACGCCTGATCTGATGCCCGCCGATATTCTGGGGTCAGAGGTGCTTGAAACCGCCGCCGATGGCAGCCGCGCGTTTCGGTTCATCGAAGGCCCCGTGTTTTGCCAGTTGCTGATGGCGGATGAGATCAACCGCGCCAGCCCCCGCACCCAATCTGCCCTTTTGCAGGCGATGCAGGAACGTGAGGTAACCATCGCAGGCCAACACCGCCCGCTGGGCCGCCCATTCCATGTGCTGGCCACGCAAAACCCCATCGAACAAGAAGGCACTTATCCCCTGCCCGAGGCGCAGTTGGATCGGTTCTTGTTGCAGGTCGATGTCGAATACCCCACCCGCGCGATTGAGCGTGACATTTTGATCGCTACCACCGGGGCGGAAACCCAAACCTCGCATCAGGTGTTTACCGCCGATGAATTGCTGGCGGCGCAATCGGTGATCCGGCGGATGCCGGTGGGCGATCAGGTGGTTGAAGCCATCCTTGATCTGGTGCGCGCCTGCCGTCCGGGCGAACCCGAAGGCCGCGATCTGGCGGGCAGTCTGTCTTGGGGGCCGGGGCCACGTGCGGCGCAGGCGTTGATGCTGACAGTGCGGGCGCGGGCGTTGATTGACGGGCGGCTGGTGCCGTCGGTGGCCGATGTGGCCGCGATGGCGCGGCCGGTTTTGGTGCATCGCATGGCGCTGTCGTTTGCGGCCCGCGCGCGCGGCGAAACCCTGCATGCGCTGATCGAAAAGGTCGCCAGCCGCACCTTGGGGCTTGAGGCCGCCGCGTGAACAGCACCGCCAATCTGGTCGAAAAAGACTTGCGCGCCCGGGCCGAAACCCTTGGCCAGTCGCTGCCCGCCCTTCTGGCCGAAGCTGAACATTTGTCGGCCACCCTGATGCTGGGCGAACATGGTCGCAGGCGGGCCGGTCAGGGCGATGAATTCTGGCAATACCGCCCAGCGCACGCAGGCGACGCCGCCCGCAGCATTGATTGGCGCAGATCGGCCAAATCAGACGGACATTTTGTGCAAACCCGCGAATGGCAGGCGGCGCAATCGGTAACGCTGTGGGTGGATCAGGCGCGATCCATGGGGTTTTCGGGTGATAAATCCCGCGCGCCAAAGCTGGACCGCGCACGCCTTTTGGCGCTGGCACTGGCGGTTTTGCTGTTGCGCGGCGGCGAACGCGTGGGCTTGGCGGGCGGATCAGCCCCCAAACCGGGCCGCGCGCAGGTGCTGGAACTGCTGGCGGGGCTTGACTCAGCGCAACTTGATCAAGATTACGGTGCTCCCGGCGTCGATGGCATGATCCCGCATGGCCGCGCGGTGTTTTTGTCCGATTTTCTGGGCAGGTTGGAACCGTTGGAAGCCGCTTTGGCCGCCGCATCCGATCGCGGCGTGCGTGGCATATTGCTGCAAGTCCTGGACCCTGCCGAAGAAGAATTCCCGTTTGATGGTCGCACTATTTTCGAATCAATGTCGGGCACTCTGCGGCATGAAACCCAAAGCGCGGGCGATTTGCGCGCCCGCTATCTTGACAGGTTGGCACAACGCAAAGACCGGCTTGCCGCTTTGGCGGGGGCGATGGGCTGGCATTATCATTGCCACCATACGGGTGTGCCCGCGCAATCGGCGTTACTTTGGGCTTACGGCGCGCTGGAAGGCGGGCGATGATGTTTGGCCCCATCGCTTTTGCCGCCCCTTGGTTGCTGCTGGGGCTGATCGGCCTGCCCATCCTGTGGCTGTTGTTGCGCGCCATCCCGCCCGCGCCGATCAAGCGGCGGTTTCCCGGCGTGGCGCTGTTGCTGGGCATGACGGATGAGGCGCGCGAGGCCGATAAAACCCCGTGGTGGCTGCTGTTGTTGCGCGCTTTGGCAGTAGCCGCCGCAATTATTGGGTTTGCCGGGCCCGTGTTAAACCCCGATGCGCGCATAGATGGCACCGGGCCTTTGTTGATCGTGGTTGATGGCGGCTGGGCCGATGCCCGCGACTGGCCGCGCCGCATGGAGCGAGCAGGCGCTCTGATCGACAAGGCGGCACGCACTGGGCGGCCTGTGGCCGTTGTGCGTCTGACTGACGTGCCGGGTGAGATTGTGTTTCAAAATGCTGATGCATGGCGCGGGCGGCTGGCGGCACTGGAACCCTTGGCATGGGCGCCGGGGGCGATGGCCGATTGGATCAAAATGCTGCCCTCGGACGCATTTGACAGCTATTGGCTGACCGACGGCTTGGATCATCCGGGGCGGGATGCCTTGCAAACGGCCCTTGCGGCCAAAGGCGCGCTGACCGTCTTCCAGTCACCCCGCCCGATCTATGCCTTGCGCCCCGCAGGGTTTGCCGATGGAGCGATTGCGTTGACGGCGGTGCGACTGGCAACCGCAGACGGGGCCGAGATCGAAGTGATCGCGCGCGGCCCCGATCCATCCGGCATTGACCGCGAGCTGGCGCGCGGCAAGTTCACCTTTGCGCCGGGGGCCGCTGACGCAGAAACCAAACTGGACTTGCCCCCAGAATTGCGCAACCGGATCAATAGGTTGGAAATTCTGGGCCAACGCACCGCGGGCGCGGTTTCGTTAACCGATGACAGCCTGAAACGCCGCAAAATCGCGCTGATCGGCGCAGGCGCTGATCGCGAAGGCCTGCAACTGTTGTCGGCCACGCATTATCTGCAACAGGCCTTGGCCCCCGTGGCCGATCTGATCGACGGCAGCCTGACCGATATTTTGCCCGCCAACCCGGATGTGATCGTTCTGGCCGATGTGGCCAAACTGACCCAAACCGAAACCGATGGCCTGCTGGATTGGCTGGAAAAGGGCGGCCTTTTGCTGCGCTTTGCGGGCCCGCGCCTTGCCGCCAGCGATATCAGCCGCGAGGGTGAAGACCCGCTTTTGCCGGTGCGCCTGCGCGAAGGTGGTCGCGCGGTTGGCGGTGCGATGAGTTGGGGCGAACCCAAGGCATTGGCCCCTTTCCCCGAAGGCAGCCCGTTTCACGGATTGGACGTGCCCGCCGATGTAACCGTCAGCCAACAGGTGTTGGCGCAGCCCGATGCCGATCTGTCCAAACGCACCATCGCCGCACTGGTCGATGGCACGCCCTTGGTGACGCGTAAGGCGGTGGGGGATGGGCAGGTCGTGTTGGTGCATGTCACCGCCAATGCCGAATGGTCGACGCTGCCCTTGTCAGGGCTGTTCGTGCAGATGCTGGAACGGCTGGCGGTATCGACGCGCCCCGCGACCCCGGGCAAAGACGATCTGGCCGGTCAGGTCTGGGTGCCGCAGCGGGTGCTGGATGGATACGGCGTAGAAATTGATCCGGGTGAAGTGGCGGGCGTGCAAGGCGTTGATCTGGCGGTGGCAATGGTTGCGGGGCCCAGTGCCGATCTGCCGCCGGGGCTTTATGCCGGCACCGAACGCAGCGTTGCGTTGAATGTGATTGGGGCGCAGACAGTGATTACAGCGGCGGTTTGGCCTGCGGGCACGGTGATCGAAGGCATCGAAGGGCCGCGCGAACAGGCGCTGAAGGGCGGATTGCTGGCTGCCGCGATGGCGCTGCTGGGGCTGGATGTGCTGGCGGCCTTGTGGCTGTCGGGCCGTTTGGGCGGTTTGACGCGGGGGTCTGCACGCGCGGTGGCTGTGCTGCTGGCGATGGCACTGGCCCCGCAGGATGCGCGCGCCCAAACCCTGCCCGGTGATGCCCGCGCGTTTGAAGCCACCCGCGGTGTGGTCATGGCGCATGTGATCACCGGCAACGCCGAGGTTGACCGCGTGGCAGAGGCAGGCCTTTTGGGCCTTGGCCAACGGCTATGGGAACGCACTTCGATTGAACCAGAGGCCCCGATGGGCGTTGATATCGAAACCGATGAATTGGCTTTTTACCCCTTTCTGTATTGGCCGATCACCACCGATCAGGCGCTGCCATCTGCCGCCGCCTATGCCAAGCTGAACGCCTTTATGCGCGGTGGCGGCATGATCCTGTTTGATACCCGCGACGGCGATCTGGCGGGTTTTTCCGATACGGCCACCCCCGAAGGCCAGATGCTGCAACTGCTGGCCGCAGGTCTGGATATTCCGTCGATTGAACCCATCCCCGAAGACCACGTGCTGACCCGCAGCTTTTATCTGCTGCAAGATTTCCCCGGCCGTTACGCAGGCGGCGACATCTGGCTTGAGGCGTCTGCACCCGATGCCGAACAGGCCGACGGCATGCCGTTCCGCAATCTGAACGATGGTGTCACCCCGGTGATCATTGGCGGCGCAGATTGGGCCGCAGCTTGGGCGGTGGACGCGGACGGCGTGCAAATGTTCCCGGTCGGGCGCGGCTATGCGGGCGAGGAACAACGCGAAATCGCCTACCGCTTTGGCATCAACGTGATGATGCATGTGCTGACCGGCAATTATAAATCGGATCAGGTGCATGTGCCTGCCTTACTGGAAAGGCTGGGGGAATGAACCGCACCGTCGTTTTTGATCCTTTGGTGCCAATGCCCGTGCTGTGGGTGCTGGGGGTGGTTGCTGTTTTGATGGTGGCCTTTGCGCTGTGGCGGGGCCTGCGCGGCTGGCCATTGCGCGGGCTGGCCTTTGCGGCGCTGGGATTGGCTTTGGCGAACCCGGCCTTGCAAGAAGAAGACCGTAAACCTTTGACGGATATCGTCATTCTGGTGGTCGATGAAAGTTCAAGCATGGGCCTCTCAGATCGCAAAGCGCAGTCTGATACCGCTGTGGCAGAAATAACCGCCGAAGTTGCCGCATTGGAAAACACCGAACTGCGTGTCGTGCGCTTTGGCGATGGCCCCGAAGATGCGGGATCGCTTGCGATGACGGCCCTGTCAGAGGCGATGGCCGAAGAACCCCGCGCGCGCATTGCGGCCACGATTTTGGTGACGGATGGCCAAGTGCATGATCTGGGTCTGGCCCCGGCGCTGCCAGCCCCTTTGCATGTTCTGCTGGCAGGCCGGGCTGCCGATTGGGATCGCCGTTTGGTCATAACCGACGCCCCCGCTTTTGCGATTTTGGGTGAAGAAACCATCCTGAAACTGAAAATCGAAGATCAGGGTGCCGTGCCCGACGGTCTGGGCAGCGAAGTTGACCTGACCATCACCGTCGATGCCGAAGAGCCGATCATTTACACCGCTCCGCTGAACGAAGACCTGGAACTGCCGGTCACCCTGCCGCATGGTGGGATGAACGTGCTGCAGTTTTCGGTGGCGGCGGTGGAAGGAGAGCTGACAGATCGCAACAATGCCGCCGTGGTGTCGATGAACGGCGTGCGCGACCGTCTGCGCGTGCTGTTGGTTTCCGGAGAGCCGCACACCGGCGAACGGGTGTGGCGCTAGTTACTGAAATCCGATCGGTCGGTTGATCTGGTGCATTTCACCATTCTGCGCCCGCCTGAAAAGGAAGATGGCGTGCCGGTGGAAGAGCTGTCTCTGATCGCCTTTCCAACGCGGGAATTGTTTGTCGAAAAGATCAAGGAATTCGATCTGATCATCTTTGACCGCTACCGCATGCGGGGCATCCTGCCGATGGAATATATTGATAACGTTGTAAAATATGTCAAAGAAGGCGGCACGGTTCTGGTTGCCGCTGGCCCCGAATTTGGCGCGGTTGACAGCCTATGGCGATCGCCCTTGGCGGAAATCCTGCCCGTTGAGCCGACCAGCCAAGTGATCGAAGAGGGATTCAAACCCAAACTTACCGATCTGGGGCGCAAACACCCTGTCACCGAAGGGCTAGAGGCGCTGGCCCCCGCTGGCGGTTGGGGCCGTTGGTTCCGGCTGATTGATGTGATCCCGCTGCGTGGCCAAATTGTGATGTCAGGGCCGCAGGACAAGCCGTTGTTGGTGCTTGACAGGGTCGAACAGGGCCGCGTGGCGGTGCTGGCATCCGATCAGGCGTGGCTGTGGGGGCGCGGGTATGAAGGCGGCGGGCCGCAGTTGGAACTGCTGCGCCGCCTTGCGCATTGGATGCTGAAAGAACCCGAACTGGAAGAAGAAACCCTGACCGCAACCGCCAAAGGCGATGTGCTGACGATCACGCGGCGGTCGATTGCCGAAACACCGCCGGGCAATTTGACGATCACCGGGCCAGATGGCGCGGCAGTGGAGCTGACCCTGCCAGAACTGTCGCCCGGCCGCTATGCGATTGACTGGAAGGCCCCGATGCTGGGTCTTTACCGGTTGGCCCAAGACGATCTGGTGCGCGTGGTGGCAGTTGGCCCCTCCGCCCCGCGCGAATTTGTCGAAACCATCGCCAGCGGTGCGGGTTTGCAGCCAATCGTCGCCCCCATGTTGGGCGGCATCGTGCCGCTAGAGGCTGGCGTTCCCGGCTTGCGGGCGGTGCGCGAAGGCCGCCCTGCGTCGGGCCGGGGCTGGATCGGTCTTACCCCGCGTGGCGCGTTTGTGACCCAGGATTTGCGCGTGGCAGCTTTGGTTCCGGGATGGTTATTGCTGTTGGTGGCGGCGGGACTTGCGGTAACGGCTTGGCTGGTCGAAGGCCGCAGCGTTAAGCGCCGCGCAGAATAATCTCGCGCGACTCAGATGCAAATTCGCGCCGCACCAGCAACACGCCGGTGATGACCGTCGCCGCAATCAGGGCATAGGGGCCCAGCAGCCAGGCCAGTGACCCCAAAGCGAAGTAAATCGAATGCAGACCGCGGTTGAAACTGCGGGCCGCGGTAATGTTAATCTCAGCCGCCTGGGCCGCCCGATGCAGCGCCAGCGGGTCGGCAGGGTCGTTTGGTGCAGAGGCCATGATGATCGCGCAATAGCCAAACAAGCGGTTTGACCAGATGAATTTCAGCAACGCATTGGCCAAAAAGCCGATCACCAACAGCACGCGCAGCTGAAATCCAGTCACGTCGGCAGGCAATGTCAAATCGCGGGCAAGCCCCAACAGCACCGTCGGATTGCCCATCAACGCCACACCGCCGCCAATGGCAATGATGGACGTGCTGGCAAAAAACGCCGTGCCCTGCCGCAGATTGTCGATCATCGCGCCGTCAAAAATGCGCGGATCGCGGCTGACAAACTGCACCATCCATTCCCGGCGGTAGTCCTGCATCAACAAACTGACCGACGGGCGGCTTTTGGGCGGGTGTTCGACAAACCAGCCGATGATCAGCCATGTCAGCAAGGTGCCTGCCAAAGCAACGGCATCCGACAGCCCAAACGGGCCAAAGCGAAAAAGTGTATCCATGCGAGCAAACTACGGTCAGTTTAACACCAAGAAAAGCAAAAGTTCTGCACGCCCAAGGGATCAGTCTTTTTCGCCTGATCGGCAAGAAATGTCACAACAGAACAAGCGCCACTTGCATTCCGCAAATATTGGTTATATTTTATTACCAAATATAGGATTTCGCTATGGATATGCCAATTCCAAACGCTGCAATTCTGTCGCGCAAAGATATTATAGTTGCCCGGTTGCTATCTGTGCTGCCCGCCGATGCGGTGATTTCAGACCCCTTGGAAACGCTGGCCTATGAATGTGATGCGCTATCGGCGTATCGCTGCGCCCCGTTGGCCGCCGTTTTGCCCCGCACCACTGCCGAAGTTGCCGCTGTGCTCCGGGCCTGTCACGATATGGGCGTGCCTGTCGTTCCGCGCGGATCGGGCACCTCGCTGGCCGGTGGCGCGCTGCCAACAGCGGATTGCGTGATTTTGGGCGTGGCGCGAATGAACGCGGTGCTGGAAACTGATTACGACAACCGCTTTATCCGGGTGCAATCGGGGCGCACGAACCTAAGCGTGACGGGTGCGGTAGAACAGGACGGCTTTTTCTATGCACCCGATCCGTCCAGCCAATTGGCCTGCGCCATCGCGGGCAATATCGCGATGAATTCGGGCGGCGCGCATTGCCTGAAATATGGGGTGACCACCAACAACCTTTTGGGCGTCACGCTGGTGCAAATGGATGGCACCATTACAGAAATCGGCGGGCCTTGGCTGGATGCGGGTGGGCTGGATCTGTTGGGCGTGATCTGCGGATCCGAAGGGCAGTTGGGCGTGGTCACCGAGGCCACCTTACGCATCCTGCCCAAACCTGAAGGCGCATTGCCTGCATTGATCGGGTTCAACAGCAGCGAAGTGGCGGGCGCCTGTGTCACCGACATCATCAAGGCGGGCATCCTGCCTGTCGCGATCGAATTCATGGACCGCCCCTGCATTCGCGCAACCGAGGCGTTCGCCCATGCCGGATACCCCGATTGCGAGGCCCTGCTGATCATCGAGGTCGAAGGCAGCGCGCCTGAGATTGCCGAGCAACTGTCGCGCATCAAGGCCATCGCCATGCGCCACAACCCCGTTGAATTCCGCGAGGCCGCCGATGAAGGACAAGCCAAGCGCATCTGGCTGGGCCGCAAATCCGCCTTTGGCGCGATGGGCCAGATCAATGATTACATGTGTCTTGATGGCACGATCCCGGTGTCATCGCTGCCCCATGTGCTGCGCCGGATTGGCGAGATGAGCGCGGAATTTGGCTTGGATGTCGGCAATGTCTTCCATGCAGGCGACGGCAATATGCACCCGCTGATCCTTTATGATGCCAACAAACCCGGCGATCTGGAATTGTGTGAGGCGTTCGGCGCCGAGATTCTAAAGCTATGCGTCGAGGTTGGCGGCTGTTTAACCGGGGAACATGGCGTCGGTATCGAAAAGCGCGATCTGATGTCGGTGCAGTTTACCGATGCGGATATGGAGGCGCAGATGCGGGTGAAAGATGTGTTTGATCCGAAATGGTTACTGAACCCCGCCAAGGTGTTTCCGTTGGGGCTGACTGCCGGGCGGCGGGTTGCTTGACGGATTGCCGGGGCTGTCTGCCCCGGACCCCGAGGATATTTGGAAACAGATGAAATGAGCGGAAATGCGTCCGGCAAATGAGACAGAGTTAAGCGGGGCCATTCTTGACGCCAATGCCCCCTTGTTCATCCGGGGCGGCGGCACGCGTGCCATCGGGCATGTTGCAGGCGAAGTTCTGGACACCAGCGCTATGTCCGGGGTTGAGATTTACGACCCTGGTGCTTTGACGCTGGTGGTGCGGGCGGGCACGCCCTTGGCAGATATCGACGCGATTTTGGCCGCCGAACGTCAGCGCCTTGCGTTTGATCCGCCCGACTTACGCGACCTTTTGGGCCGCGACGGCGCATCCACCATTGGCGGCGTGGTGGCAGCCAATGCCAGCGGCTCGCGCCGGGTGCAGGTCGGGGCGTGCCGCGATGCAGTGTTGGGCGTGCGGTTTGTTGATGGCGCGGGCACCATCGTCAAAAACGGTGGGCGGGTGATGAAAAATGTCACCGGCTATGATCTGGTCAAGCTGATGGCGGGCAGTCATGGCACCTTGGGGGTGCTGTCTGAAGTCAGCTTTAAGGTGCAAGCCCTGCCTGAGGCCGAGATCACCTTGATAGCCACGCGCGCCACAGCGGCAGGTCTTGCCGATTTACGCGCGGCCTTGGGATCACCCTTTGATGTATCAGGCGCTGCCTTTGCAAACGGACAGGCCCTGATCCGCATTGAAGGGATGGCAGGGTCTGTGGCCTACCGCGCGGCGGCGCTGATCAACGCGTTGGGGGGGGATTGGGCCCAAACCGAAGGGGCGCACAGCGCCGCCCTTTGGCAAGGTATCCGCGATGTAACGCCCTTTGCCGGGCGGACAGGCGCGGTGTGGCGGGTCTGCGTAAAGCCAACCGATGCGGCGCGTGTCACCGCCGATCTGGGGGATGGGCATGACGCACTCTATGACTGGGGCGGTGGATTGATCTGGATTTTGCGGCCTGACGCCGACGACGCTGTGCGGCGCGCGGTGGGTCAGGCCGGTCATGCAACCCTCGTGCGGCCCATTGCCGGGATGGAAATGGTTGCTGCATTTGCGCCCGAACCGCCCGGCGTTGCGGCCCTTACCCGCGCCCTTCGTGCCAAATTCGATCCGCGCGGGTTTTTGAACCACGGCTTGATGAGCCAAGGCCGGATAGGATAAGCGATGCAGACGAACTTTACCGCTGAACAGCTGCGCGATCCTGACCTGGCGCAGGCCAACAAAATCTTGCGCACCTGCGTGCATTGCGGGTTTTGCACCGCCACCTGCCCCACCTACCAGGTGCTGGGCGATGAATTGGACAGCCCGCGCGGGCGGATTTATCTGATCAAGGACATGCTGGAAACCGGGCGGCCCGCCGATGCCAAAACGGTCAAGCACATTGATCGCTGCCTGTCCTGTCTGGCCTGTGTCACCACCTGCCCGTCGGGTGTGGATTACATGCATCTGATTGATCAGGCGCGCAGCTATATTGAGAAAACCTACAAACGCCCTTTGTCCGACCGAATGTTGCGCTGGGTCTTGGCAAAAGTGATCCCCCATCCAACCCGGTTTCGGCTGGCGCTAATCGGGGCGAAATTGGCACGGCCTTTTGCGCGGTTTCTGCCCGATGCCCGCTTGCGCGCGATGGTGGCTATGGCCCCTCATAAAATTCCCCCGATATCGCGCAACGATGATCCGCAAACCTTTGCCGCCTCAGGCACCCCCCGCCTGCGGGTGGCGTTGATGACCGGCTGCGCGCAAAAGGCGTTGAATACCGACATCAACGACGCCACCATTCGCCTTTTGCGGCGGCTGGGATGCGAAGTGGTCGTGCCGCGCGGCATGGCGTGTTGCGGGGCGCTGACCCATCATATGGGGCGCACGCATGACGCCCATGCGTCCGCGCGGGCCAATATCACCGCCTTTATGGCCGAGGTAAACGGTTCCGGACTTGATGCAATCGTGATCAACACCAGCGGCTGCGGCACCACGGTGAAGGATTATGGCCACATGCTGGGCGGCGATGCTGATGCCGCCGTGGTCGCCGGATTGGCCAAGGATATCACCGAAGTATTGGCCACGCTGGGCCTGCCCGAAGGTGCCCCCAAAGGCCTGCGCGTGGCCTATCATGCCGCCTGTTCGTTGCAGCACGGCCAGCAAATCAAATCCGCACCCAAGGATTTGCTGAAACGGGCGGGCTTTACCGTGGTGGAACCCGCCGACAGCCATTTATGCTGTGGATCGGCGGGCACTTATAACCTGTTGCAACCCGAAATTTCCGCGCAGCTAAAAACACGCAAGGTGCAGACTTTGGAAGCGAAAACACCCGATGTGATTGCAACGGGCAACATCGGCTGCATGATGCAGATCGGCTCGGGCACGGGGGTGCCGGTTGTGCATACGGTGGAACTGCTGGATTGGGCAACCGGGGGGCCAAGGCCGCGCGGGATGGACCGCGCCTAACGCAAATTGCGCGCGATATGGCCCAGCAAGGTATCCAACCCGTCTTGTGCCTCTTTCAACGGAATTCCCAAACTGGCCAGTTCCCGCGCCAGACGCGCCCGGCTGACCGGGTCTTGCAGCGTTGTGGGCGGGGCAAAGCCGGCAACTTTGGCGGCGATCAGATAGCTCATCAACCGTCTGGTGCGCCGATTTCCCGCCACGTTCGATTGCGTCGCCAGCTTTTCCAGGACCGACCCCCATTGCCGGTTTATCCCCAAGGGTGACGCTTCGATCCGCAACAACGTATTGCCGTTGCCCGCCCGCGCCCGGTTCAAAAGGTGATCAACATCATAGGCAGCCAGATCTGCGGTGGTGACGGTGATGTTATACATCTTGCGCACAAAGGCTGCATAGGCCGCGCGATAGTCGGAATAATAGGCCCGCACCCAAACCGATGCCTTGTCCGCCGAACCGCCCGCCGCGGCCAACATGACGACATTGTTTGTGGACCTGCGGTTCAACCCACCCGCCCCAAGGCCGGTGGTGGTGAACTCATCCAAAACAGTGGTTAGCCCCGCTAACGCATTGGCATCGTCCACCTCGACCAGCGGCGGAAAAACATCATAGACAAACGTATTTATCAAAGTGGTTGTTCGGGTTTGAATGATCGTTGCAATCGACATTACCGGCCTCCTTAAAATTACATGGTCAAACGGAATAAGTGCTACGCATACTGCTGAAGTGGTGGCCAAAATAAAGCCGCAGTTAACGAATATCTGACGATGATACTCTGAAAGGATTGATCTGACAAATGCGCTTTGCCATGACCGTCTTGCTGATCTTGATGACAGGATCGTCCATTGCCACCGCCGAAGAATCGCCGTTGTTCAGCCTGCAAACCGGTGATGATGGCAAAGGCTGGAACGCGGTTGGGCGGTTGAACCTTGGCACTCATGGGTTTTGCACGGGCACGTTGATTGAACCGCAACTGGTGCTGACAGCGGCGCATTGCCTATATGATAAATCTACCGGCGCGCGGATGGACGACACGCAGATCGAATTTCTGGCAGGCTGGCGCAATGGCCGCGCCGAAGCGTACCGTGGCGTGGTGCGCGCCGTGGCGCATCCCGATTACATCTATGCCGGCGTTGACAGCCTTGATCGCGTCGCCTTCGATCTGGCACTTTTGCAACTGGATCAACCGATCCGATTGCCCTCGGTCAAACCGTTTGAAACCGCCGCCCGCCCTGCGCGTGGCGACGAAGTGGGCGTGGTATCTTATGCCCAGGACCGCGCCGAAGCCCCGTCTTTGCAACAGGTCTGCCACGTTCTGGATCAGTCCCCCGATGTCTTGGTGCTGTCATGCAGTGTTGATTTCGGATCGTCCGGCGCGCCAATTTTCACGTTTCAGGGTGGCGTGGCCCGCGTTGTTTCGGTCGTGTCTGCCAAGGCAGATGTGGAAGGCGAAAAGGTGGCCTTAGGCACAGCCCTGGAAGGGCCCTTGGCCGTGTTGCGCGAAGAAATGGCAAAAGGTGATCGGGTGACGTCCCTGCGTGGCGGCACGGTGCGCATCTTGTCAGGCGGCACCGGCGGCGGGGCCAAATTTATCAAGCCGTGATGCAGTTTGCGCCGGGGCTTGAAAGCCCGTTTTTCATTCCCAAGTATGTCTGGCCAAGGAATGCCGCAATCGGGTTCCCGGCGCTAACCCGCCTGTCCCATCACGGGAAGGCCCAAACATCGCTTGAAAGAGGATGATATGCGCAGTTTTGATTTTGCCCCGCTCTACCGTGCCACCGTTGGCTTTGACCGTATTGCCGATCTGATGGATCGCGCGCTGACCGCCGATGTGGCGCACCCCACCTACCCACCCTATAACATTGAAAAGACGGGCGAAGATGCTTACCGCATTTCCGTCGCAGTGGCCGGATTTACCCCGGATGAGTTGACCGTCGAGGTCAAAGACGGTGCCCTGCACGTCACCGCCCGCAAGGCCCCCGATGCCGATGCCAAAACCTATTTGCACCGCGGCATCGCCAACCGCGCCTTTGAACGCCGCTTTGCACTGGCCGATCATGTGCGGGTGACCGGGGCCGATCACGCCCACGGCATGCTGCATATTGACCTGATCCGCGAAACGCCTGAGGCGCTGAAACCTCGCCGAATTGAGATCGGCCGCGCGACGGATGTCGAAGGCCGCGCTGTTGAAGCCAAGGTTGTGGAAACCGTCACTGCTTAAGTTTTGGCCCCAGTAACGTCGGCGCGCAGAAAAATTCTGCGCGCCGATTTGGGTAAGGATTGTTGATTCGTCTTACTGTGCCGACAACCCTTTCGCCAACCGCATCAGGTTTACCGCCTCTATCCGATAGCCGAAATCATCCGTGCCGCGCGCGGCCAAGGCCTGTTCAATCGCGGCGTCCCAGCCCCAATCGCCCAGATAGTTTGCCCCGGAAAGCAGTTGCCCAAATCCCGCAATGGCAACTGCAAATCGGGCATCATCGGATGGGGCCGCATCGCCCACGCGAATGGCGGTTTCCTGCAAAACGCTGCCACTTGCCCCCGGCAGAACCGACCGCAGGCGCAAGAACCCCAACTCTGCCCCGTTGTCTACCGGCGCTGCCGAGGTGCCATAGCGCAGCGGATCGTTCAGCAACGCAGGGCTGCCCGGTGCGGTGATCTCGTAAATCGCCGTAACGGCTGTGCCCGCCCCGATATCGCCGGCATCAACCTTGTCGTTGTTGAAATCCTCGCGGGCCAACGCGCGGGTTTCATAGCCAATCAGACGGTATTCGGCCACTTGCGCCGGATTCCATTCCACCTGAATTTTCACATTGTTCGCAATCGGATAAAGCGCCCCCGTCAACTGATCCACCAGCACTTTGCGTGCCTCATTCAGCGTGTCGATATAGGCCGCCTGCCCGTTGCCGTTCTGCGCCAAGGCCTGCATCGTGGCATCATCCAGATTGCCGCGCCCAAAGCCCAGCACCGACAGATACGTGCCCGATTTACGTTTTTCGGCGATGTAGGTTTTCAACGCCTCTGGATCGTCAATGCCAACGTTAAAATCGCCATCGGTGGCCAGCAGCACGCGGGAAACCTCGCCATCCTGCGCCATCGTTGCGGCCACTTGGTAGGCCAGTTCCAACCCTTCGGCCCCGGCGGTTGACCCGCCCGCCGCCAGATTGTCCAGTGCGCGCAGGATTGCGGCCTTGTCCGTGGCCATTGTCGGGGCCAAAACCTGCCCCGCAGACCCGGCATAGGCGACAATCGCCACCTGATCGGTTGGCTGCAACTGCGTCAGCATCAGCGCCAAGGATTGCTTTAATAGCGGCAGCTTGTTCGGCTCGTCCATGCTGCCAGATGTGTCGATCAGGAACACAAGGTTCAGGGTTGGGCGGTTGGCAATTGCGGGCATCTCGCCCTGAATACCGATATGCACCAGCCGGGTGCCCGGGTTCCACGGCGTTGGCATCACCGTGATCGAAGGGAGAAAAGCCTGATCGCCTTCGGGGGCGGCATAGGCATAGGGGAAGTAATTCACCAATTCTTCCACCCGCACCGAGGCCGGATCAGGCAGGAACCCTGCGTTCAGAGATGACCTCACAACCGAATAAGACGCGGTATCAACGTCGATGGAAAAGGTCGAAACCGGTTCTTCGGCGGTGATTTTTACCGGGTTCACCGGCGCAGTTGCAAAGGCCTCGTTGTTTTCCACAGGCGGGGCCGCCATATCGGCAGGGGCGAGCATTGGCACGGGCGACAGGTAAGCCATGACATCCGCTTCGGTATCGGCCAAGGCGCCGGGGGCTTCGGGCTTTGCCGTGGTCGCCGCCCGTTTGCGTTCCAGCGGCGCAGACGGCAGTGCCTGCAAAGCCTGTCCCAACTGATCAGTTGAGGCTTCACCCGTTGTCAAACCGTCAGTCTCAACGGGGGCTTGATCGTTGGCAATCTCTGCCCGCGGCAACATCTCGACCGTTGGTTCGGGCACCGGAACGGTCACATCCCCTTGCGCCATCTGAACGGGGGCGTCTTCAACAACAGCCGGTGGCGGAGGCTGAACCTGCCCCGTCACAACTGCGTCATTTGACGCGGCAGCTTCCGGCAAAGGCTCACTGTCGACAATCGGCAGATTCTGAACCGGTGCAGCAGCGCGCACGTCTGGCCGCGTCGCCTCTGTCAGCGGGCCTTTATTCGTTAGTGGCAACACAACAAATATCCCAAGGCACAGCGCCGCCACCGACGTAGACGCCGCCAGAAGAGGTTTGGTTTTAAGGGCTTTGAACATGGTGAATACTCCCATCAGAAATCCCGCCTTCAGGGGGCGGTCTTTGTTGGGACGCATCGGATCAGTCGATCCTTGGAGACGATCGTAATTTTCCATCGCCAACCGCATCGCAGCCGCGCGGGCAGCTGCATCAGGGGGCGGCACACGGCCCAGCGCGGCTTTCAATGTATCAAGGGGATCGGGTTTATCATCCATCATGCTGCCTCCTCGGCGGCCATGGCGCGCAGGCGTTTCTTTACCTCAGACATCCGCCACGCAATCGTGCCTTCGGACAGGCCCAGCACCAAGCCTGCCTCGGCCTGGGTCATCTCTTCACCCAAAACCAAGGCGACAGTATCGCGCAATTCGGGCGACAGCCGCGCCATCGCGGTGGTCAGCCAATCGGCGGCTTCGGCCTGCACCGCCAGTTCATCCTGCCGCGCAATTTCCCAATCGCCCCAGCCTGCCGACGCCCGCGCACGCGTGGCTTGACGACGGCGCATATCATGGGCGGCGTTCACCACAACCCGGTATAGCCATGTGGTAAACCGTGCCTCACCGCGCCAATTGCGCAGCTTGGCAGGCAGGGCGGCACAGATATCTTGTGCCATATCCTGCGCCTCGGCCCTGTTGCCCGTCAGCCGATACGCCAGTCCATAAATCCGGTCATAATGGCGCTGCACCAGCACCGCAAACGCACCACGATCTCCGCCAGCGGCGGCCATGGCCAAGGTTTCATCGGGCGTTTCCATCAACATCACAGTAGGTCAGACGCGCGCCGTTGGGCAATCCTTGGCGGATATGCAAAATAATTTGCGCGCGCCAATCCATTTGGCGCGCGCTGTCGGATTTGTTGGGCAAAAATCAGTAAATCAACCCGTCATAGACCCCAAACGCGCCGGCGGTAGATCGCAGATCGCCCCCTTGGCCCTGATCATCGGCATAGGCTGTCACGGCAGAATAGGTGCCGGGACCGAAGGATCCATCAATGCCGCCCCGATAATAGCCATAGCGCGACAGCCGTTTCTGGATTAACACCCGCTCACGCGCCGAATAGCTGTTGAACGCCTGCGCTGCGGCGGTGCGGTAGATGCTGGCATGCGCGCGCGGGGCAACATAAACCGGCTGTGGCGCTGGGTCGGCGTAATAGACGGGTTGGTTGCGCTGGCCGCGTTTGGCCTCACGGATGATGCCTTGCACCAACAGGGTGGCAGCGATGCCTTTGACAAAATTCTGCTCGTTTTCACCCCAAGCTTGTGCGGGGGCAGCGGCGGTTGCAGCAATGGCAAGGGCGGTCAAGCCGGCGATAGCGGTGCGTTTGAATGCTGGCAGCATGTCATGTCCTTTCATGGGGGCCATCGGGTTCGCAGTGAACCGTTTGGCGAATGAACGAAACTTGGGGCATGCGGCGCTGTTAAGCAAAATCGCGGACTTGATATGCGATAACCAGATCGCGATGGCGCATCGTTCAGGCGCGAAAGGCAGGGCGCGAACCCTGCCTAAGCCATCTATTTAATACGGAAATCAAAGTGCTTGCGCACGTTTTCTTCGATTTTCCATATGCCTTTGAAAGTGGGCTCTACCACAAAGGAATCACCCGCCTTAACTGTCACCGGCACCCCGCCATCAGGCGTAATGGTGATCCGACCCGCGATCAGCACGACATATTCATAGGCGGTATAGGTGGCGTGATAGCTGCCAACCGTGCATTCCCAGATGCCCGAAACCATATCGCCCGCCGCCGACGTGTGCAGCGCCCATGTTTTCATCGACGGGCTGCCTTCGGTGACAATCCAGCCATCCAGATCGGCGGTTGATGGGTCAATTCCTTGGGTGGCGGGCAGTTTGATCACGGTTTGCATGGGCGAACTCCTTGATGAACTTTGCGCGATACTGCCTTACCGATCCGCTGTTGTCGAACCCATCCGCGACAAGCGGCTTGGTTTGGGCGACCTAAGCCTGCCAATCGGCCAGACATTGCGCCAACCGCGTCAAACCTTTGTCTAACTGCACGGCAGCCCCGCCCCCCACACCCAGCCGAATATGATTTGGGTGATCATAGGCGGTGCCGGGCAACACAAAAGTGCGATAAGGTGCCGCCAACAACTGCCGTGCCAAGGGTTCCGCCGCGATACCATGCAGCCGCGCCAGACCGATCAGCCCGGCCTGCGGTCTGATCCAGCTCAGGCGCGCTTGCATTGCGATAAAGCCGTCAAGCTGCGCCAAGGTGACTGCGGCCTCGGCCCGCGCCCGGCCAAGGGCATCGCGTAACCGATCAGGGCGCAAGGCAATCTCAGCGATATGTTCGCCCAGGATATTCATGATTTCTGACGAATTCTCGCGCAAAATCACTGCATCGCGGATCATGCCGGCGTCTTGGCAAATCATCCACCCGGTGCGCAGCCCTTGCAATCCCAACGCCTTGGAAACCGACCCCGTCGTGATGCCACGACGATAAAGTCCGGCAATGGAAGGCGGCCGCGGGCCGTCCCATTCAAGGCCCGCATAAACCTCATCCACCAACAGCCACGCGCCGACCCGGTCTGCGATTTCCACAATCGCGCGCAGATCATCCCCCGTCATCAGCGCACCGGTCGGGTTGTTCGGGTTGGACAGAAAAATCAACTTGGTCGCAGGCGTGACCTGTGCCGCCAAATCGGCAGGATCAAGCCGCCAGCGGTTTTCTTCATGCCGCCGCACCAGCCGCAGATCGGCCCCAACCGCCCGCGCCAACACACCCGCTTGGGGCCAACCGGGGGTTTCAGTGACGATCTGATCACCGGCATTCAGCAACTGGCGCAAAACCAGATAATTCGCTTCGGCAGCACCTGCGGTGATCAACACATCATCGGCACCGCAGATCCCATCCAATCCCGCCTGCGCAATCACGCGGGTGCGCAGTTCGGGCAAGCCCAGAAAACTGCGCCCGTTCCAGTCAAGCGGCAGGTTCGGGTCAAGATCGGCCAGAAATTCCGACAAACGCGGCGGGGTCGACAGCGAAAACCCCAAGATGCAGTCCGGGGCCGCATCGGTGGTTTCCAACAGATATTCAAACAGCTTATGGATTTCGACTTTCATCGCCAAATCCCCTTTCGCAGGACCGGAGCCAAAAATTTTAATCCAAAATTTTTCCTACCCCACCCTCACCGCACGTCGCGCCCCTGATTAAGGATGATCACGTTGCCAGAACAGATATCGCCTGCCGCTGACACCAGAAACCCCACCCAATCAGCGATCTGCGATGGTTGCATCGCGTGGCCATGCGGCATCGCCGATATCGCCCGCGCCAGCACATCCGCCGTCAGCACATCAAACAGCGGCGTTTCCGTCATCGCAGGCGCGATCGAGTTTACCGCAATTTTATCCCGCGCATAGCGCCGCGCCAGATCCTTCGTCAGCGTATCCATCGCCGCCTTGGACGCCCGGTAATGCGGTGGGTCGAACACGTCAAAGTTATAGGCCCCGTTAGAAGAGATATTGACGATCTTGCGCACGCCCTCCCGCCCCATCATCGCCTTGACCGCCCCTTGGCAGCAATGAAACGCCGAGCCAAAGTTCACCGACATCTGCAGATCAAATTCTGCCGCCGGAATGTTGGGGAAATCTGACATGAAACAGGTGCCCGCGTTGTTCACCAACACATCCACCCCACCGTGCTGCAGGGTCAGGCGATCAAACATATCGGCAATCGCATGCGCATCCGTCAGATCAACAGCCTCGGCGCTAAAGTGATCCAACTCAGCCGCCATGCCCCCAACTGCACTTGCGTCGATGTCTACCCCAACCACATGGCAACCATCGGCCAACAACCGCGCCACAATCGCGCGCCCCATCCCCCCGGCGGCCCCAGTGACCACCGCTATTCTTTGGCTTGGCATGTTATCCCCCTGCATTTACACGCAGCCTAAGCGCCCTAGCTAAGCTGCTCAACCCCTTACTCTGTCGCAGATCTGTTGCAACTTTCCCCTTGAACGCCACCCCCAGCACGCTGATATGAAAACCACAGCATCGGAGGCATCTCGTGAAACGCATCACCCTACCCGAACGCCCCGATTGGCGCGCCGAGGCCGAACGGCTGGGGTTCACTTTTGCCGATATGTATGGCGAACCTTATTGGGATGAAACATCGGCCTATGCCTTCACCCTGCGGCAGGTTGAAGACGATATCGAAGACCCCTGCACCGCCTTGCACGCAATGTGCCGCGAGGCCGTTGCGAAAATCGTCGGCTCTGAACACCTGATGTCCCGCATGGGCATTCCCGATACCCACTGGGATCTGGTCGCGGACAGCTGGCGCGCGCGCGACCCTGAGCTTTATGGCCGCTTCGATCTGGCCTATGATGGCGCAGGCCCCGCCAAGATGTTGGAATACAACGCGGATACTCCGACAGCCCTTTATGAAAGCGCGTCCTTCCAATGGCTGTGGTTTGAACAACAACAGGCGGCACGGGTATTGTCTGCACAAACCGACCAGTTCAACGGCATCCATGAGGCGTTGGTGGCCCGTTTTGCCGAAATCTTTGCTGCTAAAACCAATGTGCATTTCGCCGCCATCACCGACGCCCCCGAAGATTACGCCACGGTTGAAGCTTTGGCTTGGGCCGCGCGCGAAGCGGGGCTTTACGCGCAATACACCGATCTTGAAAAAATCGGCCTGTCAGACCGGGGCCAGTTCACCGATGCCGAAGACCGGGTGATCGGCGCGCTGTTCAAGCTTTATCCGTGGGAAGACCTGCTGCGCGATCCCTTTGCCGATGCCATCGCAAGTGCGAACTGCCGCTTTATAGAACCGCCATGGAAGGCGTTGGTATCGAACAAGGCCATCCTGCCCGTGCTGTGGCAGATGTTCGAAGGCCACCAAAACCTGCTGCCCAGCTATTTTGCCGAAGATGTCGCAACCGATGCCAAAGCGGCGGCTTATCTGGCCAAGGGCCACGTGATCAAACCGATTTTTTCGCGTGAAGGGGCCTCGGTGACCATCATCGAGGGCGGCCAGATCACCGATGCCGCGAAAGAAACCACCTATGACCACCACCCCAAAATCGTTCAGGCCTACCACGCCTTGCCGGTGATGGGCGGCATGCGCCCGGTGATCGGGGCATGGGTGGTGGGCGAAACCTGCGTTGGCATGGGCCTGCGCGAAGATGCCGGCCGCATCACCCAAGACCTGTCCCGGTTCAAACCACATTTCATCGAAGGGTAAATCCCGTGACCAAACCTGTGCAAAAACGATCCCGCAGCGCCGCCCTGTTCATCCTTGGCGCATCAGCTTTTGCTTTGGCGGGCTGTCAGGAAGAAAAAACCGAAGCCGCCGCGTTCGCGGACAAAGACAGCTGCGTGGCCGCCGCCAGCCCCGGCGGATGGTTCACCGAAAAAGACTGCGACACTGCCTTTGCTGATGCCAAAGCCCTGCATGACGAAACAGCACCCCGCTATGACAGCCAACAGGTGTGCGAGGCCGAACACGGGGCCGGGGCCTGCGGGCCAGATGCTGTGGCGGGGGGCGGTTCAGGCGGCGGGGGCATCTTCATGCCGCTGTTCATGGGCTATATGCTTGGCCAGGCCTTGGGCGGCGGGCGCGTGATGGCGCAACCCGTGGTCCGTAGTGGCAGCGGCGGGTTTGCCACGCCCGACGGCGGCACCAAAATTGGCAACCTGAATTCAGGCGGTCAGATCGCATCTTCAGCGTTTCAAAAAGCCACAGTCACCAAAGGCCAACCCCCTATGACCAAAGCGATGGTCGCTCAGCGCGGCGGCTTTGGCAAATCCGGTGGAATGCGTGCGGGGGGGTGAACGGGGCCCGAAATGCAAAACGGGGGCAAATGCCCCCGCCTGCAGGCATTATCTGACAGGTCTAAATCGACAGGCAAATATATTTCAATTCCATATAATCGTCGATCCCATGATGGCTGCCTTCGCGGCCCAAGCCTGATTGTTTCACGCCGCCAAACGGGGCCATCTCGTTGGAAATCAACCCGGTGTTGACGCCAACCATGCCATATTCCAACTGCTCCTGCACCCGCGTAATCCGGCCAATATCACGCGCGTAGAAATAGCTGGCCAAACCATAAATCGTATCATTGGCGCGGCGGATCACTTCTTCTTCGGTGTCAAACTTGAACAACGGCGCCAGCGGGCCAAAGGTTTCCTCATTCGCCACCAACATATTAGGCGTCACACCCGTCACCACAGTGGGTTCAAAGAACGTGCCACCCAGCGCATGCCGCTTGCCACCCGTCACGATCTTGCCGCCGCCCGCCAGAACATCGGCGATATGTTCTTCAACCTTTTCCACCGCATCCATGTTGATCAACGGCCCGGTTGTCGTGCCCGCCTTCAACCCATCCCCGATAGACAGCTTGGCCACCGCCACCGCCAGCTTGGCCGCAAAGGCATCATACACCCCCGCCTGCACATAAATCCGGTTGGCGCATACGCAGGTCTGCCCGTTGTTGCGGAATTTCGAAATCATCGCCCCTTCCACGGCCGCATCCAGATCCGCGTCGTCAAACACGATGAACGGCGCGTTGCCGCCCAATTCCATGCTGCATTTCAACACCTGATCCGCCGCCTGCCGCAGCAAAATCCGCCCCACTTCGGTGGACCCGGTGAAGGTCAGCTTGCGAATGGCCGGGTTTTCGCAAAACTCCTTGCCAATCTCGGACGACCGTTTTGAGGTGATCACCGAAAACACGCCGCCCGGAACCCCGGCCCGTTCAGCCAACACGGCCAACGCAATCGCCGACAACGGTGTTTCCGCCGCAGGCCGCGCCACAAACCCGCAACCGGCGGCCAGCGCCGGGGCCACCTTGCGCGCAATCATCGCATTGGGAAAATTCCACGGCGTGATGGATGCGCACACCCCGATCGGCTGTTTGATCACCGAAATTCGCTTGTCACGCATGTGGCCCGGAATAATCTCACCATAGGTGCGCTTGGCCTCTTCGCCGAACCATTCGATATAGGCCGATCCATAGGCGATCTCGCCCTTGGCCTCGGCCAGCGGTTTGCCCATCTCGGCGGTCAGAATCGCGGCCAGATCGTCTTGCGCCGCCATGCACAGATCAAACCATTTGCGCATCACGCCTGCGCGTTCCTTGCCCGTCCGCGCCGCCCAGTCACGCCGCGCCACATCAGCCGCCGCAATCGCACGGGCCGCATCGGCACGGGTCAGATCGGGCACGAGTGCTATCACATCGCCGCGCGCAGGATTGGTCACGGCGAATGTCGCGCCATCGGCGGCATCAATCCATTCCCCCGCCACATAGGCCTTATTCGGCAACAGGCCGGGATCTTTCAGAATGGAACGCAGATCAGTGACGGAATCAAGCATGTGGGCCCCCAAAAATGCAGTTACTCCTGCATTGCATAGGCCCTTGGAAAAAGTCCAGTTCTGGTGCAGCCTGCAGGCAATATTTTGATCAAACTTACAGGCGGATGATGGATTACGATCTTGCTTATGCCAACGGGGCCTTCATTGCCGGGGCCGAAGATTATCCGCCCCGCTGGAAACGCGACGCGGCGCAGTTTTGCGCTCACCTTGGCGCGCGCGCGCAATTGGGGCTGGTTTACGGACCCACGGATCGCAACCGATTTGACCTTTTTCTGCCCGACGCCCCCCCCCGCGGTCTGATGGTGTTTGTCCATGGCGGCTATTGGCTGGCCTTTGGCCGCGAAAGCTGGTCGCATCTGGCGGCGGGGGCCTGCGCGCGCGGTTGGGCCGTGGCGATGCCGTCCTATCCCTTGGCCCCGCAGGCACGGATCAGTCAAATGACGGTTGAGATTGCAGCGGCAATAACCGCCGCAGCCGCCCGTGTGCCGGGGCCAGTGGTGGTGACAGGCCATTCGGCAGGGGGGCATCTGGCGGCGCGCATGGCGTGCGCCGACATCGCCTTGCCTGCACTCTGCCGCGTCGTGCCCATTTCACCACTGGCCGACCTTTGGCCGATCATGCAAACAAAGATGAACGAACAGCTGTGCCTGACAGACAGCGAAGTCACAGCCGAAAGCCCCGCAAACCATGCCCTAAACCCAGACTGCACCGCCCATATCTGGGTCGGCGGGCAAGAACGCCCCAGTTTCCTGTGGCAAGCCCGGCTGCTTTCAGAAAACTGGAAATGTCCGTGGACAGTCGTGCCAGACCGCCACCATTTCGATGTGATAAACGATCTGGCCGATCCAAACTCCGCTTTGATGGGCGCATGCCTCAACGGTATCTGACCCACGATTTCACTTTGGTAAAAATACTCCGGGGGTAAGCGCAAAGCGCGAGGGGGCAGCGCCCCCTTATCGTCAAAATTTTTATTTAAAAATTTTCGCCCGCCGCCTCAGCCGTTGGCATGCATCCGCTCGATATACGCGCGCATTTCTTCGGCTTCATGGCGCGCATCGCGCAGGCCTTCCATCGCGGCCCGCAATTCGGCTTCGGTTTGCGCGATCTGGTTCATCAACTCGGCTTCGCGCTGTTCCAGATAGATGATCGCCTGATCGCGCACTTCTTCCGCTTCGTGCAGCGACTGCGCCAGCTTGTCCATCTCGCCCATGTCGCCCCCCGCCACCCGGGTAAATCGGTGCATCAGCCAATAGGTGAACCAGCCCAAGGTAAAGGCAAGCAACAAGATAATCGCGGTGGCAATGATGAATTCCGTGCGGTTCATAGGCGCTTTCTGCTTTTGATCAATCGCCAGTCGCCGCGCGCGGCCTGGGGCGTAACGTGTTTTCTACTGGAGCCACTGACGGGCTGTCATCACCCGCGAAATCGGGGGCCAATGGCGCGGGCGCTGCCGGGTCAACGGGTGCCGCAGGGTCAACGGGGGTGGCACCTTGCGCCGGATCAGCCGCAGCACCGCCTGGGCCGCCTTCATCGCCCAAAGTAACCGCGTCGATAAGATCGGTTCGCGCCGCACCCGCGCGTGGTTGCGCCCCGCCAATCAACGTAATCTCGATCCGCCGATTGGCCTCGCGCCCAGCATCGGTTTTGTTATCTGCCAACGGATTGGCCTCGCCATACCCCTTGGCCAGCATGCCCGCCACATCCACCTGGCGGCCCTGCAACGCCACCAGAACCGCCTCGGCGCGCGCTTGCGACAGCGCGCGGTTGCCCTCTTCAGACCCTTGCGCATCGGTATAGCCCGCGATTTCCATCTTGATGCCGGGGCAATCCGACAAGGCATCGGCAAGCGCCGTCATCACCGCCCCCGCCTCGCGGTCAATTTCGGCTGATCCGGGCGTGAAGGTGATCTTGCCACGTGCCATCGCGTCATCGACAAAGCCTGCACATTCGGCAGGCGTCGGCAAAGCCGCCAGCGGATCAAGCTCTTTGTCATAGCTGACATCAACCTTGAACGTCTTGCCCTGTCCCAGCTTATCCGACAAAATCTGCGAAATCCGCGATTTTCCGGTGGTTGATCCGGTAACGCCGGTAATTTCAACGGTCTGCGCCGTCACCAACAACGTGCCATGCTCCAGTTGCGCCATGGCCTGTAGCCCCGCCAACACCCGCACGGGCCAGCCGTCAGGCAGTTCGGCGTCAATCCGGGTGGCCAGATACACATTCGCCGACCCAAATTCCGCCCGCGCAAAGCTGTCAACCGCGGCACGCAGTCGCTCATCCGTCAGCCGCCCGCGCAATTCCAGCTTGCCGGTTTGCGGTGCCAACAGGGCGGTAAAATCTGCCGGGCCTTCATTGCCGGCCGTGGCCTTCTTTTCCAATGTGGCATTCAGCGAGAAAACTTCTGGCAAGGCCGCTTCCAACTCACCGACCACGCGGTCAAAGTCGGCTTGGGCAACATCGCTGCCCGCCTGCAGCGATACGTCGGCGTCTTTGAAAGTTATCGTGGCACTTGCCAATTCCGCAACTGCCGCAATGCCCGCTGTTGTTGCCGACGACCAACTGGGGCTGGGCACGCCAAGGCCGACGATGCAGGTGCTGCGCCCGACAACCCCGGCGGCGGTGGCCGCCGCAAGGATGCGCGCGCGCGCCACGTCGGTATCTGCCGAACAGGCATCAAACCGCGCCGATGTTGCATCTTTGACAAAGCGCAGCGTAAACGGCGTCAGCACCGGGCGCGGGGCTGATATGTCGATTACCACATTCAACCCCGGTGGCTTGGTGGTGTTCAGTTGCGTCACAAGGCTGCGCTTTTCTGCCTCGGAAACCGCGATCGCGGTAATCGCCACACGGTCGGCTGCAACAGAAATTTTTGATCGCGGCAACAGCTGCAAGGCCGCAACGCCATAATCCAACGCCGCCTGCCAACCAGGCGGTGCCGGATAGGCTGCGGTTTCGATCATATCTGACAGCGGAATACTGGGTGACAGGGCCTGCGCGACCTCGGTCAGCGCGGCTTCGGCATCCCCATCAGGCAAAAGTCCGATCAACTGAATGCCATCGTCATTGCGCAGCATTTCCAGCGAAAACGCCGGGGCCGCAATGGCCTTGGCGGGCGTCACCTCCAGCTTGTCGCGCACGCGGGAAGCTTCGATTTCACTGCCTACAAGGTTCACCACGCGGTAGCGCGCGGCCTCATTCGGGGCGGTGCCAATCAGATGTATCTGCAAACCATCCGCCTTGACAGTGGCCCAGGTGATCCCTTCGGTCAGCAACCGCGAAGTCACCGATGACACCGAAAGCCGCTCGATCAGCACTGCCCCGCCCCAGGCCACCAACAACGCCAGAATGCCCGCCGCCACAAAGGCAAGCGGGCCTATCAGCTTGGCACGATCAAACTGCGGCAGACGAAGGCTGGGCGTTTTCACCAAAGGTTTCGGTCACTAAATGGGAATCGGGTGGCTTGCGTTGCGGGTGCAAAGCAGATGCCTGCATAATGCGGGCGTGGCAGCACGGCAATCAAAGGAACGCCGCTGCGGCAAGAAACAGCGCAGCAATCAAGCCGCCATCGCGGGTTGACCGGAACACGGCAAGGCAAGA
The DNA here is from genome assembly GCA_031384605.1 of Cypionkella sp. Taxonomy (GTDB): domain Bacteria; phylum Pseudomonadota; class Alphaproteobacteria; order Rhodobacterales; family Rhodobacteraceae; genus JANNAT01. Next base: position 34,665 of record JANNAT010000002.1, read on the forward strand.
CGCCGGATCATCCACATCCAACCGCCGCAGCGACCACGCCATATGCGCCCCAAACCCCCAGACGCCCATCACCGCCACCAACAATGACAAAACGGCGCTGGCGGGCAAGGATGACAGGATCACCGCCAATGCCATCAACACCACCGTTCCCGCCATGAACCCGCGCAGCCAGACTTTGGTGTTGCTGCCAAACAGCCGTGCGGTGGATTTCACTCCGATCAGCGCGTCATCATCCTTGTCCTGATGGGCATAAATCGTATCATAAAACAGCGTCCAGCAAATTCCCGCCGCATACAGCAACACCGCCTGCGGCGTCACCACCCCGCTGTGGGCCGCATAGGCCAACAGCGCACCCCAGTTGAACGCCAGTCCCAAAAACACCTGCGGCCACCATGTAAATCGCTTGGCAAACGGATAAATCGCCACCAACACCAGCGACCCAACCCCAAGGCCAATCGCCAACCCGTTATAGCTGAACAAAATCAGTGCCGCGATTGCCGCCTGCGCCGCCATCCAGATCAAGGCCCGCCGCACGCTGACTTGCCCCGATGGCAAGGGCCTGCTTTTGGTGCGCGCAACTTGTGCGTCAATGTCGCGGTCGGTGATGTCGTTCCACGTGCAGCCCGCCCCGCGCATCAAAAACGCCCCCGCCCCACAAGACAACACCAGCCAGATATCCCAGGCCCGAAACCCTGATGTCAAAGCCGCCAGCGCAATTCCCCACAAACAAGGGATAAACAACAGCCACGTGCCAATTGGCCTGTCCGCCCGCGACAACCGCAGATAAGGCCGGCTTGCACGCGGCGCGTACAGGTCCACCCAATTGCCTGCAGGCGCATCGGAAACCTGGTGCCCCTCTGGCATTTGCGTCTGCTCGGACATAAGTTCACTTTATGGATAAGGCAAAGATCAGGCTCTATGTAGATCAGGCACTGGGCGCGGGGCAAGCCGTGGCTTTGAACGCCGATCAGGCAAATTATCTGTTCAACGTCATGCGCCTTGCGCGCGGGGCCGCGGTGCTGCTGTTCAATGGCCGCGACGGCGAATGGCGCGCGTCGGTGGCCGAGGCGGGCAAACGTGGCGGTGTGTTGCTGTGCGACGTGCAAACCGCCCCCCTGCGATTGCCCCCGGACCTGTGGCTGATCTTTGCCCCAATCAAAAAGGCCCGCACCGATTTCATCGTTGAAAAAGCGGTCGAACTGGGGGCCGCGCGGATCATCCCGGTGCAAACCCGCCACACCAATTCCGAACGCATCCGCCAGGACCGCCTGCAAGCCCACGCGCTTGAGGCTGCCGAACAATGCGGCGCAACCTTTGTGCCCGAGGTGTACGATCTGATCCCCCTGGACAAGCTGCTGGCAACCTTCCCCACCAACCGAAAACTGCTGTGGTGCGATGAGGCGATGGTGGGTCAGCCCGCCCGCAAGATGGGCGATACTGCCCGTCCTTCACATCCGCCCGACCCATGGGCCATCCTGATCGGCCCCGAAGGTGGCTTTTCGGGCGATGAACAAACCCGCCTGCGCGCATTGCCCCAAGTGGTGCCGCTGTCGCTTGGTCCCCGCATCCTGCGCGCCGATACTGCTGCAGTGGCCGCATTAACCTTGTGGCAATCCACATTGGGGGATTGGACGTGATCCGCCCCGAAGTCTTTGCCCTGCTTCGCCGCGCACATGAGGTAATATGGGCCGCTGCCATCATCGCGTTCGGCCTCTGGCTGGCTTGGCTGGGCGGTTATCTTCTGGTGCCCGTAGGTTGTCTGGTCATGACGCTTGGCGCATCCCTTGCTGTTATGGCGTGGCGGCGCATGCGCTTTGCCCAAGACATCCACGCGCCCGGTGTGGTCGAGGTTGATGAAGGCCAGATCGGCTATCTTGGCCCCACAATCGGCGGCTATGTCAGCCTGCCCGAACTGTCAGAGGTGCGGCTGATCACCCTGCGCGGCCGCAGGCTGTGGCGATTAAAGCAAACCGATGGCCAAACCATCCTGATCCCTGTCGATGCGACAGGGGCAGACCGTCTGTTCGACGCCTTCGCCAGTCTGCCGGGCATGGATACCGGCGCATTGGTGGCGGCACTGGGGCGGCCTGATGCGCTGCCGCCCGGTGAAACCCTGCCGATCACCACCACGATTGGGCCCGAAATGCGCGTAATCTGGCGCAGGCGCGGTTCGGGCGTCGTCGCACAATCCTGACGCGCAGTCATCGCAAATTCACAGTCATCTGCACACAAACAAACATCAACCAAGCCGTTCGCTGGCCTTGACACAGCCCTTCAGCCGCGACACCTGTTAGCGCTGCGAAGTTCATCAAAAGGGGCAATGCCCGATGTCGATTCCCCAGTCCGGTGGCGGCCCCATTCAGCGGTTTGAACAACTGGCCGAGATGATGGCCGAAGGTAACAAACCAAAGGCCGATTGGCGCATTGGAACCGAGCATGAAAAATTTGGCTGGCTAACCGGCAGCCGCGCGCCGCTGCCTTATGCAGGCGCTGCGTCGATCTCGGCACTTTTTGCGGCGTTAGAGTTGCAATACGGCTGGTCCCCCGTGCGCGAGGCTGAAAACATCATCGGCATGACGCGCAACGGCGCGAATATCTCGCTTGAACCCGGCGGGCAGTTTGAACTTTCCGGCGCACCTTTATCGTCCCTCCATGACGTCGCCGCTGAATTGCAAAACCATCTGGACGAGGTGCGCAGCATCGCCGATCCCTTGGGCATCAAATTCATGGGCATCGGGGCCGCCCCCGAATGGGATGCGGCAACTATGCCCGTTATGCCCAAAGGCCGCTACCGTTTGATGACCGATTACATGGGCCGCGTTGGCACCCATGGCACGCAGATGATGTATCGCACCTGCACCGTGCAAGTGAACCTTGATTATTCGTCCGAAGCCGACATGGTGAAAAAGCTGCGTGTGGCCTTGGCCTTGCAACCCGTGGCCACTGCCCTGTTCGCCAGCAGTCCGTTCTTTGATGGCAAACTGAACGGCCATAAATCCTGGCGCAGCCGCATCTGGCGGGGCTTGGACAATGCCCGCACCGGCATGTTGCCCTTTGCCTTCGACGAAGGTTTCGGCTTTCAGCAATACGTCGATTGGGTCTTGGATGCGCCGATGTATTTCGTCTACCGCGATGGCAAATATATCAACGCCTTGGGGCAGTCTTTCCGCGATTTCATGAAGGGCCAGTTGCCCGCCTTGCCCGGCGAATTGCCCACGCTGTCGGATTGGGCCGATCACATGACCACCGTGTTCCCCGAAGCACGGGTAAAGAAATTCATCGAAATGCGGGGTGCCGATTGTGGCGATCAGGCGCATATCAACGCCCTGCCCGCGTTTTGGGTGGGTCTGATGTATGATCAAACCGCCCTTGATGCCGCGTGGGATCTGGTGAAAGGCTTCGATACGCAAACCCGCGAAGAATTGCGCGTAGATGCATCAGTCAATGGCCTGCAAGCCCGTTCGGGTGATGTGCAAATGATCGACCTTGCCCGCGCCGCCGTTGCCCTGTCGCACGCAGGTCTTGCTGCGCGGGGCTTGGGCGAAGAGGCGTATCTTGCCCCATTGGTGGCCAGCGTAGCATCTGGAAAAACCCAAGCCGACCGCTGGCTTGATCTTTATCACGGCGATTGGGCAGGCGATCTTGGCCGGATTTATCAGGCCAGCAGTCTGTAACCCATCCAGCCGATTTTGATGCGGCACGAATTGCAAACAATTCGCTTTTTCTGTTCAAAAATATCCCACGGGAGGGGGCCGATCACAAGGTGGTCGGGACGGGGGTGTGAAACCCCCTTTTTCGGTTGGGGCAGAGGTTCTGTCGGGGGGGCTTTCACAGCCACGGTAAATATCGCGAAACGCGTTCAAGCGACAGCGTCAGAGACAGCCAGCGATTTGTGGCTCTTGTTAAACCCATCCCGCCCTAACTCCGCCGCCCAAACCGCAATCAGCGCCACACGGCAGATCAGCGTCAAGACTTGGCACCGATCTTCGGTTCAGTTCCCGCCTTTATCCGTTCAAGGTTTTTCCAATGGCGCAGGTAAACCAGCAGCGTCAAAACCCCGACCAGAATGATCATCGATCCCTGATCAAACACGAACACCCACAACGTTGACAGCGCCGCCGCCACCAAAGCGGCCAGCGACGATACCCGCGTGACCGCCGCCACCCCGGCCCATGTGGCGCAGGCCGCCAGCCCCACAGGCCATGCCAGCGCGATCAAGGTGCCCAAAAACGTGGCCACCCCCTTGCCGCCCTTGCACCCCAACCAGACCGGAAACAAATGGCCCAGAAAACTGCACAAAGCCGCCAGTTGCGCGCCGTCTTCCCCCACCGCCCAGCGCGCCACCAGAACCGCAATCCCGCCCTTGGCCGCATCCAAGATCAACGTGGCCAGCGCCGCCCCCTTATTGCCGGTGCGCAAAACATTGGTGGCCCCAATGTTACCCGATCCGATGGCGCGCAGATCACCCAAGCCCATGGCCCGGGTTATCACCAACCCAAACGGAATCGATCCCAACAAATACGCCAACACGGCAACGATCGTCAGGGTTAACGGCGAGGCGATAATTTCCGGCATAAAGCTATCCTTCAGTAAACCTGGGTTCCACCCACGAAAGTTGCCAACACCTTACCCTCCATCCGGCAGCCGTCAAACGGTGTGTTCTTGGACTTTGACAGTAATTTGAACCGGTCCAGCAAATAGGGTGCATTGGGATCAAACAGCACCAGATCGGCGGGCGCGCCCACCGCCATCCGCCCCTGCGGCAAACCCAGCCTGCGCGCAGGGTTCAACGACAAGGCGGCAAACAGCATGGGCAAATCAATCTGCCCGGCATGCACCAGCCGCAACGCCGCTGGCAGCAGTGTTTGCAGCCCCACCGCACCGGGGGATGCCTCCTCAAACGGCAAACGTTTGGATTCCTCATCCGCCGGGGTGTGGAAACTGCCGATGATGTCAATTGCCCCATCGGCCACCGCCTGCACCATTGCCAAGCGGTCATCTTCCGACCGCAGCGGCGGGGTAAATTTGAAAAACGTCCGGTAATCGCCCACGTCTAACTCGTTCAACGTCAGATGGTGGATCGACACCCCCGCCGTCACATCGAACCCGTTCGCCTTGGCGCGGGCAAGGGCAGGCAGGCTGCGCGCCGTGGTGATCTGATCGGCATGGTACCGCGCGCCGGTCATCTCTACCAATCCCAGATCACGGTCGAGCCCGATGCGTTCGGCCATCGGCGACACGCCGGGCAACCCGCGTAAACTGGCAAACTTGCCGCTGGTGGTGGCCGCCCCCGCCGACAGCCCCGGTTCTTGCGGATGGCCGATGATCAGCGCCCCCAAAGACCGCGCATAAATCATCGCCCGGCTCAGGGCCTTGGTGTCGGTCGACACGTTGAACACATCGCTGAACGCCACCGCCCCTGCATCCAGCAAAAAGCCGATCTCGGTCATCTCATGCCCCGCGCGACCCTTGGTCAGCGCCGCCATATGCCGGATGCGCACCGGAGACTCCGCCGCACGCCGCGTCACAAATTCCAGCACTTCAGGCGTATCAATCGCCGGATGCGTATCAGGCCGCGCAATGATGGTCGTCACCCCCCCCGCCGCCGCCGCCATACCGGCAGATCGGAAAGATTCGCGGTGCCTCTCACCCGGTTCACCGATCTTTACACCGATATCAACAATACCGGGGGCCAGTGGGTGGCCAGCGCAATCAATGATCTTGGCCGATTTGGGGGCAGAACCGTTGATGGCCGCGATCAGGCCATCGTGCAGGGTGATCGACCCAACCGTATCAGTTCCGGCTTCGGGGTTGATCAGCCGGGCGTTGGTTAAGTAAAGGGTCATTCGTCGGAAACTTTCTTTGTGTGCATGGATAAAGGCACCAACTTTGGTTGCAACAAAACGCCGCACACCATCCGCCTACCCCGACACCAATACCAACACGGTCGTAAACACCGCTAAAAACACCAGCACCGCTGTCGCCACCATCCCGCTGATCCGGGCGTCTGACATCGGTTTCTTTGGCTTATCGTCGTTCATACCATCACCCCCACCGCTGCCCTGCCGCGTTCGGCGCGCAAATTCTTCGCCAGCAAATCCATACACGCCATCCGCACCGCCACGCCCATTTCGACCTGCTCCTGAATAACTGACCGGTTGATATCATCCGCCAATTCGCCGTCAATCTCGACGCCGCGGTTCATTGGCCCGGGATGCATCACGATGGCATCCGGCTTAGCGTGGCTCAATTTCTCAGCGTCCAGCCCGAACCGATGGTAATATTCCCGCTCTGACGGGATAAACCCGCCGTCCATCCGTTCGCGTTGCAGCCGCAACATCATCACCACATCGGCACCTTCCAGCCCCGCACGCATATCGTCAAACAACTCACACCCGAAATCTTCGACGCCGGCAGGCATCAGGGTGGGCGGCGCGATCAACCGGATGCGGTTTTCCATTTTCCCCAGCAAAATCAAGTTGCTGCGCGCCACACGGGAATGCGCGATATCGCCACAAATCGCCACGGTCAGGCGTTGAATGCGGCCCTTGGCCCGCCTGATCGTCAGCGCGTCCAACAACGCCTGGGTCGGGTGTTCGTGCCGCCCATCGCCTGCGTTCAGCACGGCACAGTTCACTTTGGACGCCAGCAAATTCACCGCCCCCGAACTGGGATGCCGCACCACCAGCAAATCGGGCTGCATCGCGTTCAGCGTCATAGCGGTGTCAATCAGCGTCTCGCCCTTTTTAACCGACGAATGGCCGACCTGCATGTTCATCACATCCGCGCCCAGCCGTTTGCCGGCCAGCTCAAAACTGGCTTGGGTGCGGGTGGATGCCTCAAAAAACATGTTGATCTGCGTCAGACCCGCCAGCGCGTCAGACGATTTCACCGTGCGGCGGTTCAGATCGACATAGCGATCCGCCAGATCAAGAATAGTGACAATTTCCGACGGGGCCAGATGTTCGATCCCCAACAGGTGGCGGGCGCGAAAGGACATGGGCATCTCCGTCGTCGGTTTGCAGGCTTATAGGAACATGAGCCGGATTTAGAAAGGGGGTCAAAACGGGTTGTGGCACAGGCGTGGCGCGCTTACCCTGCGGGTATGGGAATCGCCGAAGATATATCTGGCCCGGATGGCTGGAACGCCGCCCTTGCCGCCTTGGCATGGCAGGCCGATCTGGGCGCGACTGAGGCGATTGGCGATACGCCCGTCAGCCGCTATGATCTACCCGAGGTGGTGAAACCCTTGGCGGCTGGGCCGCCAATCCCCGCAGTTTCGGCACCTGCGGCTGACCGCGTCTATGCGGCGGCACCGGCTGGCCCGGTTTACGAAAGCCTTGAAACCGCGATCATGGCGGCCCGACACAGCGCGCAATCGGCGGCAACTTTGCCCGAATTGCAAGCAGCCCTGCTCGCGTTCGATCTTTGCACCCTGAAACGTGGCGCGCGCAATCTGGTGTTTGCAGGCGGCAATCCACAGGCCCGCGTGATGATCATTACCGATGCCCCCGATGTCGCCGAAGACCGCGAGGGCCGCCCCTTTGCGGGCCAATCCGGTGCGTTGCTGGACCGGATGTTTGCCGCCATCGGCCTGTCACGCGGCGCAGCAGATGCTGCTGCCGCAATCTACATCACCCCCGCGCTGCCATGGCGCACGCCGCAAGACAGCGATCCCACCGATGCCGACCTTGCCATGATGCGCCCGTTTCTTGATCGCCATATAGATTTGGTGAACCCCGATGTCATCGTGCTGATGGGCAACACGCCCCTGCGCGCCTTGCTGGCCACGACTGGTATTTTGCGGTTGCGCGGGGACTGGGCCGATCTGTCGGGTAGGCCTGCTTTGCTGATGGTTCACCCGGCCCATTTGCTGCGCACCCCCGCCGCCAAGCGCGAAGCCTGGGCAGATTTACTGGCCCTGCAGGCGCGGTTGCGTCACTTAAAGACCTAAGGTGCCGGGCAGCCGATCACTTCAACCGCGCGCCCCTGCTGCAAGACCGTCACTGTAATCCCTGACCGATCCAGCGCAAAGGGCTTGCCGGAACTGCCCACCATATCGACAACCGAGATCAAGGATTTCCCCTGCCGCGTGCTTTCGGCCTGCCCCACCCAAACCAATGGATCCCGGATTTCAAACGCAACGGTTTCTTCCCCCCCCTTGAACGGCATCATGATGGTGGCCGTCACCCGCAAGCCATCCTCAATCGGTGCAACCGCACAGGCAAGCGCCGTCACGCCACCCTCTGACGCCGATTTGGGGCGCGATTTCAACGCCGCCCGAATAGCATCATCGCCTTGCCCGGGGTTTTCCAGCACCGCCTCGACCCTTATAATCGCCGGCATGCAAATATCCTTGCACACGCCCAGATCAACCTCGGCCCGCAACACCACGGGCAGGCTTGCATCGCGCGGCGTCACTTCCAGCGGCAGCACAACCGCGTCGTGATAGCCAATCGTCTGCATGCCATTGGTGTGAAACACACTTGGGCTGGGCCAATGAATGCGGATCGACTGCACGTTTTCCGACCCAGACCAGTTGAACTGCGGCGGAATGCCCGCCTCACCCGGCGCGCGCCAGTATGTTTTCCAACTTGGCGCCAGCTGCAGGCTTAGGCCCGCCATATGATCGCCATTCTCCATCTGCCAACCGGGCAGCAATGCGGCTGACAGCACCTCGTCCTGGGTCTGCGCCAGGGCTGGCCCGAAATTAAGCGCCATCAGCGCCACAATGACTGGAAGGATGCGATGTATCATTCCGTCTAAATAACCCTTTGCCGCAAGATAGGAAATCACGATCTGTCCAGCAAGTTGTGATCATATCAGGGGTTGAGCCGCAGCGCCCGGCGCGTCATCTTGGTATCAGGGTCGGTGCAAAGACCAAACCGGGGTGCGATTCGATGGAGCTGTGCGGCAAACTGTTGGTGGCGATGCCCGGAATGGCCGATCCGCGCTTTGAAGGCGCGGTGATCCTTGTCTGCGCCCATTCAGATGACGGGGCGATGGGGTTGATCGTCAACAAAGTGGTCCCGGAATTGTCGTTCGATAAGATGCTGGCCCAGCTGAAAATCCCGCTGGCAAGACAAGGGCGCGACATCCGTGTGCATTTCGGTGGCCCGGTTGAACGCGGGCGGGGCTTTGTGCTGCATTCGCCAGATTACGCAGGCGGCCCTGCCACGATGAAAATCGAAGGCGGCTTTGGCATGACGGCAACGCTGGATGTGCTGGAGGCGATGGCAAAAGGTGCGGGGCCGGATCAGGCCCTTTTGGCGCTTGGCTATTCCGGTTGGGGGCCAGGCCAGATCGAATCAGAGATTGGCCGCAACGATTGGCTGACGGTCGATGCGCAGGCGGGGCTGATCTTTTCGGACGATAACGCAACCAAATGGACCGGCGCGCTGCGGTCAATGGGCATTGATCCGATCTTGCTGTCGCCCACGGCTGGACGGGCATAGCCGCAGGCCAAAACGCAAAAACCCCAGCCAATCAGCCGGGGTTTTGCCGCTTGAACCGAGGTTCAGATCAATGACGCGCGTTGTCGTCTTCATCCTCGTCTTCGTCATCACTGACAATGTTGAAAAAGCTTTCGGCATCCGAATAATCGGCCGCTTTTTCTGTCCGCTCATCGGGCACAAAGGCTGCCATTCCTGATGGAACCTTGGCCTCGGGGGCCATGCCCAAAGATTGTTCTGTTGACACCAGTTTGCGGCGCTCATCATCCGTCATCACGCTGCCTTCGGCGGCCTTTTTGCGCGCCGCCGCCTGAACGGCGGTGTCCAGTTCGGTCTGTTTGCACAGGCCCAGCGCCACCGGATCAATCGGGGTGATGTTGCTGATGTTCCAATGGCTGCGACTGCGGATCGACTGAATCGTTGGCTTGGTGGTGCCCACCAGTTTGCCGATGGCCCCATCCGACAATTCGGGATGAAACTTTACCAGCCACAAAATCGACGCCGGGCGATCCTGCCGTTTCGACAGCGGCGTATAACGTGGCCCGCGCCGGGCCTCTTCACCGACCGCAGAGGCGTTGAACTTCAGCTTCAGTTTATACAACGGATCCTTCTGGCCCCGCTCAATTTCAATCGGGTCCAACTGGTTGTTGCCGACCGGATCAAAGCCTTTGACGCCCGTCGCCACATCGCCGTCGGCAATGCCCTGCACTTCCAATTCGTGCATGCCGCAAAATTCGGCAACCTGACGGAAGGTCAGCGTGGTGTTATCAACCAGCCAAACGGCGGTGGCCTTAGACATCAGCGGCTTGGACATCGGTTCATCCCTTTGGCTTGGCTCGCGCGCGAGCCTTTACAATTCTTCCCCAAGCCGGGAAAACGGTTGCAGCCGGGGCCGCGGTAGTTTTCGTGATCAGGGAATTCTAGGCCCGTATAATGCGGTTTTGTGTGAAGGGAAAGCGAAAATGCGCCTGTTGTGGTTGGCGATTGCGGCGATGTGTTTGGCCACGGCTGCGCGGGCAGACGGCGAAAAGGCTGGCGATTTTGACTACTACGTCATGTCGCTAAGTTGGTCCGCCAATTGGTGCGCCCTGACGGGCGATGCCCGCGACGATCCGCAATGCGACGCCGGGCGCGGCCTGACATGGACGCTGCACGGGCTTTGGCCGCAGAACGAAGACGGATACCCCAGCTATTGCCGCACCGGGCAGAACGATCCATCCCGCAGCGATACGGCGGCCATGGCCGATATCATGGGCGGCGCGGGGCTGGCGTTTTACGAATGGAAAAAGCACGGGCGCTGTTCGGGGCTGACGGCGAAGGACTATTTCGCGGTGTCCCGCCGGGCGTATAAGTCGGTCACGATCCCGCCAATATTTACGCAAATTACCAAGGATTTATCCGTGCCCGCATCAGTGATTGAAGATGCGTTTGTGGAAAGTAATCCGGCGTTGGCGCGCAATCAGATCACGGTAACCTGCGACGGCGGGATGATTCAAGAAGTGCGGATATGTCTGACCAAAGATCTGGAGCCGCGCGGCTGTGGCGCGGACGTGGCGCAAGACTGCACATTGCAGGATGCGGGGTTAGAGGCGGTGCGGTAGCAGCTGTCTTCTGTCTTTACCTTGTCAGCTTTGCGCACAATCAGCGGGGACATTAAAGTCAGGCGCAGGGTGATTGAAACCCAAGCGACAAACGAAAAAGGTGTCTCCCCACCCCTACCCCAGCTTTTTCTTCTCTGCCGCTGCCTTCATCCGGGCCACCAACTCATCCTTGCTGGCCTTACCGCCCGTGGCACTTTTCTCGGCACCCAAGCCCTTGCCAACCTTGTGGCGCGGGATGTTTTTGTCGGCTTTCGCGTTGCCGGATTTTCCATAGTCACTCATAGCGCCCTCATTTCTTGCCGCAGTTTCGGTCGGGCGGGATTCACCCCGCCACCCCTGCACCAAAGATTAACAATGGGTTAAGCACCCCCATCTAACCCATTGATTTCATAAAATCGAACCAAATGTCCCCGCGTGGACACACCGTCAGATCAACCCATGTTGCGCGAACAAATCCAACAAATTCGCCTCTGGCCGCGCCCCGAAATGGCTGATCACTTCCGCCGCCGCCACGCATCCCATCCGCCCCGACGTCTCCAATGACCGCCCCGTTGACAGCCCATACAAGAACCCCGCCGCGAACAAATCGCCCGCCCCGGTGGCATCCACCGGCACCACCCGTTTGACCGGAACATGCACCTGCGCGTCCCCCCGGATAACGATCACCTCATCACCCGACCGCGTGCAGGCCACCAGCCCCACCTCGGCCGCCGCCAGTTTCAGCGCGTCCTCCAGACCCGTTTGATACAGGCTGGACCATTCATGTTCGTTGCCGATCACATAATCCAGATCCCGCACCAGATGCCGGAATCCGTCGCGGTGCCTGTCCACACAAAACGGGTCCGACAGCGCAATCCCCGCCAACCCGCCCGCCGCCCGGCACAGCTTTGCCGCCCGCTCAAACGCCTGCTTTCCCTGGGGTTTGTCATACAGATACCCCTCAAGAAACAAGATCGCCGCTTGCCCCGCCACGCCGTCAGCCACATCATCGGGGCCAAGTTCAGACGAGATCCCCAGATAGGTGTTCATCGACCGCTCGCCATCCGGGGCCACAAAAATCATTGACCGTGAGGTCGGCAAATCCCCCCCCGCCACCGGCGCGTTCACGAAATCGGTGCCGTCCTTCACCATCGCAGCCGCATAAAACCGCCCCAGCGCATCATCATGCACCCGGCCAATAAACGCGGTGCTTAACCCCAGATTGCCCAGACCAGCCAAAGTATTCGCCACCGACCCACCCGGCGCCTGCACCCGGTTTTGCATTGCGGCATAAAGCAACTCTCCGCGTTCCCGCTCGACCAGTTGCATGATGCCTTTTTCGATGCCCATCAGTTCCAGAAAACTGTCATCGGCCTGCGCAAACACATCCACAATCGCATTGCCAATGCCCACAACCTGATAACGTTTCATTCGGTCTTTTCCTCGTACATACAGTCTTCCCGGATCGGGCAGATGCCACATTTTGGCTTGCGCGCGATGCAGATATACCGCCCGTGCAGAATAAGCCAGTGGTGGGCGTGCTGTTGAAATTCCGCCGGCACGTTGTCTTCGATGGCGCGTTCAACTGCTGCCTCATCCTTACCCGGTGCGATGCCAGACCGATTGCCCAGCCGGAAGATATGGGTATCGACGGCCTGCGCGGGTTGATGAAACCACATGTTCAAGACCACATTCGCGGTCTTGCGCCCGACACCAGGCAGCGATTGCAAGGCCGCACGCGATGACGGCACTTGGGCATCAAACTGATCAATCAAAATCTGGCACAGCTTGATCACATTGCGGGCCTTGTTGCGGAACAGGCCGATGGTTTTGATATGCTCAATCACCACCGCCTCGCCAAGCGCCAGCATCTTTTCGGGGGTATCGGCAATCTGAAACAATTTTGCCGTGGCCCGGTTCACGCCGACATCGGTCGATTGCGCCGACAAGGCTACCGCGACGACCAAAGTGAAGGCGTTGGTATGATGCAATTCGCCCAATGGTTCAGGCTCGGCTGCCTGAAACCAGGTAAAGATGCGTTTCATCGCAGGATAATCAAGTTGACGTGCCATCGCCAACCTATGCACCAAACCCAGCCCCCCCGGCAAGGAACAAGGCGCAGGAAACGGGTCGCGCGGGGGAAACGGGCGCGGTAGGGTGACCGCAAGGAGACCGCCATGACCGATCAATCCCTGTCCTATCACTATGGTGTTATTGCCCGCGCATTAAGGATTATTGATGCCGGTGGGCCGCAGCTGTCGCTTGAGGCGCTGGCCGCCCAAATGGGCATGAGCACTGCACATTTTCAGCGCACCTTTTCACAATGGGTCGGCGTGTCACCCAAACGTTATCAGCAGTATCTGACGCTTGATCACGCGCGCAGGCTGTTGGCGGATCGCTTTACTGTGTTGGATACGGCCATTTCGACGGGGCTTTCGGGGGGGGGGCGGCTGCACGATCTGTTCTTAACCTGGGAAGCAATGAGCCCCGGCGATTATGCCAAGGGTGCTGAGGGCCTGACCATTTACTGGGGCTATTTCCCAACCTCATTTGGCGAAGCGCTTGTGATGGCGACGGATCGCGGCATCTGCGGCTTAGGCTTTACCGAAGAATTTGGCCGTGAATGGGCGGTGAACGATCTGCGCGCGCGTTGGCCCTGGGCCACATATATCGAAGATCTGACCCGGCTGGCCCCGATGATTGACGCCGCTTTGGGGGGACGCGCGGCAAAGCTTCACCTGATCGGCGCACCGTTTCAGATTAAGGTATGGGAAGCGCTGCTACAGGTGCCAACCGGCCATGTCACCAGCTATTCGCAAATCGCGGGCGCGGTCGGCCACCCGGCAGCGATGCGGGCGGTGGGCACCGCAGTGGGGCGCAATCCGATCAGCTTTTTGGTGCCGTGTCATCGCGCCTTGCGCAAATCGGGTGGGCTTGGCGGCTATCATTGGGGATTGCCGGTCAAGCGCGCGATGCTGGCGTGGGAGGCTGCGCGCGAAGATGCGGCTTAGATGGTCGAGGACGGTTTAATGGGCGGAAATCAGCCGGGAACAGGTGGGCCCTGTCCTGCGTTAATCAAGGTTGCTATAGACTGGAGATATCGGCCAGCAGTGGCCCCAGTAAAAAACGAGGCAGACCATGACATTTCAAAAACCGCTTATCCTTTGCACTTTGGCCGCATTTGCGCTTGGTGCCTGCGTTGACCCAAACGCCTATCCCAATGATCCAAATGCCCGCGCCCGCAGTGGTGCCATCATGGGTGGCCTCATCGGCGCTGTGGCGGGCGGCAGCCAAAAGGGCGACGACAGGCTGGCAAAAGCCGTGGTTGGTGGCGCACTGGGCGCGGTTGTGGGCGGGGCCATTGGCAATTCGCTGGATCAGCAGGCGGCTGATCTGCGCGGATCAATTGGCAATTCCAACATCACCGTCACCAACAACGGCCAGTATCTGGTTGTGAACATGCCGCAAGACGTGCTGTTTGCCACTGACAGCGCCAACCTGCGGTCGGATTTGACGCGTGATATCAAGGCCGTAGCAGCCAGCCTTTTGCGCTATCCCAACAGCCAGATCGAGGTGATCGGTCATACCGACAACTCTGGCTCTGCGTCCTATAACCAAGATCTGTCGCAGCGCCGCGCGGTTTCGGTTGCCAATGTGCTGCGCGAAAGTGGCGTGCCAAATGGCCGTTTGTCGGCCTATGGGCGCGGTGAAGATCAGCCGGTTGCGTCGAATTTATCGCCCGATGGCCGCGCGCAAAACCGCCGGGTTGAAATCATCATCCGCCCAACCGCGTGATCTGATCACATATGAAGGGGGCCGGGCACATCGCCCGGCCGTTTTTCATTGAGGCATTCCGAAATTGGTCATATGTTCAAACCAATGCCGGAGCCTGAACATGCCATTTCAGAAAATCGAAGCCGAAAAACTGTCGCAATCTGTCGTGCATCAGATCGAATTGCTGATCCTGCGCGGAATTCTTCGCCCCGGTGAACGGCTGCCTTCTGAACGCGAATTGTCAGACCGGCTTGGTGTGTCGCGGCCCAGTCTGCGCGAGGCAGTCGCCGATTTGCAGGATCGCGGACTGCTGACCAGCCGCCCCAATGCCGGGATATTCGTGGCCGATGTGCTGGGATCAGCTTTTGCGCCGGGTCTGGTAAATCTGTTTTCCAGCCATGAAGAGGCAGTGTTCGACTATGTGTCGTTCCGCCGCGATATGGAGGGGTTGGCCTCCGAGCGCGCGGCAAAACTGGGTTCTGACACGGATCTGAAGGTGATCGGCGCAATCTTTGCCAAGATGGAACTGGCGCATCAAAAGCGTGACCCAACCGATGAGGCAGAACTGGACGCGAATTTCCACATGGCCATTATTGAGGCCAGCCACAATGTGGTGATGCTGCATATGATGCGGTCGATGTATGATCTGCTGCGGCAGGGGGTGTTTTACAACCGTCAGATCATGTTTAAGAACCGGCTGACGCGGGATCATCTTCTGGATCAGCACCGTGCGATCAACACCGGAATTCAGGCGCGCGATCCTGCGGCTGCGCGGGCGGCGGTCGAGGCGCATATGAATTTCGTTGAACAGTCGATGGCGGATCAGATCAAAGCCGCACGGAACGAAACGGTGGCACTGCAAAGGCTGAAACATGAAGAAACGCGGTAGTATCTGAAACGCAAAAATCCGGGCGCAAACCCGGATTTCTGTAATGCTTTTCAGTATATTAAAGCGGGACGTGTTTAGCAGGAACCGCAAATCGCCGCCTCTCGCTAGCGCTCGAACGCGTTTCGCGGTATTCCTGCTTCCATGAAAACCCAGCCCGCCCTAGTGAAACTTCGCTTCAACCTGCGCAATCGCTGCATCAATTGATGCCGCAGCAGATTCTAACGTGCTTTGCTTGGCCAGCACTTCCGAAGCCGCGGCAATCGCCACTGTTACGGCCCGTTCACGAACCGCGCGCAAGGCAGATGCTTCGGCGGATGCAATCTGATCTTCGGCGGCGGCCAGACGGCGGGCAATCGACTGTTTCAGATCGGCCTTGGCCTGTTTTGCCGCAGCAATGGCTTCTTCCTTGGCCGTCGCAATGATGCGTTCGGATTGTTCCTGCACTTCTTTTTGCTTTTTCTCATAAGACGCCAGCAAAGCCCGGGCTTCTTCGCGCAAGGCTTTCGCTTCGGCCAGATCCGCCTTGATCTGGGCTGCGCGCGCATCAAGCAATGCACCAATTTTGCCGGGCACGCCGTATTTGATCAAGATACCGACAAACAGCAAGAACGCCAGCAACACGACAAAGTTGGTGTTGCGTAACGAGAAGAACGCGTCACCCGCCGCAAGGGCCGGTGTGCCCGTCAAGACAAAGGCGGATGCAATCAGCTTTTTCATCACTTTATCCTTTCAGCCGAGAGGTGACGGCCGCAGTGATTGATTTCGTGTCTGCCGCGCCACCCAAAGCCGCCACCAATTCACGGGCGGTGTCTTTGGCCACTTCGGCTATTGCGTCCATCGCACCTGCGCGGATATCGCCAATGCGCTTTTCTGATTCCGCCGCTTTGGCCGCGATTTCGGTATCGGCCAGCGCAATCGCTTTGTTCAGATCTTTCTGAATGTCAGCTTTCGCTTCGGTCACAATCTTGGCCGCCTCGGCTCGGGCGCGCACCAAAGCATCATTATAGGCTTTCTCCGCCGAAACTGCCTGTTGTTTCAGCTCATCCGCAGCCGCCAGATCATTGGTGATCACACCTTTGCGTTCTGCCAGAACCCCGCCAATCCGTGGCAAAGCAATGCGCGACAGCACAAAGTAAATCACCAAAAGCGTGACGATCAACCAGAAAATCTGGTTTGGAAAAGTAGAGAAATCAAGCTGTGGCATCCCTGCCTTGCCTGCTTCATGCGCCGTTTCAGTCGCAGCCATATCGCCCTCCGTCGGACCTTTTGGAACTTTTGGGAATGCAGCCAACGGGCCGCATCCCCAAGCGTAAGGAGACGAAGTTAGATCAGACTGCGAACATCAGCAGCAAAGCGACGAGGAACGAAAAAATTCCCAAAGCTTCGGCAAAAGCCAGACCGATGAACAGCGTCGCCGTTTGCGATGCCGCTGCCGACGGGTTGCGCAAGGCACCCGCCAAAAAGTTGCCGGCCACGTGACCCACACCGATAGCCGCTGCGCCAGACCCGATAGCGGCCAAGCCGGCACCGATGAACTGACCCATTTGTGCGATGTTACCTTCCACGATATTCTCCTTAAGATGGAATGAGTTAGATGAAGTTTCTGCTGCGTTTAGTGTCCCGGATGCAAGGCATCTTTCAGATAAACGCAGGTCAGAATGGTGAACACATAGGCCTGAATGAAGGCGACAAGCACCTCAAGCCCATAGATGGCGGTGATGGCAAGGATCGACACCGGCGAGATCAGCGCAATCGCCGCAAAGCCTGCGAAAACCTTGATCACCGCGTGACCGGCCATGATGTTGCCCGCCAGACGAATGGAGTGGCTGACCGGGCGCACGAAATACGAAATCACCTCAATGATCGCAATCACGGGGCGCAGGATTAGCGGGGCGTCAGACATCCAGAACAGGCCCAGAAACTTGAAGCCGTGTTTGAACAGCCCCAGAAAGGTGACGAAAAAGAACACACCGAAACCCAGCACGGCAGTGACCGCAATGTGCGATGTGGGGGTGAAAGACCCGGGCAGAAGGCCAAGGAAGTTGGTCGCCAGAATGAACAAAAACAGCGTCATGATCCAAGGGAAATACTTTACCCCATCATGCCCGGTTACATCTTCGACCATCTTGTAGATAAAGCCATAGGTCATCTCACCAACCGATTGGATGCGCGACGGCACAATATCGCGACCACGCGAGCCCACGACGAAAATAAGGATAATGACAACCGCCGCCAGCGCCATCCACAGGGTTACATTGGTGGGCGTATACCAGGCAATCGGACCATCGCCGAACAACGGATGGATTTTGAACTGATCCAACGGATGGAACACCAGACCCGAACCTTCGCCTTCAGCACTACCCGCCACGTCAGTCTTCCTTTTGCTGGTCGGTCCCAGATGGGGCCTTTGGTTCCTGCAGTTCCCGCGCCGACCGCAGCATGGTTTTCACCCCCGCCGCAAAGCCCGCCAATATAAACAGTATCAAAAACAATGGCATGGTGCCCAAAAGCGTATCCAGCCCGTATCCGATACCAAAGCCGATTCCCAGACCAGCCACAAGTTCGATCACCATGCGCCAGGCCACGTTGGCCTGAGAATAGTGTTGCTCTTGGTGGTTACGTTTATCTGCAACCGCGTCTTTCGCCGTGGCAATCCGCTTTTCCAGCGCATCAAGTCGCGCGCGATCAGC
The DNA here is from genome assembly GCA_031384605.1 of Cypionkella sp. GTDB lineage: Bacteria > Pseudomonadota > Alphaproteobacteria > Rhodobacterales > Rhodobacteraceae > JANNAT01. The sequence continues at coordinate 53,050 of JANNAT010000002.1, forward strand.
ATCGGTCGCCATGGCAAAACCCTCCAAGTGGTTTGGATGGTATCTATGGGCAGACGGGCGATGAGTCAAGTTGAGAAGAAAGAGCAGGATGCGATCGCAACCAGTTGAATTTACGTGATTTAATAGTGGTGCGCATGAATGCGCACCCTACGCGTTTCACCATTGATAGGCACATGTATATTCAACCATTTGGTTGACGATTTGTGCCACTTGCGCGATGTTCCCCAAATGGCCCCAACCTTAGATACCGTATTTTCCGCCCTTGCCGACCCAACGCGCCGGGCGATCCTGACCATGTTGTTGGAAGATGATATGGCGGTGACAGATGTGGCTGAACCGTTTCAGATCAGCCTTGCTGCGATTTCCAAACACCTGGGGATTCTGGCCGACGCCGGCCTGATCAGCCGCGAGAAACGCGGCCGGGTGATCTGGTGCAAGCTGGAGCCGGATGCCCTGCGGGCGGGTTCGGTCTGGATGCAGGGCTTTGGGCAATTCGATCCGGTTGATCTGGATGCGTTCGAGCGGTTTTTGGAACAAGAGTTGGACGACGACGACGGGCACAGCCTTAACGTTTAGCAAAAAGCCGCAATTTCGCCTGCTACAAACCTGCTACACTCCAGCTATGAACCATGGTGCAGGGCGCAAGTCAGCATCGTGGTTAATCCCGGCGCCAAAATTCTTGCTGCAAGAATTTTACACCGCATCAAACCAGTCTGCATATTGCGCACGCAGGGCAGCTTTTTGCACCTTGCCCATCGCGTTGCGCGGCAAATCGACCACCACAACCGCCCCCCTTGGCTGTTTGAACCGGGCCAAGGTTTCGTGCAGTCCAGCCAACACAGCAGCCGGATCAACCACCACCCCCGGCTTTGCCGTTATCACAGCAAACATCGCCTCGCCCAGATCGGCATGCGGCAGGCCGATCACGGCGGATTCGGCCACGCCCGGCACGGCATCCAGCAGCAATTCGATCTCTATCGGATAGATGTTACATCCGCCGGAAATGATCAGGTCTTTGGACCGCCCAACAATGTGCAGATAGCCATCGGCATCGACCTGCCCCAAATCACCGGTGATAAACCAACCGTCAGGGCGCAAGTCTTCGGCGGTTTTTTCGGGCATCTGCCAATAGCCTGCGAACACATTCGGGCCGCGCACTTCGATCACGCCAATTTCCCCCGGTGCCACGTCTGCGTCATCCGCAGTGATTTTCACTTCGGTGCCCGGCAGCGGGAAGCCAACGGTTCCCGCCCGCCGCGCGCCATCATAGGGGTTCGAGGTGTTCATATTGGTTTCGGTCATACCATAGCGTTCCAGAATGCGATGGCCGGTGCGGGCATGAAACCGGGCGTTGGTTTCGGCCAACAAGGGCGCTGAACCAGAGACGAACAGCCTTGTATTCGCGGCAGCGGATTTGGTGAAACCGGGATGGGCCAGCAGGCGCGTATAGAACGTTGGCACACCCATCATTGTGGTGGCTTGGGGCAAGTGGTGCAGAACCGAATCCACGTCAAAGCCGGGCAGAAAGATCATCGAACCGCCCGTCAGCAAGGCCACATTGGTAGCCACAAACAGGCCGTGCGTATGAAAGATCGGCAAGGCATGCAGCAGGACATCCTGATCGGTGAACCGCCACAGGCCCGCCAACACCTTTGCATTTGACATCAGGTTGCCATGGGTCAACATCGCGCCTTTTGCACGGCCCGTGGTGCCGGAGGTGTAAAGGATGGCGGCAAGATTATCAGAGGTGCGCAGTGTGGGGGTAAAACCGTCGGGGTGATCCGCCATCAGATCAGCAAAACTGCCCTGCCCCGCGCCATCCAAGGTAAACAGCCGCGCGTCGTGTTCAGCGGCAATCGGTGCCAGAATGCCGGCATTTGTGGGCGCGCAGATCAAAAGGTGCGGTGTGGCATTGCCGATGAAATAAGCCACCTCATGCGGGGTGTAGGCGGGGTTCAGCGGCAAAAACACCGCGCCGATGCTGATGGTGGCCGCATAGAGTGCCAAGGCTTCGGGTGATTTGGCGATTTGAACGGCAACGCGGGCACCGGGGGTGACGCCAGACGCGCGCAGGGCGTTTGCGGCGCGGGCAATCATGGCATGGAATGCAGTGCCACTGATGTGCGATCCGTCTTGCAGATGCAAAAGTGTGGATTGCCGATCCTGCAAAGTAGAAAAAAGCGCGTCATACAAAGGGTTTGGCATGGCTTTTCCTTTTGGCCAGCAGGTTTACGGCAGGGTTTTCAGCGTGCTTCTAATTCAATTCTGGAAACAGATTGTTTCCGATAATCCGCGTAACACCTGCATTCAACCGCCGCAGTGACACGATCTTGCCGCGCTTGACCTGCAGCTTGAAGACATGAAACGTTGATGGCAGGAGGCCGCAATGAAACTAGCACTTGATCTGTTCGCCCGGTTTGGTTTGTTCAGCCCCAAGGCCGACACACCCGATTTTTTCGACCTGCGGTTGGAACGCACCCGCAGCCGTGAAAACCGCCGTGTGGCCAAGCAAGGCCTGTTCAAAACGCGATCTGCACTCCGGGCAGCCTAAGTTCGCGCATCAGATCACGCAACTCTTGGCGGGCTGCGATGTTTGACAGGTTCAACTGATCAACGCCAGTGTCTTTCAGATCCAGCAGGGTCAGGCCACGCGGGAACAGTTCGCGAAAGATCACCCGTTCGGAAAATCCGGGCGACACGCGAAAGCCGATGCGTTTTGACAGTTCTTCCAAGGCCGCACCGACCTTTTTCTTATTGTGCATCTGCTGCGCGCCAAGCCTGTTGCGCAAAACGATCCAATCAATCGGCTTTAGCCCCGCTTGCGCCCGCAGTTGGCGCGCGTTCCAGACCATTTCGGAATAAATCGAGGGGCCTTTTACGCGGCCCGTCTCGTAATCCACCCGCGCCAGCAGATCAAAGTCGATAAAGCTGTCGTTCAAGGGCGTAACCAGCGTGTCAGCCAGCGAATGGGCAACCTGCGACAGCCGCGTATGGCTGCCGGGGCAGTCGATCAGGATAAAATCGGAAATCGGCTCTAGGGCTGCGACGGCTGCGGACAGGCGGGCATCAAAGGCGTTTTCGCCCGCCGCCAATTCAGACGCCGGAATTTCGGGCAGATCGCGGTAATCCGGCGTGGGCAGGTTTAACCCCGCACGGGCCAGAAAGGCGCGGCGGTTTTCCACATAGCGGCCAAAGGATTTTTGCCGCAGATCAAGGTCAAGCGCCCCAACCCGGTGCCCCATGCGGCACAAGGCCGTGGCCTCATGCATGCAAGTGGTCGATTTGCCCGACCCACCCTTTTCGTTCCCGACAACGATGATATGCGCCATGCCGTGTTTCCCCTTGGTCTGTCAGCTTCCTATACGGATAGCGGCGCAAAGGGGAAGCGGGAAGTGGTGATGCAAGATTAGGCTATCGCCTTAACGTAACGGGCAAAATCATCTGCGTGATCAGAAAGAACATGCCTTTGAGTCGATGGTCCGCAGCACCGCCTGATCAATGAGGGCTGTGGACATCGGATATGGCTGGCGGGACGCCAAACTGTGGATGGCGTCCGCGGGGTGGCCCAATCGGATTAAAGTGACAAGTGTCATCCGCCCATAATCGTCACTTGATAAGTCGGCCGCACCATTTTCTGCAAGCGTCAGAATTTGGGGCAAAACAGGTG
>JANNAT010000043.1:0-9794 GCA_031384605.1 Cypionkella sp.
CTAGATCATCGGTACCTGGGTCAAACCCAAGTCCCTACTAAGCCGATATGCTGCGATACGACGCCGAAACGCCCAAACCGCCCACATATCTCTTCATCATTATACAAATTCAAAGAGCGCAGACACAAAACACACAGCGCACCCCATCTTCGGGCGCATCTGCCGACTTGTCTCCAGATATTCTGCGCGCCGGTCTTCGCCGCCGCTTTCCGCTTCCAACCCGCCGCATCGTTGCGTCTTGTCGTCTTCGGTGAGGCGGTATCTAGGCCCCACCACCAAAACCCGCAAGAGGAAAAAGCACCGTTCATGACGATTTTTTGTCAGGCTCAATATTTGTTGGGTTTTTTCGCAAATGCCAGTGCTTTGACGGCAAAGACGATACCAAACTTGTCCCCGATCAGCCCCGCGGGGCGGCTGAATTACACGAATCCTTGCCCGCGATGGGTGATCCGCCCGCCCGCGATGGTCAAAGCGATTCCCAGATCACCGATGTGTTCCGCTGCCGCAGTCTGAATATCCCCGTCAATCAGCACCAGATCAGCAGCCATTCCAACCCGCAGCGTGCCGGTTAACCCGTCCATATGTGCGGCCCAAGCCCCCCCTGCCGTATAGGCGTGCAAACTTTGCATCCGCGTCAACCGTTCATCCTGTGCGCCCACATATGGAACACGGGTCAGCGCCGCCTGTATCCCCCGCAGCACCGATACATCCGTCACCGGCCAATCGCTGGCAAAAGCCACGGGCGCGCCGTGATCTGTCAAACTGCGGCATAGATATGCATCGCTCCAGCGATCTGGCCCGATGATCTGGGTCATCGTGGGTTCCAGCGGAAATTCCATCGCACCCGGCGCATGAGGGGGCTGCAGGCTGGCAGTGATGCCAAGCGCGCCCAGTCGCGGCGCGTCCGACTGGTCGATCAATTCGATATGTTCAATGCGGTGGCGCGCATCGCGCTGCCCATTGGCCAGGGCTGCCGCCTGATATCCATCAATCGTTTGCCGCACAGCGCCGTCGCCAATGGCATGCACGGCGATCTGCAATCCGCGCCGGTCTATTTCGGTGCAAATCTCATTGAACCGCTGGGGCGCAAACAGCGGCTCTGACCTGTGCCCTGGCACCCCCGGATAATCACGCAGCATATAGGCCGTGCGACTGTCGACCACGCCGTCCATGAACATTTTGACAAACCCGCACGACAGCCAGTCATCGGCAAAGTCGCGGGTCATCGCATCGGCGCGGTCCAGTTCGGACAAGTCCATCTGTGGTTTGAAATGGAACGGCACTTTGACCCGCGCCGTCAGCCGCCCTTCATCGCGCAGTTCGGCCAGCAGCGCACAGGTATAGCGGTTGCCATCCATGTTAACCATTGATGTGATGCCATGGGCGGCACAATGCGCAAGCCCCGCCGCGATCTTGTCTTTGTCGCGGTTGCGCTGTGCAGCGTCGGGCCAAGGGTTTGGCTCGCCGCCCGTCGCGATACCCAGTTGCAAATGCGCTTCACCCCCCAATGCCAGAACCGGGCCGAATGCCTCAAATTCGCGCAACTCGCCGGTGGCGGTGCCATCCGCGCCCATAACCACCTCGTGGCCATGCGGCATGGTGGCCCCGTGCAACAGGCCGGCTGCGGTAAGAGCTGCCGTATTGGCCCAAACAGTGTGATGATCGGGCGACATCAGGGTGATCGGGCGATCTGCGATCACCTGATCCAAATCGTGCCGGGTCACCGGATGATCCAGAATCTGATAGGATGCGCCTTGGGCGATCAACAACGCCAATTCGGGATTGCGCGCGCCGTAACGCGCAAAGGCCTGGGTCAGCGCCTCAAGGCCGTGTATCCCGCCAATCTGCAACTGGGTCAGTTCCACCCCGCCCAGCACCAGATGCAAATGGCTTTCCACGAACCCCGGAAGCAAACTGCGCCCGCCGGCGTCGATCACAATGCAGTCCATTCCGGCCATAGCCGCAACATCCGCCCGCAGCCCAACAGCCACGATCCTGCCCGCCGCAATTGCCACAGCTTCCGCCATGGGCTGGGCTGCGTCCATCGTCAGCACCCGCGCATTGGTGATAATCATATTCGCCGTCATGCTGCCTTCAGCCTTTCATTTTGGTGCAAATACTCCGGGGGAGTTGCGATTGCCAAAGGCTCTCACAGCGGGGGCAGCGCCCCCTTACCCTTTCGCCGCCACACCTTGCGCCATCACACATAACATTTCAAACATCAGCGATACCCCCAGCCAGGCCGTGCCGCCAGACGCATCAAAGGGCGGCGATACTTCGACCAGATCGGCCCCGATCACCTTGACCCCCGCCAACCCCCGCGCCACCTGCAAGGCTTGCCAACTGCTCGGCCCGCCAACTTCGGGTGTGCCGGTGCCGGGCGCAAAGGTTGGGTCGACAAAGTCGATATCATAAGTGACATAGGTATCCCCCGCGCCCACAACCGCGCGCGCCTCTGCCATCACATCATCGGCCCCGCGCGCATGGAACTCGGCAATCGGAATGATGCGGATGCCGTTTGCGGCGGCAAAATCCCAGTCGTCGCGCCCATACGCCGTGCCGCGCACCCCGATGATGACATAGCGTTTGGGGTCCAGCAGCCCCTCTTCGACAGCGCGGCGAAACGGGGTGCCGTGGTTATAGCGCGACGTGCCGAAATAGACGTCGTTCAGATCGGTGTGGCTGTCGAACTGGATCATGCTGAGTGGGCGCTTGGCACCCAGCGCACGCAAAATCGGCAACGTGCACAGATGATCGCCGCCCGCCGTCAGCGGCAGAATTCCAGCCGCATGAACACGGGCATAAAACGCCTGCATCCGCACCAGACTGTCCATCAGATCGCCCGGATTTGGCGCGACATCGCCCAGATCGGCACACCGCGCCAGATCAAACGGGGCTACCCAGGTGGCCCCATTCACCGCCCGGATCATGGTTGATGTATCGCGCAACTGGCGCGGCCCGTGACGCGCACCGGGGCGGTTGGTGGTGCCGCCATCCCAGGGCGCGCCGATCAGCCCGATCTGCACCTCGCGCAGGCGCGGATGATCCAATCCGACATGCGGCAAGCGCATAAATGTCGGTATGCCTGCGAATCGCGGCAGATCAAACCCTGACACGGGCCTAAAGAACCCATCCCCCTTGGCGGTGGTCACTGCCTGCACTCCCCTTTGGAAACGATTCCCTCGGGCCATCTGATCAAATCTATGTGCGCTTGTCAGCCGATCCCCGACGGCAATAGCCGCTTTACGACACCATCAACCACAGGCAGGGTTGACCAAGCGGCGGTGATACGTCCTTATCGCGCCAACCACAGCCTAAAGCGGTTCAGATTTGATCTGAATCGCACATCGCTGCCTCTCGCTCTGCTTTGACGCGTTTTCCAACACGCGTGATGCCATAAAACCTGAACCGCTCTAAGGGGTGCACCAATGTTCTCGAAAACCGCTGATCCAACTGGTGCGCCGCCGCGCCCCGCCTCGGGCAACGTCAGCAGCAACAACCGCTCTATCTTGTCGTCAGATTTGAAAATCACTGGCGAGATCACTTCGACTGGCACGATCGAAGTGCTGGGTGAAGTGGATGGCACGGTGTCGGCCATCGGGTTGATCATCGGGGCCGAAGGCCGGGTGACAGGGCAGGTAAATGCCGAAACCGTCGAAGTGAAAGGCCGCCTGGATGGCCGCGTCGAAAGCCTGTCTTTCACCTTGCGCGCGGCGGCAACCGTTGCAGCCGATGTCAGTTATGCCACCCTAGTGATCGAAAGCGGCGCACAGATCGAAGGCCGCTTTAGCAAGGTCAAGGCCTGATCTTTCGGGTTTGGTGCGCCTAAAGGCACACCCTACAAGCAATTTCCTTCGCCGGTGACGGGCCTTTGGGCAGAAGCCTTCGGCGGGAGAATTTCGGCCAACGTGAAATCCGTGTTTTGTCTGAAGTGCCGCAGTTTGCTCTCAATCTGGACGCAGGGAAAAATTGATGACCGATCCGATCTTGCTGCGCCGTGACGCGGGCCATATCGCCACTTTGACGCTGAATACCCCCCACAGCCTGAACGCATTGTCCGCAGCAATGATTGCCGCTTTGCAGGTGCAAATCGCGGCGTTAGCTGCAGATGCCTCGATCCGCGTGGTGATCTTGCGCGGCGCGGGCAAGGCATTTTGCGCCGGTCACGATCTGAAAGAGATGCAGGCTGCCCGGGGCACCGCTGATCAGGGGCGCGGCTATTTCACCGGGCTGTTTAACGATTGTGCCGCGATGATGCAGGCGTTGGTCGCCCTGCCCCAGCCGGTGGTCGCGGCAGTGCACGGCATTGCCACGGCGGGTGGATGCCAGTTGGCCGCCAGTTGCGATATGATCGTGGCCGCAGATACCGCCCGTTTTGGGGTGAACGGCGTGAACATCGGTCTGTTTTGCTCTACCCCCATGGTGGCGTTGACCCGCAAAGTGCCCCCTGCCGTGGCGTTTGAGATGCTGACCACCGGCGACTTCATCTCTGCCGCCCGCGCCCGCGAGGTGGGATTGGTCAATCGTATCACCTCGGCTGAGGCGTTGGAGCATGACACCAACGCGCTTGCCGAAATCCTTGCCGCAAAACTGGTTTCGGCGGTTCGCGTTGGCAAAGCCGCGTTTTATGCCCAGGCGGCGCTGTCTATGGCTGATGCTTATGCCCATACCGGGCAAGTGATGGTTGAAAACATGCTGGTGCCCGATACCGACGAAGGCATCACCGCCTTTCTAGAAAAGCGCGCGCCGAACTGGGGCTGACACCTTCGCCGCCGCAGTTCAGTCGACCGACAACACCGCCGTTGCGGGCGCCAGTGTCACCGACGATGCCCGGCCTTCGATTGTCCATTCCATCAGGGCCGCGATCGTTTCGGGCCTTGTGTCGCCCAGCACCATCACCCGGCCCTCTTGTGCGGCTTTGAACGCGGCGCGGTCAAGGTAGCGGCGGATCAGGGGCAGATCTTCACCTGCTGCGTCCAACTGGCGAAAGATTGTCGCCGCTGGCACGTCTTCGCGTCGCGCCACCTGATCGGCGGCGTTCAAGCCGCGGTTAAAGGTGATCAACCCGCGGCCTTGGGTTTTCACAACAGGCACCACCAGACTGGCCAGCGGGCGGTCATCCTGAAAGCCGCCAACAGCCATATCCATTACGGCCACGGCCTGCGGTAACATGGCTGCCAACGATTGAAAGGTTTGCTCCAGATCCGAGGCTTGCGCGCCCGGCGGGATGCCCGTGGCCAGCATGATCACCTCTTGCCCCGCTGCCCGGTAAATCGCGGCAACTTCGGCGGCGTTCGGGGCCAAAGGATCAATCACAAAACTGACCGGGAACGGCAGCGCAGCCAATGCGGCGCGATCAAGGTCTGCCCCCCCGGTATCGCGCAAGATCACCGCAAACAGCGGTTTGCCCGACGGATTGTCAAACTGGCGTGCAAATTGTTGCACGGGGGGCGAGTCGATGGGGGGCAAAGCGGGGTCAGCCGCGTCGGCGGGCTGATCGCCAATGCGCGGCAAGCGGCCGGTGGTTACCGCTTCGGCGGAGCTGGTCACCGACGCATCGGGCAAAAACGTCGACGGCTGATCTTTGGCAATCAGGCTGGGGGCCGGTTCTGGCGGGGCCACCGGTTGCAGCACCGCAACATCCGCCTTTGGCGCGGGATCAGCTTCGCCAACCTTTGCCGTCGCAGGGTTTTCGGTGGCAGGCGCATCGGCAGTGATTTGCGGCAAAGGGGCTGGTTGGTCAACCGGCGCGTCGGGCACAATCGTCGCCGGGGCAGGATTGGCGTTGATTTGCGGGGCGGCGTCCAGCAACGCCTCGGGCGCAGGCGGCGGCGCGTCTGCGGCGGCGGGGGCTGCATCGGTTTGATCAGCCGCAGGCACAGTGGCGGGCGGCGCAACCACTTGTGCAGGATCAACGGTCTTGGCCGGAAGCGGCCCAACCGCGCCCACCTTGGGCGCGTCCAGCGCCGCCGGGGCATCGTCAACGCTGGGCGGCGCGGTATTGGCGGCAGGCGCATCAACCGCATCGCCAAGGGCAAGTTGATCATCACTGACGTCTGCGGCTGGCAATGCCGCAGGTAGCGGTTCCACGGGCGCGGGCACTTGTGGGTCCGGCGACACCTTGGGTTCGGCTGCTGCGGGTTCTGCCGCCGAAGGCTTGGCCGGGGATACGGCAGGCAGTTCGGGTGGCGCGGCATCTGCCACCGTTGCGGGCGCGGGTGTTATCTTGGTGGGTGCCGCAGGGGCAAGTTCGGCTTTTGGCACGCCGGGTTCTGCGACCTCTGGCATCGCCGCAGGCTTTGCTGGCGCGGCATCGCCCGCCGCCGCCGCATCAGCACCAACGCTCTGCACCGGCACTGGCAGCGGTGCCACTTGCGATACCACCGCCAGACCGACGCCCGCCACCACCACGCCCCAAAGCGTGCCTGCCACAAAGTTACGGATCACCTGTGCACTCCATCGCCTCAATCACGTCCTCGCCTGCGGTATGGCGTCACTTACCCTTGACGCCCGCCCGCAGACTGGCCCATCTATAGCGTGCCTTGACGCCGCCTTCATCCCTTTTCCGACCGGACCCCGCAAGATGCTTCTTCTGATCGACAACTATGACAGCTTTACCTACAACCTTGTCCATTATCTGGGCGAGTTGGGCGCTGATGTGCGCGTGGTGCGCAATGATGCGATGTCTGTGCAAGAGGCGATTGCGCTGCGACCCGAACTGATCGTGCTGTCGCCGGGGCCGTGTGACCCTGCACAGGCGGGGATTTGTGTGCCGCTGACGAAGGCGGCAGCTTCGATGGACATTCCTTTGCTGGGGGTTTGTCTGGGCCATCAAACCATTGGTGAGGCGTTTGGCGGCGATGTGATCCGCTGCCACGAGATCGTGCATGGCAAGATGGGCGTGGTGCATCACGCGGGCGCAGGTATGTTCGCAGGGCTGCCCTCGCCGTTTCTGGCCACCCGGTATCATTCGCTAGTGGTGGATCGCACCACCCTGCCCGATTGTCTTGAAGTGACGGGCTGGCTGGAAGACGGCACCATCATGGGCCTGCGACACCGCGATAAACCGATCGAAGGCGTGCAGTTTCACCCCGAAAGCATTGCATCCGAACATGGTCATCAACTTTTGCGCAATTTTCTGGATGCGGCAAAAGCCCGGGTTCTTGCATGAGCGATATCTTACGCCCGCTGATCGCCATCGCCTGCGACCGCAGCCTGACGCGGGCTGAGGCCGAAGCAGCCTTTGGCGCGTTGTTCGAAGGCACCGCGACGCCCGCGCAAATGGGCGGCTTTTTGATGGCCCTGCGCACTCGGGGCGAAACGGTGGATGAATTCGCCGCCGCGGCCTTTGTGATGCGGTCTAAATGCCATGCGGTTGTGGCCCCGGCGGGTGCTATGGATATCGTGGGCACCGGCGGTGACGGCAAAGGCACGCTGAACATCTCGACTGCGACGGCTTTTGTCACCGCAGGCGCAGGCGTGGTGGTGGCCAAACACGGCAACCGCAACCTGTCGTCCAAATCGGGCGCAGCCGATGCACTGACCGAGCTGGGCCTGAACGTGATGGTCGGCCCCGATGTGGTGGAACGGTGTTTGTCGCAGGCTGGCATCGGATTTATGATGGCCCCGATGCACCACCCCGCCATTCGCCATGTGATGCCGGTACGTGCCGAATTGGGCACCCGCACGATCTTTAACATCCTTGGCCCGCTGACCAATCCGGCAGGGGTGACGCGGCAATTGACCGGTGCGTTCTCTGCCGCGCTGATCCGGCCGATGGCCGAAACCCTGCTGGCGCTGGGCACGGAAAAGGCATGGCTGGTACATGGCGGCGACGGCACGGATGAGATTTCCATCGCAGCACCTACCACCGTGGTTGCCGTCGAAAACGGCAAGTTGCGCGAATTTATCCTGCACCCCGAAGACGCAGGCCTGCCAGTGCATCCGTTTGAAGCGATCCTTGGCGGCACCCCAGCCGAGAACGCCGCGGCCTTCCGGGCATTGCTGGACGGCGAAAAAGGTGCCTACCGCGATGCAGTTTTGTTCAACACCGCCGCGGCGCTGATGGTGGCTGACCGGGCCACAAACCTGAAAGAAGGGGTCGAAATGGCGCGCGCCTCGATTGATTCAGGTGCTGCAAAATCCAAAATCGCGGCGCTTGCGCGGTTAACCCATGCGTGACGCACGCCATAAAAATTTGATCGGGCTGCCTTTATGACCACCATTCTTGACCGCATCAAAGCCTATAAACTGGACGAAATCACCGCCCGCAAGGCCACGCGCGCGCTGTCAGAGGTGGAAGAAGCCGCGCGCCATGCGCCCAGCCCCCGCGGATTTGGCCGCGCTTTGGCGGATGCTGCAACCACAGGATACGGGTTGATCGCCGAGATCAAGAAAGCCAGCCCCTCCAAGGGTGTGATCCGCGCCGATTTCGACCCCCCCGCTCTTGCACGCAGCTACGAGATGGGCGGGGCCACCTGTTTATCGGTGCTGACCGACACGCCATCCTTCCAGGGTGCCGATGCCTTTCTGACGGCGGCACATGCAGCGACGAAACTGCCCTGCCTGCGCAAGGATTTTTTGTATGACACCTATCAGGTCACAGAATCTCGCGCCCTGAACGCCGATTGCATCTTGATCATCATGGCATCTTTGTCGGATGCACAAGCGGCGGAACTGGAAGACGCGGCGCTGGGATGGCACATGGATGTGCTGATCGAGGTGCATGACCGCGCCGAATTGGACCGCGCCTTACGGTTGAAATCACCGCTGATCGGCATCAACAACCGCAATCTGCACAGCTTTGAGGTGACGTTGCAAACCACCCGCGATCTGGCCCGTCTTGTGCCTGCCGACCGGATGATCATTTCGGAATCCGGGCTGTTCACCCCCGCCGATCTGGCCGATGTCGCCCGCTATGGCGCGCGGTGTTTCCTGATTGGCGAGGCATTGATGCGCCAAGATGATGTGGCCGCCGCCACCCGCGCCATCCTTGCCAGCCCGCTGACATCGGAAGGTGGCGCATGAGCGATCCGGAACTGACCCATTTCGACGCGCAAGGCCATGCGCATATGGTCGATGTGTCGGGCAAGCCGGTAACGGCCCGCATGGCCGTGGCGCGAGGTGCTGTGAAGATGACAGCGCAAACGCTGGCGCTGATCACCGAAGGCCGCGCCAAAAAGGGCGATGTTCTGGGCGTGGCGCGCCTTGCGGGCATCATGGCGGCCAAGAAAACCGCCGATCTGATCCCGCTATGCCATCCTTTGCCGATCACATCCGTGTCGCTTGATCTGCGGCCAGATCCGGAATTACCGGGCATTGTGGTTGAAGCAACGGTGAAAACCGGAGGCCAAACCGGGGTGGAGATGGAGGCGCTGACGGCCGTGTCGGTAGCCTGCTTGACCGTTTACGACATGCTGAAGGCTGTCGAAAAATCCATGCGCATAACGGACATTACGCTTATATTGAAAGATGGCGGTAAATCAGGGCGTTACGAGGCGATTTTATGATCACGGTTGAAGAAGCGCTTGCCCGCGTCTTTGCCCTTGTCCGCCCGTTGACCACTGAAATGGTGCCCCTCCTGCGTGCCAATGGCCGCAATATGCCCGGCCCTGCAATCGCAAACAGGGATCAACCCCCGTTTCCCGCCTCTGCAATGGATGGCTACGCTGTAAATGGCATGGCAACACCCGGAGCGATCTTTACCATAATCGGCGAAGCAGGCGCAGGCCATGCCTTCACCGCCGCCCTTGGGCCTGGCGAGGCGATTCGTATCTTTACGGGCGCCCCTGTTC